>NZ_UCNZ01000026.1:0-432503 GCF_900474245.1 Synechococcus sp. UW179B
GAAAAGTGTTGCGTATGCGCTACGGGATGGACGGGGAAGAGCCGATGAGCCTCACGGGGATTGCCAAATCCATGAAGATGAGTCGAGACCGGACGCGCAGGCTCGAACGTGAAGGCCTTGAGATGTTGCGCCGAGGTGATGAACAACTCCACGCCTATGTGCTTGTTTAAGCCTGAATTCAGAAGAATTCGTCGAAGTTGTCGAAATCAACGGCTTTGAAATTGCCGGATTCCACTTGAGTCATTAATCGCTCCAATTGCACCCATAACGCTCCACCCGTGAGAAGGGAAAGCAGCATGGCAACCAGGTATCCAGCCCCAGACGCGAAGCCAAACACTTGAAGTGACCCTCCGATGAACAGGGTGATACCGAGCAGGGTTCCGGCATAACTCATCGTGACTTCTGCCGTCCCAAGGGGCAACAGGGCGAGCCGATCTTGCTTCCATCCATCTAAGCGAATCTGGATCAGACGCGCAAAGGTGAGCCCGCACAACACGCCAATGGCTAGCCCCAGCCCCGCCACGAGATAGGGAGGCTGGCTCATCGGAGCGTATTCCAGCAATATTTCACTGGGATCGAGATCACCAAAGAAATCACTGAGTGCATCGAGGTCGGCTTGGTCTAACTCGATGGGCATGAGGTCAGGGGCTAATCCCATAACAGTGAGGTTGAGAGTGTGAGGTGAAAGCGTTGGGGGGACCCTAAGCGGCAGCTAGTGGATTCAGTTGTTGGAGCATGCGCCCTGCAATGCGACGCGGGCTAAAGGTGCGTCCAAGCAGGGAGGTCAGGGATCTGATGTCTGCTGTGCTGAGGCGATCGTCACGCACGAGGGTGAGCAGCAGCCGTCTGCGCAGGTCGGCGCCATCCTTGCTCAGCAGTAAGCGCAAACCGGCTCCCGCAACTGGGATGAGCTCAGCACCCGGTGTGGGTGCATCGCTTCCCACAACGTCGAGGAGGCTTTCCAGTCGTTCGAGGCGTAGGTGGCCCTCGGAATCAAACAAGACCTCCAAAAGCTTTTCGCGCATTTCTTTGGTGTCTCCCGCCAAAAGTCGCTTCGCCACGTAGGGGTAGGCCACGGCAATGATTTTGAAATCCGGGTCTAGACGCAGAGCAAGACCCTCCTGACTCACAACGGCGCGGATGATCAGAGCAAAGCGAGCTGGCACGCGGAATGGATAGTCGTACATCAATTCCGAAAAGCGATCGGTAATCGCCTTGAAATTGAAGGTGCCAACGGAGTCGCCCAGGCTTCCCCCCAACACTTCTCTCAGCGGAGGAATGATCGACTCCAGGTCGGCATTGGGTGTCAAGAATCCCAGCTGTTGGAAATCCTTGGCCAGCGCTGAAAAGTCCTTATTGATCAGGTGAACCACGGCACCAGTGAGCGTTAAGCGGTCTGCATCACTGATGGAATCCATCATTCCGAAATCAACGTAGGCCACGTGACCGAGATCCCCCGTTTGTCCACTCAGGGCAAACAGATTGCCCGGATGAGGATCAGCGTGGAAGTATCCATATTCGAGAAGTTGCTGGAGGCCGCTAATCACCCCCGTGCGGATCAGGGCTGGGGGGTTGAGACGTTGAGATTTCAACTCCTGCCGATCTCTCATTTTTGTGCCATGAATCCAGGAGGTGGTAAGCACACGCCTAGCGGATAACAGGCGCTCAACCTTTGGAATCGTGACGGCTGGATTATCAGCAAACAGCGCAGAAAATCGTTCGGCATTGTCGGCTTCGCAGTAGTAATCGATTTCTTCAAACAAGCTGCGACCAAATTCATCGATGATCTCTCCCAATCCGAAGCCCAAGTTGAGAGGCAGGAAAGGTGCTCCGATCACGCCCAAGGTGCGAATCAGCACCATGTCGCGCCGCAAAATAAACGCAAGATTGGGGCGTTGCACCTTCACGGCAACCCAGTGCTGACCATGCAAACGCGCCTTGTAGACCTGCCCCAGACTGGCGGCAGCAACAGGGACGTCGGGAAAGTCTTCGAAGAGTTGCTCCACCGGAGCGCCTAGCTCCTCTTCAATGGTTTGCAGGGCGATCGCATGGTTGAAAGGGGGGAGATCGTCCTGAAGCTTGGTGAGTTCATCGAGCCAATCGCGTCGGATCAGATCAGGCCGTGTGGACAGGGCTTGCCCCACTTTGATGAAACATGGCCCCAGATTGGTGAGGGTGCGAAGCAGGGTTCTGGCCAGTTTTCGCTGCACCTCGGCGTCCTTGCTTCTGCCGCGAAGCAGCAAGCTGACGACCAACCCCGTGAGTGCCCAAATGATTTGGAGGACCCGCGGCAAATAGATCCACGGTCGGAGTAAGAGCCAGCGCGCATCCTTGCCAGGGGAGTAACGCATGCGTTGTTCAGAAGCGTCTTTAGGCGGGGTGTTGTTGGTCAGACTGATTCGCTCTGCCATATCCAACACACTTCGATCTTTAGATCGTGAATCTTAGGCAGATCGTTCCTTCAACTCGTTTCATGGGCGATTGAATGGCCATCGTTGTCGTGTTGTCTTTTCGTTCCATCGCTTTCTGGGCGACCCTGCCCCTTTTGGCTGAACTGAAGAAGCGCAGGCCCTTATGCACTCCTTAATTCCCTTATTGCGGCCTGATCGTCGGCAGCCTCTGCACTTGCCAGTGCATGGTCGGGGCAGAGCCTTGCCGCCCGCTTTGAAGCGTTTGCTGCGGCAGGCACCCGGTAGTTGGGACCTCCCAGAACTTCCAGAGATTGGTGGCCCCCTTGAGAGCGAAGGGGCTGTGGCTGAATCGCAAGCACAACTGGCTTCCCTATTGGGTGTTGCGGGTTGTTGGTTTGGTGTGAACGGGGCCACCGGTTTGCTTCAAGCAGCGCTTTCGGCCCTGGCAGGACCTGGGCAGGCGGTGTTGTTGCCGCGCAATGCGCATCGCAGCTTGATTGCTGCCTGTGTGATGGGAGGGATTCGGCCTGTGTTTTTACCCGTTCCTTTCCTGTCTGATCGTGGACATCCCGGTGCGATGTCTGAGCCATGCCTGGAGCAAGCGCTCATGGCTCTGCCTTCCATCCCCGAGGCGATCGTGGCTGCTGTGTTGGTGCATCCCACTTATCACGGGTATGCGTCCGACCCCACGCCGTTGATCGCAGCCCTGCATCGGCGCGGCTTGCCCGTGCTTGTGGATGAGGCGCATGGCACCCACTTCGCTTTCTCTGGCGGGGAGGACCTCCCGCGCTCCTCCCTTCATGCGGGCGCTGACCTCATCGTGCATTCCCTGCATAAATCAGCTCCTGGTCTCGGGCAGACAGCCGTGCTTTGGCTGCAAGGAATGCGTGTCAGCTCTGAAGCCGTGCAAGCGTCTTTGCTCAGGTTTCAGACCAGTAGCCCCAGTGCCTTGTTGTTGGCTTCCTGTGAGGCAACGTTGCATTGGATGCTGACCTCATCATGGGAGCGTTTGCTGCAGCGAAGGTTGAAGGAAGCGCATCAGATCGCCGCTCGCCTTCGTGCTGCAGGACTGCCCTTGAGAAGCAGTGATGACCCTTTGCGTTTGATTTTGGTGACGGCAGAGCAGGGAATGAGCGGTTTGGATGCCGATGCCTGGTTCATGCAGCGGGGATTGATCGCCGAGCTCCCAGAACCTTTGTGTTTAACCTTTTGCTTTGGCTTGGCCTCTCAGCGTGGGTTGGCTCAACGCATGCAACAGCTTTGGCGGAGGCTCCAGCTGTCCCAACCCCGTTCTGAGCCCTTGGAGCCGTTGCTTGTGCCGCCTCTGGAGACCAGTTCAACCCCTGAACTGCTTCCAGCGCTTGCCGTTCGGGCCCCAGCCTGTGAGCTGTCTCTTCAGGACAGTGGTGGGCGCATTGCCGCCGAGATGATTTGTCCCTACCCGCCAGGGATTCCATTGCTGATCCCTGGAGAAAGAATTGAATCGGATCGGTTGGAGTGGTTATTGAATCAGCACCAGAGATGGCCGGAACTGGTGCCCGGTAAGGTGAAAGTTCTGGCTGAAGAGCCGCAGGTGCAACTGGGGTGATTTCAGACGCAGCAAGCAGCAGCAAAGGCAAAACCAAGACGGGTTTTGATCGCAAGCGCTTGCTCAGTGGACTGCTGGCTGGCGCTTTTGGGTTGCTGGTGGTGGGACTCGGCGGCTGGTGGTTCACGCTCGCGTTGGGGGTGATCGTGCATCTGGGCTTGTTGGAATTTTTCCGAATGGCCCAGTTCAAAGGCATGAGGCCTGCCACGAAAACAACGCTTGTGGCGTGTCAGCTCTTGCTTTTGAGCACGCAGTGGGCCAATTCAGGAGGTCTTCCGGCTCTTTTGCCTGATGCCGTGCTGCCCTTATCGGGTGCAGCCATTTGTGGTTGGTTGCTCTTGCAGCCGGTTACAGGATCGATTGCGGACATCGCCGCTTCCATTTTTGGTTTGTTTTATCTCGGCTTTCTTCCAAGCCATTGGTTGAGACTTCGCAACCTGACTGATTTTGAAGTTGCTCCGATTTTGCAACGGCTAAGCATTGATAATTCCTGGCTTTCATCGGGCTTATTAATCACTCTGGCTGCCTGTTTAATGGTGGTTGCGAGTGATATTGGCTCCTACATGATTGGTCGTCGATTCGGACGCCATCCCCTGTCTCCAATCTCTCCGTCAAAGACGATTGAGGGGGCGATCGGAGGAGCCTTATGCTCTGTTTTAGTGGGGGCTTTGATGGCAAGCCTGATGGGCTGGAACCTGGGGTGGCTGAGTGGTGGTTTGCTTGGAGCGCTGGTGGGGTTATTTGCTCTTGTCGGTGATCTGACCGAGTCGATGATGAAACGCGATGCAGGAGTGAAAGACTCTGGAGATGCTCTTCCAGGACATGGGGGGATTCTGGATCGGATTGATAGTTATTTGTTCACCCCAGCGGTGGTGTATTACGCCTTGATTTTGATCATGCCTTTACTCGCCAACTAGAACTTCGAATTTGCAAGTCACGGAATGATCAAGGACTGATCAGGGACTAACAGTGGCCTTCCCTTGAAGGATTAATTGACCTGCTTTGAGGTTTGCCTTGTCAATGTGAATGACGGGATCCATGGGCAATAAAAACGATTTTCCTGTCTCGAGCTGGGTGATTTGAATGGTGCCTTCCGCGGCCTGAAGACCAAAACGAGCGCGAACAGGATCTTGGGTTGCAATCACGGCTGCCTGCAATTCCAGTAAGTCGTCGTCAATGCTCAAGGTTTGCAGAGGTGTGAGCCCCATCAATTGCTCACTGATGAGATCTCTTAACCACCTCCAACGATCACTGGCGAGGGCACGGTTGAGATCGGCTCCGCTGAGGACCACCTCTCCATCAATGGTGAAGGGGTGCGAAAGCTGAATCGGTTGGCCAGGATTGGAGGGATTGATGTGGGCTTGAAGGGCACCGGATTTGAGCTCAGCCCGCAGAAGGGGGAGTTTCTGAAAACTCACTTTGCGAGCGGTTAAGGACACACCTTCCAGCTTGCCGCGCAGAAGTTGCAAAGCTGATCCTTGGAGATTCAGCTTCAACTCACCGACGTCATCGCATTGACCTCGGATCCAAATTTGCAGACCATTGGACAGCAGCTGTAGCAGCGGGCCAGAGCTATTTGCGTTCATGGCAGTCATTCTGATGCTTGCCAGCGTTTCGCCACCAACTCCGGTTGATCGAGATGGGGAAGATGCCCGCAATTGGCAACCGATTCAAGCTTGTCTCCCAATAATTCCTGAGCGGAACGTTTTTGAGGAGCGCGCAGGATTCGATCCTGTTCACCCCAGAGCACATGCAGGGGCTGAGGGGGAAGGGGGGCACCACACCCGGCAAACCCTCCGCTGCGGGCGAAGGCCGCTAAGGAACGGGCCCACCCAGGCACCTTGAGATGCAGGGATGCAATCTCAATTTCTGGTTCTCCAACGTTGCTGTCGGGATCGGCGAAGGCTTGTCTGCATAAACCTCGTCTCACGCCAGGTCTGCCTAGAAACCAAACCCCTAGTTGGTCCAGCACCGGAGGCAGGGGCATCGGTTTGCCATCCAGTCCTGCTGGAGCAAGAAGCAGCAAGCGATCGATGCGTTCGGGGTGGCGCCGCGCCAGTTCCATCGCGACAGATCCACCCATCGAGGCTCCGATCACACCGATGGTTTCGTCTGTTGGCAGGGTGTCGAGCAGGGCATCGAGATGGTTGAGCACCAGCTCAGGTCCGTAGCTGGTTTGTTCTGGCCTTGGACAGAACCCGAAACCGAACAGATCGGGAATGATCAGTTTGTTGTTGGTTTTGAGCAGGGGCACCAGACGTCTGAATTCCAGATTGGAACTATCAAATCCGTGCAGTAACAACACCGGTGGCCCACTGCCCACAGTCACCACTGGGTAGTGGTCTGCCCCCCCATCGGTGCAGGCAAGTTCCAACCACTCCAAGCCCTGGAGCTGTTCACGGGCCAGAGGATCGAGAAGGGTGGATGCAGCGTTCTCGAGAATGCGCTTGTTGGTCAAGCTTCGGTCTCCAGCGAGGTGCTGAAGGAGCGACTGTCTGCGTCGGTGCTCACGAGAGCTTCCAGCAGATCGGTCTCAGTGACATCGAAGGGGAGATGGTGCAGGTCGGAGCCTGGCCGGCAGGCGAAGCTGCAAATGGCGCGCAATTCATGCAACCCAGCTTCTCCAAGTCCAAGATCTTGGAGCGTGACCGGGACACCCAGCTCTTGAAGCAGAGGCAAAAGTTGACGACGGGATTGGGCGGCTAATTGATTGCCACCAAGGCGCTCTTCTAGCCGGAGCTGCACAAGAATGCCGAAGCCCACTTTTTCTCCGTGCAACTTGCTGTGACAGGAATGCAATTGCGTTAAGCCGTTATGGACCGCATGGGCCGCAACCGTTCTGCATTGCGCACCTCCAAGGCCACCAATCACCCCGGCGGTGAGACCACAGGCTTCAGCCACCCGAACCCAGGCTTCACTCTCAGGTTGAGCCATCGCCTCGCGGGCATCGATCAAAAGTTGATCGCGAAGCACCCGGGCCATCTGTACGGCCTGTTGGATGATTCCGTCCGTGCTGGATCCGCTCCCCACAGAGGCCTCGTACCACTTGGCGAGGGCGTCGGCGATGCCACTGGCCAACGTTTGATTCGGGGCTTGGCGAACCAGGCCATGGTCAAAAATCAAAAGATCTGGGCAAGCGGCGAGTGCCTCGTCGGAAATAAAGGCTCCATCGGGGGAATAGATGTTGGCAAGCGCTGTCCACCCGGCGCAGGTCGCGGCACTAAGCGGCACCGTGATGCATGGAAGCTTGAGTCGATAGGCCAGAAGTTTTCCTGCGTCTAAAACCTTTCCTCCACCGGCTGCAATCACGGCGTCACAGGCTGTTGCCTGCAGTTGGGCCTGCAGGCGTGTGAGGTCGTCTTCGCAGCAGTCGAACTGGAGTTCGCTCTCCACAACGGCCAAATCACAGCCGATGAGATCGGCCTTTAATCGAGCACGAATGGCTTGGGTTGCGGGGCTGCGTCCGAGTAGGGCAGGTCGCTGACAGAGATCAGCAATAGCGGGGAGACCTTGTTGCCAGGCTTGCTCTCCCCGGATCACCCGGGAAGGAGCAATGGCATGGGTATGGCAAACCAACGACGTGGTCATGCTTGCCTCAAACCCCAGCGTTGGCCAGTTGAGGTGTCACTGGGGTGGTGGTGTTGAGGTGTCGAACAACTACTTTTTTGTCGTGGTCGATGTCCACTTCAGCGGAATCGCCTTCCTTGATACGCCCGGTGAGGACTTCCTCCGCCAGGCTGTCTTCGAGAAGACGCATCACGGCACGACGCAAAGGTCTTGCGCCGTAAGCAGGGTTGTAACCCTCCTCCACAAGCCGCTCTTTGAAAGCATTGGACACCGTCAAGGTGATTCCCTTGTCGCCAATACGAGCGAAGACCTCTTTAAGCATGATTTCAGCAATGTCTTTCACCTCCTCACGGTTGAGTTGACGGAAGACGATGATTTCATCAAGACGGTTAAGGAATTCAGGGCGGAAATACTGCTTCAGTTCCTCATTTACAAGAGATTTGATTCTGTTGTATTGATTCTCTTCGGCATTTTCACCAGAGAATTCGAAACCTAAACCACCACCACCTTTTTCAATCACTTTCGAACCGATGTTCGAAGTCATGATGATCAAGGTATTTTTGAAATCAACGGTCCTTCCTTTGGAATCGGTCAGGCGACCATCTTCGAGAAGTTGCAGAAGCAAGTTGAAGACATCGGGATGGGCTTTCTCAATCTCGTCAAAGAGAACAACGGTGTAAGGACGACGGCGAACCGCTTCGGTGAGCTGTCCTCCTTCGTTAAATCCCACATATCCAGGAGGTGAACCGATCAATTTGCTGACCGTGTGCCTCTCCATGAATTCCGACATGTCGAGACGGATCATCGCTTCTTCGCTACCGAAGAAATAGGCGGCGAGAGCCTTGGTGAGCTCGGTTTTACCAACGCCGGTGGGGCCAGAGAAAATGAAGCTGGCAATCGGACGATTGGGGTTTTTCAGGCCAACGCGTGCCCGCCGAATCGCCTTGGAAACCGCTTTCACCGCCTCATCTTGTCCAATCAAACGCTTATGGAGTGTTTCCTCCATGTTCAACAATTTGACGGACTCGCTCTCGGTGAGCTTCTGAACGGGGACTCCAGTCCAGGAGGCCACGATGTGAGCGATATCTTCCTCGTCCACAATCGGAGTGGTGAGGAGTTGAGGTTGGGCTGTTGATCCTTCCGCTGAATCGGAGGACAAAGCCTCTCCCACCGCACCCTCGCTGGTTTGGCCGGCATCCCCGCTGTTAACAGGAGTTTCTTCTCGGCTGCTTTGCAGCAACGTGCGGATCTTTTCACGCAACTCAACTTCTTTGTCGCGGAGTTCTCCTGCGCGACCGAAGTCTTGATCGCGAACAGCATCCTCTTTTTCCTTCTGGACAGCGCGGAGCTCTTTGTCCACTTCCTTGGCGGCAGGGGGAAGCTTGGAATTCAGCAAACGAACTCTGCTTCCAGCTTCATCAATGAGATCGATGGCCTTATCTGGAAGGAAACGATCGGAGATATAACGATCCCCCAAGGTTGCTGCTGCATCGAGGGCCGCGTCGGTGATTTTGAGGCGATGGTGCTGCTCGTAGCGCTCGCGCAGTCCCCTCAGAATTTCAATCGTGTCTGGGATGGAAGGTTCGCCCACGGTGACGGGCTGGAAGCGACGCTCCAGGGCCGCATCGCGCTCAATGTGTTTGCGGTATTCATCAAGGGTGGTTGCTCCGATGCATTGGAGTTCGCCACGAGCCAGTGCTGGCTTGAGGATGTTGGCGGCATCGATGGCACCTTCAGCCGCTCCAGCACCGATCAAGGTGTGAACCTCGTCGATCACCAAGATCACATTGCCGGCTGATTTGATCTCTTCCATAATCTTCTTGAGCCGCTCCTCAAATTCCCCTCGATATTTCGTGCCTGCAACGAGCAAGCCGATATCGAGGGTGAGAACGCGCTTCTCTTCAAGAATGTCTGGGATATCCCCCTGCTGAATTCTCTGAGCAAGGCCCTCAGCAATAGCCGTCTTGCCAACTCCTGGTTCCCCGATAAGAACAGGGTTGTTTTTTGTGCGTCGGCCGAGAATCTGGATCACCCGTTCGATTTCTTTGTGACGTCCAACAACCGGATCCAGTTTGGATTCAGTTGCCAATTGGGTGAGGTTGGTGCCGAATTCATCCAACGTTGGAGTCTTGGTGGACCCTTTGGCTCCGCCACCCCCTCCGGCTCCCACTTCAGCTGTTTCGCCAAGCATGCGAATCACCTGAGTGCGCACCTTCGCCAGGTCGACTCCGAGATTTTCGAGCACGCGTGCCGCAACCCCTTCGCCTTCGCGGATCAGGCCTAAGAGCAGGTGCTCGGTGCCGATGTAGTTGTGACCCAGCTGCCTCGCCTCTTCCAAGGAGAGTTCAAGGACGCGCTTGGCACGGGGAGTGAAAGGAATCTCAACGGCAACGAAGCCTGATCCCCTTCCAATGATTTTTTCAACTTCAACCCGAGCGTCCTTGAGGTTGACGCCCATCGACTTGAGCACTTTGGCGGCGACGCCAGTGCCCTCACCGATCAAACCCAACAAAATCTGCTCTGTTCCAACAAAGTTGTGGCCGAGGCGACGGGCCTCTTCCTGGGCCAGCATGATCACCTTGATGGCCTTCTCGGTAAACCGCTCGAACATCTTGAGGGCCGTTAATGGTGAAACCAAGCTATCAGGGATGAAGAGTTGTTGTGATCACTCTCGATACCAACTCAGATCCCAGTAGTGATTTGGGGTGAGCATCCCAAAAAGTGTTAATCAATGCAGAAATGTAGTGCGGGTTTCTGTTTGATCAGTGCGGTTATCCCTACCGATTGCGTGCTGAATTGATTCAATTCAGTTTGATGTCTGTTTGCAGCTCAAGGGACTGAATCAAGGCGTCCTTGCCGTTGCGGTAATAGCCGGCCCTGCGACCAATGGTGTGGAAGCCAAAGGCCCCGTAAAGAGCGAGGGCTCCATGGTTGTCTTCGGCCACATCAAGAAAGGCCTGCCTTGCCCCGGCGTTGCTGGCGTCCACGAGCAGCTGTTTCAAAACAGTTCGGCCCAGTCCTTGGCGCCGTTGCTCAGGATCAACGGCAACCACGGTGATTTGGAGCTCATCGAGGACAACCCAGCCGCTGGCCACTGCAGACACATTGTCTGAGCCCTCTGTCATTCCGACACAAATGCGCTTGGGATCGGAGAGTTCACGCTCCCAATGGTCGGCATTCCAAAGGCCATTGAGCGCTCGGGCATCGAGTTTTAGGCAGGCCAAAGCATGCGTTGGATTGAGCCTGATTGTTTTTGGAGTCAGGGTTGAGAAGCGTCGCTTCTTACATTGCCCTGATTGCCTGCCCCTGACGAAGCCATGGCCACCCCTTATGAATCCGGCTGTGATCCCGTCAGCCCCAATCGAAATCTCGCTCCCGTCTCGGCTGAGCTCGATGATCAGGGCCGTCTGATGGTGGGGGGCTGCCGTCTGAGCGAACTCGCAGAGCGATACGGAACCCCGCTTTACGTCCTTGATGAGCTGAGCATTCGCGCCTCGGCTCAGGAATACCGCGAAGCCCTAAAGCGTCATTACCCCGGCGATTCCCTTGCCGTGTATGCATCAAAAGCCCATAGCTCCTTGGCCTTAACCGGACTCGTGGCTTCAGAAGGGCTGGGTCTTGATGCCGTTTCAGCTGGAGAGTTGCTCACAGCACTCGATGGAGGGATGCCGCCAGAACGCATGGTGCTGCATGGCAATAACAAGTCGGTGGAGGAGCTCGCCCTTGCCTACAGCCATGGCGTGATGGTGGTGGCTGATAACCAGCACGATCTGGATTGCCTCGCTGAGCTCGTTCCCAAGGGTGGAGCACCGGTTCGCTTGATGTTGCGTTTCACGCCGGGCATCGAGTGCCACACCCATGAGTACATCCGTACGGGACATTTGGACAGCAAATTTGGGTTTGATCCCGATCAATTGCAGCCCGTGCTGACAGCGTTGGCCGGGTGTGCTTGGGCCCGTGTTGAAGGCCTACACGCGCACATTGGCTCGCAGATTTTTGAACTGGATCCGCATCGGGATTTGGCGGCTGTGATGGCAGATGCCCTGAAGTTGGCCCGTGAGCTCGGACATCCAGTGCGTGATCTCAATGTCGGCGGGGGGCTGGGAATTCGCTACGTCGAATCCGACGATCCACCGTCGATTGATGCCTGGGTCAAGGTGGTGGCTGAAGCCGTGACCTTGGCCTGCAGGGAGCGTGGTCTTGAGCTGCCGCGCTTGATGTGCGAGCCGGGTCGTTCTCTGGTGGCATCCAGTGGGGTGACGGTGTACACCGTGGGTGCACGCAAGGTGGTTCCTGGCATTCGCACCTATGTCTCTGTTGACGGTGGGATGAGCGACAACCCGCGTCCGATCACTTACCAGTCGCTCTATACGGCCTGTCTTGCTGATCGTCCCCTGGCAACGGCAGACGAAACGATCACTTTGGCCGGAAAACACTGTGAATCCGGTGACGTGTTGCTCAAGGATCTGCCGTTTCCGACTTGCCGCAGTGGTGAGGTGCTCGTGGTTCTGGCGACGGGTGCCTACAACCTCTCGATGAGCTCGAACTACAACCGGATTCCAAGACCCGCTGCCGTGCTGGTGCATCAAGGCGAGGCGGAGCTGATTCAGCGGCGAGAACAGCCAGAGGATCTGCTTCGTTTTGACCTGATGCCAGATCGCCTGCGCTCGTTAAAGTGAGGTGAACGTATGAGGGGTGCATAAACGGAATGGCGGTGTTGCAACTTCGCCTGCTGATCGACGTTTTCTGCGCCTCTGCTCTTGGTTTTCTTCTCTTCACGAGAGTCAACGAGCAGCGAACCCTTTGGCTGTTAAGGGGGTACCTGTTTCTTGTTGCTCTCGCTTGGTTCGTTAAACGCTTTTTCAATCTTCCGCTCACATCGACGTTGGTCGATGCCTTGGTTCTGGCCTGCTCGCTTTCTTTGGCCATCCTTTGGCAAGGGGAATTGCGCCGGCTGATGGAGCTGCTCGGCACCGGAAGGCTTGCCGTTTTGTTGGGGAATCCGCAAAGCAAGCTCAGAGCGACCGCCAGCACCGTTGCGCAACTCACGGATGCGGCAGGCCGGCTGTCCAAATCGCGCCGTGGTGCCTTGATCGTGGTGGATTTGGGTAGTGATTTGCGCCCCGAGGATTTCCTGAATCCAGGGGTGACCGTCGATGCTCAATTGAGCAGTGAACTCCTTCTCAACCTGTTTGCTTCTGACACCCCTCTGCATGACGGTGCTGTGGTGCTGAAGGGAAATCGCATTATTTCCGCTGGCGTGATCTTGCCGCTGTCGCGGCAAGGGATTAGTCGCTACGGCACCCGACACCTCGCGGCCTTAGGAATCACGGAACGCTTTGACCGCTGCATCTGTGTTGTGGTTTCGGAAGAAACAGGCACTCTGTCGCTCGCGAATCAGGGCAAGCTCGAACGTCCGATCACCAGTTCGCGTCTTCAGGATCTCTTGACCGAACTGATGGCGGCTCCAGTGACTTCAACGCCAGCGAAAACCGGGTCTTCACGTAGCGTGAAAAGTGCTTCCCAGGACTCAACGCCTTGAGTCAACGCTTGGTCACTAGTTCTGATGACGCTCGGATAGACGTTCGTCCTGCCGAGATCAATCCTCAGCGTTTGCCGGCTCACGTAGCAGTGATCATGGATGGCAATGGACGCTGGGCCCAATCAAGGGGCTTACCGCGGGTGATGGGGCATCGGGCCGGTGTTGAGGCTCTGAAAGCCACCTTGCGTCGCTGTAGCGATTGGGGTGTGAAGGCTCTCACCGCTTACGCCTTCTCCACGGAAAACTGGTCTCGCCCTGGAGACGAGGTGAATTTTTTAATGACGCTGTTTGAGCGGGTGCTGGAACGGGAGCTTCAGGCCTTAGAGGCGGAGAGGGTGCGGATCCGTTTTCTTGGTGATCTTGAGCCCCTGCCTTCCCGTCTGCAGTCCTTGATTGAGGAGGCGACAAAGCGCACGGCGTCCAACGATGGAATTCATTTCAACGTTTGTACTAATTACGGCGGACGGCATGAGCTGGTGATTGCTGCCAGACGGCTGGCTCAACGGGCAGCCAGTGGGGAGCTTGACCCCGCTGAGATCGACGAGCAGACCCTCGCAGGCGAATTGTTCACCGCCGGTGAAATCGATCCCGATCTCTTGATTCGCACCAGTGGGGAACATCGAATCAGCAATTTTTTGTTGTGGCAGCTTGCCTATGCCGAAATCCACGTCACCGATGTCCTCTGGCCCGATTTCGATCGTGATGCCTTAGTGGGTGCGTTTGTGGATTACCAAAGCCGAACCCGTCGCTTTGGGGGGTTAGTGGTCTAATCGCCGATGCTCTGGGATCCTGAGGGTTCGAGGTTTTCTCTCAGGGTGATGACGGAAGCGGTTGAAGTGCGCCACGACTGGACGCGAAGCGAGATCGAAGCGCTTCTGGATCTTCCACTGATGGATTTGCTTTGGCGTGCCCAGGGGGTGCATCGAGCGTCCAACCCTGGATATCACGTTCAGTTGGCCTCGCTTTTGAGCGTCAAAACCGGAGGCTGTGAAGAAGACTGCGCCTACTGCCCTCAATCGATGCATCACAGCAGTGATGTCACGGGGCAGCCCGAATTGCAGGTTGCTTCTGTTTTAGAGCGTGCCAAAGCAGCCAAGCAGGCAGGTGCGGATCGATTTTGCATGGGCTGGGCTTGGCGTGAAATCCGTGAGGGTGCCCCCTTCGACGCCATGTTGAAAATGGTGAGTGGCGTGCGTGCCCTGGGGATGGAAGCCTGCGTGACCGCCGGAATGCTCACCGATGACCAGGCACAACGCCTCGCTGAAGCGGGTTTAACGGCGTACAACCACAACCTCGATACCAGTCCTGAGCACTACGACAAAATCATCACCACCCGGACCTTTCAAGAACGTCTGGAGACGCTTGAGCGGGTGCGTCAAGCGGGTGTGACCCTGTGCTGCGGCGGCATTATTGGCATGGGGGAAACCGTGAAGGATCGAGCCTCCATGCTGGAGGTGCTGGCGTCGATCAACCCCCATCCAGAAAGCGTTCCGATCAACGCCTTGGTGGCAGTGGAGGGTACTCCGCTCGAAGAACTCCCTCCCATCGATCCCATCGAGCTCGTGCGCATGATTGCTGTCACGAGGATCCTGATGCCAAGCAGTCGGGTTCGTCTGAGCGCGGGTCGGGAACAGCTCAGCCAGGAGGCTCAGATTTTGTGTTTGCAGGCTGGTGCGGATTCGATTTTTTATGGTGAAACGCTGCTCACGACGGGAAACCCCGCTGTGGAGGCTGACCGTGCCCTGCTTCGCACGGCCGGAGTGCTGGCCAACTGGCACTCCCCTGCGGCTGCCTGATGGAACCGGCAATGGGAGCTGATGGAGTCCAGAGCGATCTGTTGGTGGCGGCTTTTTATGCCTTTACCCCTTTGGCTGAGGCGGATCAACAGGAGCTCCTCAGCGCCCTTCCCCCCCTGGCTCAGACCGAAGCCGTTCTCGGGTCAGTGCTGATTGCTGCTGAAGGCGTGAACGGCACGGTGTGCGGTCCTTCGCTGGGAGTGGAGCGATTGCTCGCTCTTCTACGCAGCGAACTTCAGTTGGGTGATGCCCATTACGAGTGTTTGGAGGTGAAGCGCAGCTGGAATCCGGATCAAGTGTTTCGACGCTTTAAGGCCAGGAGCAAGCGCGAAATCGTCACGCTTGGCCAGCCCCAAGTGGATCCTCGCGACAGTGTGGGCACGTACGTGGACCCTCAAGACTGGAATGCCTTGATCGATGATCCCAACACGTTGGTGATCGATGCGCGCAACACCTACGAGGTGGCGATCGGTAGTTTTGCCGGGGCCCTGAATCCGCAAACGGAGAGTTTCAGAGACTTCCCCCACTGGGTGGATCAAGAGCTTCGTCCCCGTGTGGAGCGAGAGGGACCTCAGCGGATTGCAATGTTTTGCACGGGAGGAATCCGATGTGAAAAGGCCAGCAGTTTTCTGCAGCAGCAGGGATTCGGCGAAGTTCATCATTTGCGCGGGGGCATTCTTCGCTACCTCGAAGAGGTTCCTGAGCAGAACAGCCGTTGGCAAGGGGAGTGTTTCGTGTTTGACCAACGCGTTGCGCTCAACCACCAGTTGGAACGGGGCGACTACTGCCTTTGCCATGCTTGCGGCCTGCCGGTTTCCTCTGAGCAGCAGACCCTGCCGAGTTACATCAAGGGCGTGCAGTGTGTGCATTGCATCGATCAATTCACAGAGGCCGATCGCCGCAGATTTGCGATGCGCCAACAACAGATCGACCAGCTTCAGGCCTAGTGCTTCAGTAGCCCTGACTTGCTTTCAGGCTTCACTTGCTGCCCATCCTTTACAGCTTTCGCCGTTGTCCCTACGCGATGCGTGCTCGCTGGGCCCTGCTCCAGGCAGGGCTCTTGGTGCATTGGCGTGAGATTGAGCTCAAAGCCAAGCCTGCAGCGATGCTGGAGGTCTCGGCGAAGGGCACGGTTCCTGTGCTGGTCCTTCCGGATGGCAGCGTGATCGATGAGAGCTTGGCGATCATGCGCTGGGCTTTGCAGCAGGCCGATCCCCGAGGCGTGTTGGAGGGGGATGGCTCGGACTTTTTGATCGAAGAAAATGATGGGCCGTTTAAGCATCATCTCGATCGCTTCAAATACACCGATCGCTATCCAGGAGCCTTAAAGGAGAACCATCGCCAGGCTGGTCTTGAGATCCTGCGCCGTTGGAGCGAACGCATCCGTCGGAACGGCTGGTTGCTGGCGGATCGGCTGGCTTTGGCGGATGCGGCCCTCTGGCCGTTTGTACGGCAATGGCGTCTGGCGGATGAAGCTGGATTTGATGCCGATCATCACTTGGCGCCATTGCGGGAGTGGCTCATGCGCTTTCTCGATGACCCGATGATGGAACGGTTGATGCAACGGGCAGATCCTTGGTTGCCAGGCGCCATGCAACCGATTTTCCCGGCGGATGCCATTGCGATTCCCATCGATCAGCCGTTGTTTCATCTCGCCTTGGAATCCGATTGGAAGGCTGCGCTGCAGCACGGCGAGTATCGCGTTTCAACCCGCGGACTTTCTCTTGAGCAGGTGGGATTCATTCATCTGTCTTGGCAAGAGCAGGTGCAAGACACGTTTGATCGGTTTTATGCCGACGCTGGTGCCGTCCTATCGCTCAGAATCGATCCAAAGCTGGTGTCTGCCCCCCTGCGAGCAGATGCCATTCACACAGGCGTGCTTTTCCCGCATCTGTATGGCCCGCTTCCCATTGCCTCGGTGGTCGAGGTGAGTCCCTTCTCTTCCCTGCCCACGTGCTGATGCTCAATGACTTAGAAGCTCAGGCGCGCGAGCGCGGCTTGCTGCTGCGCCTCAAGGTGGGACGCCCCTTAGGGCTGTGGAGTTTGCGTCTGGTGGTGGCTGAACAGTTGGCTGATGATCGCTTGCAACTCCAGGGCGAGATGAAAGCCTGGGCCTATGGCGCCAGCGCTGGATTGCAGCTCGATACGATGCGCGTTCATCCCCAAGCTCCGGCCGGAACAGGCGATTTGATTTGGGCCGCCACCATGGCTTGGGCGTTGGAGTCCACTCCTTGCCGGAGGGCCAGGCTGTTGGCGATTCGCGATGCAGAGGGCCAACATCGGCGTTTGGTGCGCTATTTCCAACAGCGGGGCTTCCACACGGTGCGTGAGGTGGAAGCAGCTGTTTGGGATTTGCCTCTGCGCATGGTTTGGGGTGGTGCTGGTGCGCTGATGACGGCTGATTGTGCCCAGGTGCAGCAGCGAGCAGAGCAGCGCTGGACGGCTCAGTCGCCCGCCGCGTGATAGCTGCTACGGACCAAAGGTCCACTGCGCACTTGAGAAAAACCAAGCTCGCTGGCGATGGCACCAAGCTCTGCAAATTCCGTGGGGTGCCAGTAACGCTCTACGGGGATATGGGCCAAGGAAGGCCGGAGGTACTGGCCGAGTGTGATGCGCTGACAATCCACACGGCGTAGATCTTTCAAGGTGTCGACGACTTCATCTTTGCTTTCACCCAAACCAAGCATCAGGCCACTTTTGGTGGGTATCGATGGAGCAAGCTCTCTGGCCGCGGCGAGTAGTCCAAGCGAGCGGATGTACGTCGCTCCACGGCGCACTTCGCCTTGCAATCGTTTCACCGTCTCGAGATTGTGGTTGAAACAAACGGGCTGTGCCTTCAGAACGCTCGCTAACCGTTGCCGTTGAGCTTGGAGGGCTTTGGCTTGATCGGCCACACCGCCCCAGAAGTCTGGGGTGAGCACTTCGATAGCGATCAAGGGGTTGCGGGCGCGAATCGCCGCCATCGCGTTGGTGAACAAGCTGGCCCCATGGTCTGCAAGGTCATCGCGGGCTACGGCCGTGAGGACCACATAGCGCAGTCCCATGCGCAGCACGGCTTCCGCCACCCGTGCCCCTTCCTCAGGGTTCAGGGCTTCTGGTGATCGGCCTTTGTCGACTTGGCAGAACGCACAACTACGGGTGCAGATGGAGCCACCGAGCAAGAAGGTGGCGGTATTGGCTGCGTAACACTCCCCCCGGTTGGGGCAGCGGCCCTCCTCGCAGATCGTATTGAGCCCGTTTTGTTTGACCAGGTTTTGCACCTCTTCAATCGCCGAGGCATTGCCGATCGGCCGTCTCAACCACTCGGGTAGGCGCTCACTGGGGCGGATTCCGCTGTAACGGCTCATGCTCGTTTTCATGACCGCATTTCTGGGGGGTTCATTCAACTGCTCGACGGCCTTCAAGCGCCCGACTCAAGGTGACGTCGTCGGCATATTCGAGTTCGCTTCCGACCGGAAGGCCGTAGGCGATACGGCTGACGTCCGTAAATGGTTTGAGCAGGCGAGCCAGGTAAAGGCTGGTGGTGTCCCCTTCCACGCTCGGTGTGAGCGCCAGGATCACTTCTTTGATGTCGTCTGCTGCGACCCTGTTCACGAGGCTGCTGATTTGCAGCATTTCTGGACCAATGCCGTCCATCGGAGAGATCAGGCCGCCCAAAACGTGATAGTTGCCGGCATATTCTCTGGTGCGTTCAAGGGCAAGCAGATCCCTTGAATCGGCCACCACGCAAAGCAAGCCGATCGAGCGCTCTGGATTCCTGCAGATCTCACAGGTGGGTTCCGCACTGAGATGGAAACAGGTTTGGCATTGCCCCACCTGACTTCTTGCTGCCAATAGAGCATCAGCAAAACTATGGATCTGCTCTTCCGGTTGGCGAAGCAGATGGAGCGCCAGCCGTTGTGCGGTCCGTGGACCAATGCCAGGGAGACGTTCGAACTGGTCGATCAACCGGGCTAGCGGTCGGGTGAAGCCGCTCAGAACTCTTCTGCAAGTCTCTGAAATCTAGGCAGGGAGATCTCCGGGCAGAATGGGATGGATTCATGAACGATTCGATGCGCTTCCCTTCGCAAGTTCCGCTCCGATCGCTCCTCAGCGTCGTCTGTGTTTTATTGCTCACCGCCTGCAGTGGCGCTGGAGCTGGTCTTAATTCGTTCCAGAGCCCTGATGGCAGGTACGCCTTCCTCTATCCCACGGGTTGGACCCGTGTGGCGGTGACGGGAGGTCCCACCGTTGTCTTTCACGATTTGATCAACAGTGATGAGACGGTGAGCCTGGTGGTCTCGGATGTGGATGCTGATAACGACCTCCAAACCCTTGGCAGTGCTGTTGCCGTTGGGGAACGGTTGCGCCGTGATGTGATCGCCCCAGATGGGAGTGGACGCAATGCCGAGTTGATCGAAGCGCGAGAACGGGAGTCCTCAGGTCATACGTTCTATGACCTCGAGTACGCCGTGCATCTTCAGGATCGTGACCGCCATGAGCTGGCCACCGTCGTTGTTGATCGGGGCCGTTTGTATACCCTTGCCACAAGCACGAATGAAAGCCGCTGGCCTCGCGTTAAAGACTTATTTGAGTCTGTGATTACATCGTTTACGTTGTTGATCTGATAGATGTCCTAGCCATGGAGGAGGAGCTGATCCTTGAACTGATCCTTGAACATTGTTGACACAAGATTAATGTTCTTAGAATGACCTCATCCATGGTTTTCAGGATGGACCTGCAGAAGAGATATTCCTTGTGGCTTTAATGTCCCTCAGCAAGTTGAAAACGCGTTGGACTGGTCTTGATGACCATCGGCAGGTTGGGGTCTGTTTGGCAGGGATGGGGGGATTGTTCACAGCTTGGCTTTTGTTTTGGCCAGTCCCTACTCAAGTTGAAGGGAAAGGAGTTCTGATCTATCCAGATAATGCTGGCGTTTTGAATGCCAGGTCTGCTGGTCAAGTGCTTGATGTTGATGTGCGTGTCGGTGATCGCGTTGAGAAACAGCAGGTCCTCATGACGCTGTATTTGCCTGAGCTTGAAAGTGAACTGGAGCAAGAAAAAGGGAATTTAAATCAGCTTCAAAAACAAAATGTCGAGTTAAACCAGCGCGATGCATTGAGGATTGAGACTGCACGACAGGCTCTCGATACAACGCTCGCCAAACTCAAAGATGACGAGCGACGGCTGGGTGACCTCCAGAGCACGTTTGCGGGAAAGCTTCGCAACCTTGAATGGTTATCGCGTCGTGCGGTGGTCGCTCCCCTGTCCAATGAAGTGGTGTCAGCAGAGCAAGGACTGACCAGCACCAGTGTTGCTTTGGATGACCTCAAGATTCAAAGCAAACAAGCGCTGACGATGTTTCAGCAAATCAAACTAGATCTTGAGTCTGAGCAGCTCGATCGGACCTTTGTTATTGATGATCTGAAGCGCAAGATTCGCGTCAGTGAGGCGAAATTAGCCTTTGATGGCACGATTACAGCCCAACGCGATGGCCGTGTGCTGGATCTGCAGGTGATTCCCGGTCAGACCATCAAAATGGGGGATCGTCTTGGCACGATTGGACGGGGTGATGAGGCCCGAGGTAACGGCCGCGATCTGATCGCTGTCGCCTACTTCTCCCCTGCTGATGCGCGTCGTTTACCCCTAGGGCTCCCCGTTGAAGTGGTCCCGCGCTGGAACCAAAGGGGGCGTTTTGGCGGCATTGAAGGGAAGGTAACGAGTGTGCTCACCTTGCCTGCAACCCAAGAAGATATCGCCACAACAACCGGTAATGCACAGCTGGCGAAAGACTTGGTCGGGGATGGCCCAGTGATGCGAGCTGAGATCAGTCTGCAGCGTCAATCCAACTCTGATGACGGATTCCTTTGGACGCTTTCTGATGGAAGTGGCGTCTTCCCGATTCGCGATGGTTTGACTGTGGACACCTTTGCTTATGTCGAATGGCGTTCACCGGTCACCTATGTCTTGCCGGGGCTTCGTTCGCTCACAGGTGGTTATCGCTCCTTGAGGATTGACCGCTTCTTTGACTTACCTTTTCTGCGCCAACCAGACACTCTTCCTTGATTCTGTTTCCACGATGTCATTGCGTCCACTCCTCAAACAAGAGATTCCTTGGTTAATCTCTGAATTGGTTTTATTGATCGTGCTTTTGAATGCTAACCCACCAGAATTATGGTTTTGGTTCGTCGTTTTTTTGGTGATTTTTGGGTATCGAATTGAGCGCTGGTGGTCTTCAAAGTCTCATTAGCTAAGGCTGCTTTCAAGGAAAACGAAGCGTTAATTGGGTTAAGACGGGTTCGTTAGGATTCTTAGGCATGGGTAAGAGTTCACGCAGCATGCGTGCATAGGTGACATTCACATCCACAGTGGCGAATAATCGTCTCACTAAGGCATTCACGAGCTGTTCTTGGGTCATGGATAGATCCACTTCATCGCTCAGTCCGGTCTGGTAGCGCAGTTGTGTGTCGCGGAAGGCCTCTTTGCTGGCACCAACCGCTCGTCTAGCTGACACTAATTTCGCCAAACTTGCTTCATGATTTAAAAACGCTCGCTCGAGTCGTAAGCGAATCGCGTTTCGGGTCTTCGCATATTGTTCGGCGGCTGCTTGCTCTTGAAGTTGCAGTGCCTTCACTCTGTTTGAGGTTCCACCGGCATCAAAGATCATCCAATGGAAGGCCAGCCCCACCGACCATTCGTAACCGCTGACTTGCTCGAGTGGAAGAAACGTGCCGCCGCAGCATCCACCTCCGATCAGCGAAAGATTGAAGGTGCGTTCTACGCCGCCCAGGCCACCGGCTGCTGCAAATAGGCTGAGGCGCGGGAGTAGCTGGGCAGCCGCCTCATCTTGACGACGCATCAGTGCCTGTTGTGTGGCGAGAATCGCTGTGAGCTCTGGATTGTCGTCATAAGCCGCCAACACCGTTTTTTCTAGGTTTAAGGGCCATCGTGGTTGGAGTGTGATCGGGTCGCTGGCACTGGGGGTGATCTCACTCGACAGGTTGAGAACGGTCCAAAGTTCACGGCGGGCGACCGCACGATCAGTCATTGCTTGGATCAAACTTTCTTCGTCCAAAGCGAGAAGGCTGCTCCGTCTGAGCAGATCCACTCTTGGAACAAGACCAGCTTGTTTGAGGTTAAGTGTGTCTTCTAAAACGACAAGATCGGTGCGAACGATCGCATCGCGAATGCGCACAAGTTGCTCAGCACGTTGAAGGTTGTAATAGGCCTCACTCACTTCAAGCTGAATCGCTCTTAACTGGTTGGCATAGAGATTTTCTTGTTGCCTAAGACGGGCTTGTGCGGCTTGAACTCTGGGAGTTCGCGCAAAATTAATGATGTCGTAATCGACTTGAAGCCCCGCATCGGCGGAGACCCCATTGGATACCAACCCGATGCCCCCCCCGGGTGGCTGGTAAAAGGGGCCAGCACTCACTCCACTGATGTCTTTCCCATTCTTGGTCAGCGCAAAATTGGGAGTCTGATCTTTTTGATTAAAGAGCGATCCCAGTCCATAGGTGTTGTTGCCGTAGGGGGTGTAGGTGGTTGTTCCGCTTTGAAATCCATCCAGATTGGCGAACACACTGATCGTTGGCCAATAGCGACTTGATTCGGATGCAATGGTGGCGGCCTGCGCCTCGATTAAATCTCGCTGAGCGCCTAGGGAAGGGTTGTTGCGGAAGGCTGTCGTGACAGCCTTTTCAAGAGTGAGAGAAAGGACGCGTGTTTGGCGGTCAGTGGATGAAGGAAGGCGAAGAAGTGGATCAGGCTGCGCGTCTTGTTCTGTAAGCACACCGGAAGGAGAGGCATTGACATCGATCAGCCGTTGGGGGATTTCCAGGGTTCGGAGATCGTCACTGCTCTCGATCGCTGGTGCTGGACCGGTCAACGTGTCAATAGCGTTGACCTGGATATTCAGTCGTTCCCAGTTTTTCTCAAGTTGTTCTGTTGTGTCATCTCGATCAAGGGGAGCCGCAATGGACTGAGCGGCGACGGGCGCGAAGGTGCTGCAAATCAATCCGAGCGCGGATAGGTAACGGCTGAGGACCAGATCACATCGGGAGGAATTCAACACGTGCTTCGGATGACGGCTCCTAAAGCCACTTTTGGGTATGTTCACGCACTTTGGTCAGCAGTGACAGGTGTCCATGGCACAAGTTGGTTGAGTTTGACCGTTCGCGATTCATCGTGATCATGACCATGAGACTGTTTGCAAGCTGAACGAGGCTGCAGCAATGGATCGCCAATTCCTTCCATAGATTTTTGCCCTTGACGGATCAATGCATGGGAGAAAGCTTCGCCTTTTTGGATCAACTTTTTGGGTGAGACTCTCGGCCAGTTTGGATGGATCTTTGGGATGCTTATTAATTGGGGTTGATTGAATCTTCTACCTATGACTTGTTTGAGATGGCTGTCATGGATGGAATCGATACCGCTTCGATGATGGCCGATCGAATGTAGTCAATCAAGGTAACTCTTAGGATGATTTGTCTCAATCGTTGCTTGCTGATCTGGCTGTGTTCATTGGCTAGGTGGTCGTGGGTGGTTTGTTCGAGCCATTGGCCATAATCACAAGAAAGATTCTTGATCTTAAGCATCGCCTGAGGATTTAATTTTTGATAGCTAATTGTTTTTGGGCTTCTGAGCTCGCTGCTAATCGTTAGGATCTGCTTGCAGAGTATGTCTAATAATTCTGCTTCCTTTTGGTGAAGTTGCTTGATTTTTTCAGGCTTCTGAATGGGCGCACTCAGGCTTCTTATCGCCCATAGGGAGGTGAGTAGTTGTGAAGCTAGAAGGTCGATGCTGCTCCATAGTTCATGCAACGGATGCTGTTCAGGGTTCACTCCTAGCTCCATTTGTGCCATGGCCTGCTGTTGTCTCGCTGCATTGAGTTGTGTTTGGAGGGAGATGCGATTTGCCTGTTGTTGTTTTGGTGATCTGGCGCTTATGGAATCATCCTTCAGCCGACGACTCTCTGTTGATAATTCTTGTTCGATAGCTGCGAGTAGTGATGCAAATTGTTGATGGAGTGCGGGAATGCTTCGACTGGGCCATATCGATTGTGATGCCCACAGTGATATAACAATCCCAAGTCCAGTCCAGAAGAGGCGAATCGGGCCCCAGACGGTTTCCACCTGTTCATGGACAAGCCATCCCATCACAATGATATTCCCAGCCACTTTGTAGCCCACTTGTAGACCTAAAATCCCTCCAAAAAGCCTCGTTGTGGCTAGAGCCAGCCCGAGCCCTAAAGGAAGAGGTAGCTCCAGTCCTCGGGTGAAAATGATCAGGACAATGACACCCATGAGGGAGCCCAGCAGTCTCTGAATGCCAAGCCTCATTGAATTTCCGTAGGTGCTTGCTAAGACAGCTGTTGTTGTGAGTGGTAAGTAATAGCCATAGGGAATAGGGCTTAGGAGACCAAGTCCGGCACTGAGTCCGGTGACGACGGCGAGGCGTAGATCTTGTCGAGTCAACCAGGGATGCTGCTCGTGATGACGTTTGCTCTGTTGAGGGTGATGGTTATGACCTAGCATTTATTTGCTTCCTTGAATCAAAATTTGATTCAGGCGTCTTTGACTGTTGACCAGTCGAAGAAAGCATGTGAACTCTTCCTCCAAGAGGATCCTCTGGGCGAGGCCAAGTGGATGATCTTGATCGTGGAGTTTTAATCGCTTCCAGCCAATCACGTAGTTTGGATCTAACTGTTCAGCCAATTCAGGTAATCGTAGAGACTGGTTCCTGTGCGATAGATCATCAAGAAGCCTCTCGCTTAAAATCCAGTGCGATTGAAGGCTGCGCCAAAGGCTGATGCGTTGTTTCCAGCGCAGCCGAATGAGCTGATGGCGATGCCGTGGACCGAGTTGTTGTTCGATATTGATCAGACGCTGAATTTCTAAAATATCTCGCGTGATTGAGCCAGGATTTAATGGAGGTGGTGGAGTCGTGATCCCCTGCAGTGCTTGCGTGTGATGCTGCATCCGCCGATTCAGTGCGGTCATCAGTTTTTGATGGATTTCTTCCATGCGCTTCAAGCGATCTTTCGGCCAAAGCAAATGGCCTATCACTAAAGCTACGCAGATTCCAACGAGGGTGTCGATGCTCCTATTAAGGATGTAACTCCAATTTAAGAGTGCGTAATCATGGATCCCTAGAAACATCACCGTAATCACAACAGCCGTCGATAAACCACTGGTCCAGCCCAGGCGCCGAAGCAGGGGGACGGTGATCAGAAGACTGACCAATATCCCGATCCAGCCTGATAAAAGTGTATGGACTAGAAAGACAACCAAGCCCCCACTAATCGTGCCGAGAATTCTGCCTCGAGCTGCTCGTAGAGTATTTTCATCTTGATCATCAACCACAAAAATTACGGCTAAGACCGAATACCAAACGAAGTCGATTCGATCAAAGTGCTGAGCGATTGCGCAGGTAATTAAGACACTAATTCCGAGTCTCAGGCTTTGTTTGACAATGTTGTCGTTCATGCCGGATATGCTTGCTTGCAGGCGTCCTCAGAACAGCAGCTGGAAGCGTCTGCTGCTGGATTCACTCGAATCGATGCCTCGTTCTGGAACATTTGCAGGCCATTGTGTGTCGAGATAACTCACTCCGTTTTGATAAAAGGGACGGGCCTTGAGCCGACTGGTTTGGAGTTCTGTTGTTCCCATCGTGGTGATCAGTTTGCCTAACTCCATAGGGCCAAGATCTGTTTCAAGATTGCGTCCAGCTGCCGTGATGAGGGCTGGCAAACGGATGAGATGTTGTGGCTGGATGAGTTTATTGAATAGGCTTTTCAAGACGAGTTGTTGTCGGTCAAGTCGGCCAAAGTCACCCTGTCCATCGTGGCGCCAGCGTAGAAAACCTTCAAGCTCACGGCCTTTGAGCACCTGAGGGCCTGGCTGAAGATCAATTAGTAATCCTTGGCTTTTGTCTTGGTAGTAGAGGCGTTTAGGTACATCAACTTCTAGGCCTCCAAGTAAATCACTAATGGTGCGAATTCCTTCGAGATTGACTAAAATATGATGATTGATTGGGCGGCCCATTAAGCGAGTTAATTCTGTCTTAACGGCATCTGGTCCTCCTCTCGCATGAAGTGCGTTGGCCTTCATGGGACCAAAGCTGTGAGAATCAATGTAGCTATCTCTTGGGATTTGAATGATCGAGGTTTCACCATCTTCAATGCCAAGGATGAAAATGGTGTCTGTATTGCCGCCTCCAGCATCCATCCCAAGAACAACGATATTTTCATTGTCAAAGCTGGACCAGCCTTCAAATGGGTTGCTGACGGAGACCAGATTGGGAAGTTCTGTTGATGGAATCAGGGATCGACTGAGAGGGATCGATAGCAACAAGCCGCCAAAGAGTCCTACCACTGCTGCTGTGAACAGGGTTTTTTTATTCGGACTTCTTTGGCCGTTCATCTGCAAATTCTAGGTCTGTTCCTCCAACCGTCGAATTGTGTTGAAGTTTGTGTCGTGACAACCATGATTAGTGGAGTGGATCGCTAATCATTAGGGCCGGACAGCCCAACTGATGCACCAAGTTGCTCGTGCGATCACTGGCAGGAATGGGGAGGCCAGCAACGCGACGTCGTTGTGAACGCAGAATCACGAGATCTTGGTTTTGGCTGAACCAGTGGATTTTTGAATCGATGCCAGGTCCTTGCAGCAGTTTGATTTGAATCTGTTGGCTGGAGATGTTACGCGGACACCAGCTCAGTAGTTGCTCTTCCATCCAGGATCGTTCGTGGCGATTGAAGCGCGGATCATGGATGTGAAGAAGGCTGATGGTGGTGGATGTCGGGTCAGGCGCGGTGGATAGGAGCCGTAGGGCGAGCTCAAATTGTTCGCGCGCACTGGCCGATAGATCTTTGATTGGAACCAAAATTTGGTTGAGTTCCTTGAGGTCTCGCCGCCCCAGATTGGCTACCACCACTGGACAATGAGCCGTTCGGCAGACCCCATCGACCAGATCGCCCAGGAGCCATTTGCGTAGTGGGTCAGGGCGTCCTGCTCCGATTAAAAGCAGATCAGCTCCCTCCTCTAAAGCGCTTCTGCTCATGCCCGCAGCGATGTCGTCATCCACGCGTAGGAGGCAACGCGTGGTTGCCTTAAGGCCCTCGCCGTTGCTGGCTGCCTGACTGAGCCTGCTCCTTGCGGCGGACAGGGCCCGATTTAAGCCACCGCGTGCTTCCTCAAGGCTTGGGCTCACCAGTGCAAGCGGAAGAAGCTGCCCATTGTGATCCCCCTCTCCCTGGGAGAGTCGAGCCGCCAACTTCAGCAGACTCAACTCTGTCTCTGGGTTGGCCACTGGCACCAATACTTTCAGCGGGCGGCGCACCACCTCTCCAGGTACGTCCTGATCTTGATCGAGTCCTGGTGTTCCAAAGCCGGAGTGTTCATTCGGTTCCATCAGGGCCACGACGGATCGAGTGGTGAGGGTTGGACCGAGCGTCGCCGTGACCACCATGACGGCCAGAACGCTGTTGAGAACTGTGTTGTCGAGCAAGCCGGCTTGATAACCAATGAATGCCGTTGCCAGCGTGGCGGCCACCTTCGGCATGGCGAGCGACCACATCAGCAGCATTTGATTGCGGCTGTAGCGGAACCAGCGCCCGGCAATCACGGACGCCAGGGCTTTGCATCCCAAAGCGCCAGTGAGCATGAGGGCTGTGAATTCAATGTTGCTGATGCTGTCGGCAAGGCTGCCGAGATCGAGCAGCAGTCCTAAATGAATGAAGAAGATGGGGATGAATAAGGCTCCCCCTACAAAGATCACCTGCTCTTTGACCTTGCCTTCTGGAAGGACGGAATTCACGGCGAGCCCAGCCAGAAAGGCGCCCACAATTTTTTCAACCCCCGCGAGTTCAGCGCCAAGGGAAGCCACAAATAAGGTGAGTAACACCGCCAGAAACACCCGGTTTTCATCGATGACGCTGCGCATCCATAGATGGCGCCCAAGCATGCGAATGCCCCAGACGACGACGAAAGCAAACACACCGATGCTGATCAGCAGCGCCGTAAAGCTGCTCGGTGTGAGGTTTCCCTTGCCGAGCCCTAGGGCTACAGCGAGCAGTAATAGCGCTGCAATGTCGGTGAAGATCGTGCTTCCAACGCTCACAATCACGGATTCGTCACGCTGGGCTCCGTAACTCCTCACGATTGGATATCCCAGCGGAGTGTGTGTGGCCATCAGGGCCCCCAAGAGCAGGCTGGGCACTAAGGGGAAGCCAAAGATCTGGCCGATGCCGAACCCCGTTCCAACCCCCAGGACAAAAATCAGGGCTCCGAAGGTCACGGAGCGACTTTTCACCCTGTTGAACTCTTCCAGGTCGATTTCCAGTCCAACCGTGAACAGCAAATAGATCGCTCCGATATCAGAAAGAAGCGTGATCGTTTCGCTTTTGGCATCGATCCAATGCAAGACGTGGGGACCAACCAGGACGCCAGCGGCTAACAGTCCGACCAGATCCGGAAGCCTTAGCCGTCTGGTTAAGGGCGGAATCAAGACGCTGATCCCAACAAGCTGAGCAAAAATGCCCAGTGGGTGATGCATCAGGTGGGACAGCGAAGCAGCCATCGGCGAAGTCTTGGATGAAAAGTTTTGGCGTTAAAGCGTCAGCGCTTCGTCACTGCGTAAGCCAGCTTGAACCCGCCAGAGGTCGGCGTAAGCGCCTGGTTTGTGCAGAAGTTGATCATGGGTGCCCTGTTCAACAATGCGACCAGCGTCCATCACAATGATCTGATCGGCATGTCGCACGGTGCTGAGTCGATGCGCAATTACCAGTGTGGTCCGATTCGCCGTAATGCGCATGAGCGAACGCTGAATTGCCGCCTCTGTTTCATTGTCAACAGCGGCTGTTGCTTCATCGAGGATCAACACGGGTACATTTTTTAATATGGCTCTAGCCAGGGCGATTCTCTGGCGCTGACCACCGGACAAACGCTGACCTCTTTCGCCTACAAGCGTGTCAAAGCCTTGCGGGAGGCTTTCGATAAAATCTAGGGCTTCAGCTTGTTCTGCTGCCCAAGCGATGGACGACCTAGACGCTTCAGGAGATCCGTAGGCAATATTTTCTGAGACGCTTCCGTGAAACAAATAAACATCTTGACTCACGAGTGCAATGCAGCGGCGAAGATCTTGCAGATGCAGCGATGCAATCGGATGGTTGTCAAGAACAATCCTGCCGCTCGTGAGCGGATAAAGCCTCAGGAGTAATTTAACCAGTGAACTTTTCCCTGAACCTGTGGCACCCACAATGCCAATGGTTTCTCCTGCACGAATCTCTAGGTTGAAGTTGTTGAGTAGTGGTTCGCGATCTCTATAGGAGAAGCAAACATGTTCATAGCGTATGTCTCCTTTGATAGCGCTTGGGTTGAGGCGAGTGCTTCCACTGGCGATTTGAATCGGAGTGTCAATGAGATCGAGAACTCGCTGTGTGGAGGCCATTGAACGTTGGTAATCGTCCAAGGTTCGTCCCAATGTGGTGAGGGGCCAGAGCAGTCGCTGGGTAATAAAGACCAAGAAGCTGTAGGTCCCCACAGCGATAAGTCCTTGCCAAGCTTGGATGCCTCCGATCAGAAGGATTGCTAAAAAGGCAAATAAGATTGCAAAGCGAATTAGGGGGATAAAGGCAGCAGAGATTCGAATCGCCTGACGATTGCACTGTCGGTAGGAATCACTGGCTGAACGTAGTTGTTCGAGTTCCCATGCTTCAGTTGCAAAGCTTTTGATCGTGAGCATCCCGCCAAGATTGTTAGAAAGTCGAGAGGCGAGATCTCCAGCTCGTTGGCGTACGTCGCGATATCGCGGCGCTAGGCGACGTTGAAAATTGAGCGATCCCACAAGGATGATCGGGATCGGTAGAAAGGCGAAAAGTGCTACTCCCGGTGCCATCAACGTCATGGCGCCACCGACCAGCAGAACGGTGGTGACTAATTGAAGAATTTCGTTTGCGCCCCGTTCAAGAAAGCGTTCCAGCTGATGGATATCGTCACCAAGAACGGTGAGAAGGCGTCCAGTGCTATCTCTTTCAAAGAAATCCATCTCTAGTTTTTGGAGATGGTCGTAGGCCTCCAACCTCAAACTGTGTTGGGTGGTTTGTGCAAGATTGCGCCACAAAACACCGTAGAGATATTCAAAGAGTGATTCTGCGGTCCAGACCAGGAAGGACAGCAGCGCCAGAACAATCAGTTGGCTGGGCACTGTTGTGGCACCCAAGGCTGCCAGCCATGAAGAATCTTGCTGAACAACAACATCAACGGCGAGGCCAATGAGGACTGGAGGCAGCAGATCGAAGACTTTGTTGATGATGGAGCAGCTCACTGCCATCCAGACCCGTCTTCTGTAGGGCTGGAGATGGCTTAAAAGCCTTGGCAGGGCAGGCTGAGTGCGACCAGGCAGAATTTGATCGGCCATCACCAATGGCAAGACGTTCTATTCAAGCGTTGTGTTGCCCAACAGCGTCAAACCTCCTGAAACGGTGTAGACCGGAATCAGAGATCGAGGAGACTGGATGACTCGTACAAGAGCTTTCAATCGTTTTCATCGCTTCTTAGCGCGGAAGCATCGTGATGAAGTACGCAATGCAGCTCCCGTTTTGCCTGTTGAAGAGACAAGGCCTGGGGATCGCATTCAAAAGTTGATCGATCGTCGTTTTGAACTGGATTGCAGGCTTGAAATGGAGGAGACGGCTCGATGAGCTGTCTCCTCCCGATGGATCACCAGCGGTTGCCGCCGCCGTAGCCGCCGCCACCGCCACCATTGCCACCACCGTTGCCGCCGCCGCCGCCGTAACCGCCGCGGCCGCCGCCGCCACCGCCGCCGCCAGTGCGCTCACGTGGGGTTGCTTTGTTAACGCGGATCATGCGACCCATCCACTCCACGTTCTGGAGGTCGTCGATGGCTTTTTGCTCATCTTCGTCTGTGGCCATTTCAACGAAGCCAAATCCGCGCTTGCGGCCTGTTTCGCGATCGAGAGGAAGACTTGCGCTCTTAACCTCTCCGTATTGACCGAATAGATCGAGAAGATCTTCTTGTTCTGCCTGGAAAGACAGATTGCCGATGTAGATGGTCATTTCCTGAGGGGACCGTTGGACATTTGATCAGAGAAGTTTTGGTCCGAAAAGGAAAGTCCTTGATGCTGAAGCTGGAGAGCTGAAGCCTGGGGGAGCGAGCCGATCAGAGCCGAACATGAAGCTGATGCCTCACCACGCTACAGGTTTGCATGGAGCGACATCACAACATTTGATGAGAAAATCCAAAAGTTTCATTTTTTTCGATGTTCTGTTGCATGGTGTGGAGATCCTGACCATGCGACAGGGATGCGACAGGGATGCGTCAAGGGACATCACTGGGTTTTCATGAGGGGGCCGTACTTCTCGGCGGCCAATTCTTTGCAGATTGTTTGGGCTTGCATGATAAAAGCAAGGCCCTTCATTTCTCTTGCAAAGCATGAACAGGTGAAATCACCCATGCCTTCTGGTGGCGTTTGTCCAGCTTGAGACATGGCGGCATTAAAACCAGCCATGCAAAGCTTCTTGATTTCTTCCGAATCATCGGCGGCCTGCGCGATTGATCCGGTGGTTGTGATCAGCATGGGCGATAGGCAGAGGCTGATCACAAGTCGGAGAAGATGATTCAAGAGTTAGGAATCCTGGCGGATTTGAAGCTCTCGGTTCATCACTTTCAGTTGGCGTAGTGAATTGAAAACGTTCTCAGGCATCCCTTTAGGAAGGTCCACCAGGCTGTGCGTTTCAAAGATTTGAATTCGCCCAATCATCCGTCCTTCAAGTCCTGACTCATTGGCGATGGCTCCAACAAGGTTGCCGGGTTTGACGCGATCGCGATGGCCGACTTCAACCCTGAACCGCTCCATATCATCTTCGGGTGGGCGTGATGCCCGCTCGGGTCGCCTGCCGCGGTCGTGACCACCGCGATCTCCGCGTCGGTCATCTCTCCTGTCGTTGCGCATTGGAGCTTTCAACCAGCTTTCATCGCCCTGCACCAACAGAGGTCCTTCGCCAACGGCCAACCTCATGGCGGCCAGGGTGAGTTGACCGGGTTCCACCTCGAGCTCTTGGGCCACGCGTTGGATGAGCTCTTGAAGCAGTGCGGTTTCTTCCTCTGGTTTGTCTTCGCTGGTAGCTTCAGCGCTTAAGCGGGTGCGAAGACGGTCGAGTCGACTCTGGTTGATTTCGGCATTGCTAGGGATGTCCATCGGTTCGATGGCCTGTCCCACGGCGCGTTCGAGATTGCCAACGAATCTTCGCTCCCTGGGCGTGATGAACAGGATGGCTTCCCCACTACGGCCCGCTCGGCCTGTGCGACCGATGCGGTGCACGTAAGCCTCACTATCAAAAGGCATGTCGTAGTTGATCACGAGACCGATGCGATCAACGTCGAGTCCGCGCGCTGCCACATCGGTGGCAACCAGGATGTTGACGGTCCCTTTGCGTAGGCGTTCCACGGTGCGCTCCCGTTGGTTTTGGGGCACGTCTCCGTTGAGCACAGCCACGTCGTGACCAGCGGCTTCGAGGGATTCCGCAACGGTGAGGGTGATGGCTTTGGTGCGCGCAAAAATAATCACTCCTTCACCCGTCACCGCCTCGAGCACACGGTTGAGTGCTTCGAGCTTGTGAGAGTTCTGCATCGTGATGCAGCGATGACGGATTCGGCGTGCCTCCTTCTCCTTCGTTTTGATCGTGATTTCTGCCGGTTCACGCAAATAGCGCTTGGAGAGCCTGCGGATTTCGTTCGGCATCGTCGCTGAAAACAGCACGACCTGACGCTCTTCAGGCAATTGTTCAAGGATCCATTCGACGTCGTCGATGAAACCCATCCGCAGCATTTCATCGGCCTCATCGAGGACGAGGCTGCGCAATCCGCTCGTATTCAGCGTTCCTTGGCGCATGTGATCCATGACCCGTCCTGGGGTGCCCACCACGACGTCAACACCACGCCTTAGCGCGTTGATTTGGGAGCGGAAATCGGATCCCCCGTAGATCGCCAGCACGTTGAGGTGAGGGTGCCCAGCGGAATAGGCCTTAAACGCTTCTGCCACCTGCATCGCGAGCTCACGGGTCGGTGCCAGCACAAGCACGCTCGGGAGTGGGCTGTCGCCTTGCAATCTCTCCAGCAAAGGCAGAGCGAAGGCGGCGGTTTTCCCTGTGCCGGTTTGCGCCTGGCCCACGAGATCACGTCCGAGCATGAGCTCAGGGATGGCCTCCTTTTGAATCGGCGAGGGCTCTTTATACCCCTTGTCAGCAAGTGTTTTGAGCAGGGCTTCACTGAAGCCGAATTCTGAGAATCCAGACGGTGCCTCTGGCTCTTCGACTTTTTCAATCACCGTTGTAAACACGTCATCGTTGGATTCCGATGACGTGGTCTCGGAAATCTCAGACATGCTGAGATCCACTGAACAGGACCCTTCGCCCTGAGCTGGTGTATTGGTCATTCTTGAAAGGCAATTGCCTGATTAATCCTTTAAATCAGGCTTGCAACGTCCAATCGGCGTGAGCCGCGCTGTATTGCTTGCCTTTCGATCAAAGGTTGAAAATTTATGTTAACACTCTGCCGAAATCGTCCTCTAAACGTTCGATATCGCTTTCTTCGAGGATCGAGCCATGCTGGACCTCAATGATCAGCAGGTCGCCATCTCCGCCCAGCGCTCGGTGGATGGCTCCTTTTGGAATATGCAGTGTGTCTCCTGCTGAGACATTCGACCATTGCCCCTGGCAGTACAGCTCGCCGCTTCCTTGCGCCACTGTCCAGTTTTCGCTGCGATGCTGATGGCGTTGCAGGCTCAAGCGTTGCCCGTTCTTTATCAGCAAACGCTTCAGCTTGTAGCCCGGGCCACTGCCGAGATCTTCGTACCAGCCCCAAGGGCGGATCACTCTTTCGATTCCACTTTCGATCCCGCTTTCGATCCCGCTCACGATCCCGCTCATCTACGCATCCCCGATCTTGCTTTGATCTTCAGGATGCCGAGATCCTGCTGAGCGGCCTAGGGACAATGCTGTTGGATCTGCAAATAAAAGCAGTTGCTGTTTGGCGCGGGTAATGGCTGTGTAAAGCAGCGAACTGCTTTGGCGATCGTCGAGTGCAGGCCAGAGCAGCAGCACCTTGTCCATTTCGCAGCCCTGAGCTTTGTGGATGGTGAGTGCCAGGGCCGGTTCTAGGTGTTGAAGACGGGCTGGATGCAACAGCGCATGCCGGCTCTCGCCCGAGGGGTCGCTGCTGAGAAACAGGGCCCGTTGATGCGCCCCCTCTCCGATCATCACCCCGAGATCTCCATTGGCGAGGCCCAGTTCTGGCTGATTTTCGCTGCATAGCACTGGCAAGCCCGACGGCCAGCGCTGAGGTTCAGAGCTGGCAATCATCCGTTGATGGACGGCATCCACACCCCATGGCCCGCGTCGTCGCGGGCAGAGCACCATGAGGGTGTCAAGGATGCCGAGAAGGTCTTGCGCTTGTTGTTGATGGGGTTGCCCATCAGCGTTGAGCTCTAAAGCTCTTGCCCTTGCTTGGAGATGGTCAAGATGCCGCGTGAGTACGGCATGCACAGCCTCGGGGATCTGCTTTGTTTTGGGCTGAAACAGGCTGATGTTGGAGGTTTTCGGCAACGTGCTCAGTTGCGACCAGAACGGGTTCAAGCCTTGGTCGCGGAGCAACGCACTCATCTGCGCGAGGGCACCTCGGTTGCGGTACACCTTCGTGAGGGTGATCGCCCCCTCCTTAAATCGCTCGTTTTGATCAGGGGCCTGAAGATGCTGCCAGACCGCTCCAGCACCAATTGGTGGCAACTGAGCGCTGTCTCCCACCAGGACCAGTTGGCAATGGCTTGGCAGTGCACTCAACAGGGCACGGCCTAGCTCCAAGTCCACCATCGACATTTCGTCGACGATGAGTAGGTCCAAATGCAGGGGGTTGCGTCGGTGACGGCCAAAGCCTCCCGGACGGGCCTCTAGCAGGCGATGAAGAGTGGTGCAGGGCAAGGACGCGGTGGTTGGGTGGCTGCGAATGGCGTCCTGGAGGCGGCGTGCGGCCTTGCCAGTGGGAGCGGCAAGTCGGGCCCGAAGATTTGGTTGATTTTCAAAGGCGCGGAGCAGCATGTGCAACACCGTGCTGGTTTTACCGGTTCCGGGACCTCCGCTGAGCAAAACCACGCCGTAGCGATCGATGGCATGAATCGCCGATCGCTGTTCGGGACTGAGATCGGAGGTCTTCGATTGCTGGCTGGTACGGCTGTCGTGGGGTGTGGCATGGCTTGGGGCATGGCTTGGGGCCTGGAGGTAGCGGCGTTGAAGTTCGCGTTCGAGCTCTTGCATGGCTCCATGCCAGCGACGCCAGGAGAGGGTGTTGTGGTGCAAGACCAAGACGGATTGGTCACCGTCCAGCCATCCACTCGCCAGCAAGGCTTCCCGGTGAACCCTGGGCCAGCCATCACTTTCGATCCCCTCTGGAACCTCGGATCCATCGTGGAGTGCAAGGGAAATGTCCCCTCGGCCAAGCGCAAGGGTGAGGGCACGCAAGAGCTCCACAAGTGGTTCACTGCTTTGCTCCGGCGGCAAGCGCCGTTGAAGCGTGGCGAGCAATCCGCGGTGAAGGGAAAGGAGAGCCTCCGACGCTGCAGATGTCATGACGACAGCCCCTCAAGCCACTGATCCAGCCGGCGAATTCGCGTTAAGGGGGCCGGCTCGATCACGAGCCCTGAGCCCCCTTTCGGGCTGATGCCTCTGAGGAAGACATAGGCGTAGCCGCCGAGGTGGCGTTCGGGCTCGTAGCCATCGAGCCTCCAGCGCAGGTAGCGATCTAGAGCCAAAAGGTAGAGATGAGCCTGGAGCGGGTAGTGATGGGAGAGCATCTGCTCCTCCATCGCGGCTTGGCTGTAATGCCGGGGTCCGCAGGCGATGCCACGGCCAGCCTCGTCCCGTTCTCCAATCCAATTGCTTTTCCAATCCGCGACCCACCATCGGGCTGTCGCTGGATCATCCCCATCGGTGAACACCAGATCGATCGATCCCGTGAGAAACCCCCGACTGCGAATGTCCAACGACCGCAGGCTTTGCGCGTAGTGAGCACCAAAACGATGGTCGCTGTCTGCCTCGAACGCATGGGCTAAGCCTGCAGAGCGCACGGGATCGCCTTGCTGGGCAACAGGGAGATCAAAGCTGAGCTCGTGAAGACGTCTACCCGCACCCAACTCGGACAGCTTTAAGTGTTTGAGGGGGCCTCCTAGGGGTGCCGTCAGCACGTTGTTGAGCGCTGAGATCACGGCATCACTGTGCTCGAGGTCGATTCCCGCTCGGCCAAGCTCCTCAGCCACCACCAGCTGATTGGGCGCTTGGTCTGCAGGACCTTGAAAGTTCACCTGTTCAAGAATTCTGTGCAGACAATCTCCCGCTCCCGGGCCTTTGGGAAAGGCGGCAAGCGGGCCACTTAGATCGGCTGAATCGTCCGGGTTAATGGGGGCTTCGCTGTCGGCTACAGCATCGATGTCACGCCCCTCTTCCAGCGTGCGTGGATCCGCAGGAGCTGGGGTGTGATGGGTGTTTTGAGAGGAGATCCAGGCGGAATAGCTGCTCCGACCCCAGCTGCGGTCGAGGCTGCGTTGAGGAACCTCCGACAACTGCAAGGTCTCCAGCCTCGGAGTTGGATGCCAGAACGGCTGGGTTGTGTGCTCGAACGGTGAATGGCGACTCATGCCTGGTGTATCGCCTAAGGAGAGCTCCTTCATCCAGCTGGCCAGAGGGTTGGCGTCCTGTCCAGCAGCGACGCACCAAAACACCACGAGATGGCGCTCCGCCCGTGTGAGTGCCACGTAGGCCAGCCGCTCTGCTTCGGCAGCACTGTCGTATTGATCACGTTCGGCGGCTTTGTGTCCCCGGTCCCAATGGGGGTTGAGCGCCACCTGCCAAGTGCCTTCTGGATCGTTGGCTGGGTTTCGCCAAAGGGGGCCTTTGCTCTCCGCTGCTGCTTGCCATAAATAGGGGCAGATCACCACGGGGTACTGCAGGCCTTTGCTTCGGTGCACGGTGACGACGGCCACCGCGCTTTCTGCCAGGTCGCTATGGGGCTGTCTGATGTCGGGGGTGGGTTCGATCGGTTGTAAGCGTTGTCGCCTCAGCCAATCTGCGGCGCTGCCCAGGTCGAGACCTTGTCGATGCATGGCGTCTTGCACCAGTCGGGCACATTGCTGAATGTCGCCTAATAAGCGCCCGCGGCTGGAGAGATCAGCGAGCATTCGCCCTTCGAGGAGTTGGGACAGGCAACCGAGCAACCCGAGGTGTGGGAGGTCGTCTTGCAGGTTGCGAAGTTGCCCTGCCAGTCGGTCGAGATCACCGTTGCTCTCCGCGTTCTGCAACTGACGGCTTGTCCATTGCATCAAGGCAGAACAGGCGAGTCGCCGCAAGCGTCCGCCATCGGCGGGCGTGGCGAGGGCATCGAGGAGATGTTGCAGCTCTGTGGCACCGGTGGTGCTGAGGACATCTCCTGGACTGACAAGGCGGCTGGGAAGTCCTCTTAGGGCGAGCTGTTCTCGCACCGCCTCGGCCTGGCGATGACGGCTCACAAGAACGCAAAGATCCGATGGGGTGAGAGAGGGATCGCTATCCAGCAGGTGGAGGGCTTGGCCAGCGACTAAGGGCGGAATGGTCGATTCGAGGGATGTGCGGGAGGGGAGGTCGTCAGGGTTATCTGCTGGAAGCTCGATCAGTTGGAGAGGCTGATCGCCGTCCTGGAGGTCTAAGGGAAGGGCACTGGCGCAGGGGGTGACAGGGGGCACCTCGAGGTCCGACAAGATGAGGCCTGGAGCCATCCACTGGTTCATCGCCTCCATTAGGGAAGGCGTTGTACGCCGGTTGTCGAGCAGGTTGTCGATTCGATCGACGCTTTGTCGGGCTTGTTTGTAGGTGTTGAGATCTCCTCCTCGAAAGCGGTAGATCGCTTGCTTGGGATCACCCACCATCAGCAAGAGATGGTCTGGCGTTGCGAAGCAGGCCTGGAGCAGGCGCCACTGCAGAGGATCCGTGTCTTGAAATTCGTCGATTAGAGCAACGCGGTAGCGCTGCTGAATCGGGGCTAGCCAGCGTTGTGGTTCCGCGTCTGATGGTTTGGGATCAAGGGCGTCGAGCAAGCCAGAAAAGCTGATCACGCCCTGTTGAGCGCGGCGGCTAGCCAGGGTGTGGAGTCCGTGGTTGAGCGCATGGCGCCAGACCTGCTCAGCTGGGCCATCCCATAGCGCCGCAATGGCTTGTTGCAGGGTTGGTTGTGGAAGGTTGGGATTGATTTCGCTGCAGCGGCGGGCTGTTTTGCTGAAACAACCCGGATGGAAGTAGTCAGCGAGCAGATGCTGTTGTCGCACGTTACCGTAACTAATACGTAACGATTGCGTGTTGTTTTCCTGGTTGATCCAAGCGTCGATTGCGCTGGCGCGATCTTTTTTCGGTTTCGGTGCGTAGGGCTTGGTGTCGGTTTGGCCTTGGCTTCGCCAATCTGTGGCGCAGTCGCGAAAGGCTGTTTCTAAGGCGTGTCCGCTGGTTTCCCACTGCGCTTCAAATTCAGTCCAGCTCGATTGGAGCCAGTGGTCAAAGCACTCGATTAGCGGACGCGGTTGCTCGTGGGACCCTTCCGTGTTGGCGATCTGAACAGCGCAATCGCTATCCAAACGACGGAGGGCTTGGCTCAGTTGATCGGCTGAGAGGCCGGCGTGCAGGAGCCCGGAAACGTCGTCCGCTGGCAGGGCTAGCACCTGCTGTTCCCAGTAGTCGTAGGCCACCTCTTGGCAGAGATGGTGGCTGTCATCGTCAAGACACACCTCCATCGCTGTGCCGTTTTGGAGAGCTTGCCGGCGAAGGCTGCGCCGGCAGAAGCCATGGATAGTTGTGATGTCGGCTCGCTCCAGTCCTTCCAGCGCTTCCAGCAGCTGGCTGGCAATGGTGCGCCGGCTGTGGGGATCTTGCCCATGGATGGACAGCCACTCCTCCAACACGGCATCGCTGGGTGGGGAGTTGGCTTGGGAGCCGGATTTGGAGTCGGAGTCCTGCGCTGGGGGTTGGAGTAGGGCTTGTAGGGCGTCGTTCAGACGCCGGCCAATGCGATCCCGTAATTCGGCAGCAGCGGCTTCTGTGAAGGTGACCACCAAAAGCTCTTTGAGGTTGAGCTTCCGCTCAGTCACCAGCCGTAAGACCAGGTGGGCTAATGCAAAGGTTTTGCCCGTGCCAGCACTGGCTTCTATGAGACGCACTCCGGCATCGAGGGGGTACTGATTGGGTTCAAAACGGCTCCTCATGGCCGCTGCGCCTCCAGCATCGGTGCATACAACGCTTGAAAGGCCTCTTCAAAGCAGGCTTCGCTTAAAAAATTGTCAGCATCGAAGTGGTCGCCAAAACACAGCTGCATCTCTGGACGCTCCCGCTCTCCCATGCCTGCAAATCCCCCATCCCAGCGGCTTTCAAACGCTCGGTTTGCTTTTTCAAGACCTTTGTTCAACGTGAGGGCTCTGGCCAACCCACTGGCCGGTGGGACCGGCCAGCACGTTTCAGCTCCTGCATGTGCCAAAGCCTTGAGAGACAAGAGAAGCTCCTGAGCTCGCTCTCGATCCAGAGGTTGCCAGTGAAGCGCGATTTGAAACTGATCGGCTTTGGTGCTGCTGTCACAACGACAGATCACAGCCGTTGTGGTGGATCCTCCCGCCGCTTGCTGGATGAGGTGTGTGAACCAGCCGCCCAAGGCCGTGCGTGATTGGAGCCGTCCGGCGCTGACCCAAACCGTGGTTGATCCAGCTCTGAGAACGGTGCGTGACTCGCTCTCTGCGCGGATCGATTCACACTGCACAGGCCCAAGTTGCAACAGGGTTTGTTGCAGGTTTTGCCAGCGCTGTTCGAGGCGATTCGCAGCCAGTAGGCCTGCTGCGCCAGGTGGAAGCATCCCTTGGCCGCGAAGCTGCTTCGCCCATTCCCCTGGAAGCGCGTGATCCCACTTCAAGCGCGAATCGGTAGCCAGCCAATCGATCTGATCGAGGAATGACTGGTTCAGAAGAGATTGACGGTGCCGCTCCTCGAGTTCGAGCGCTGAGAGATCCTCTACGGGGGTGGACCACTCCCGTGTTTCCAATCCTCGCGCTTTGAGCCAATAGCGCTGGGGAGCCTCTAGCCAACGGCTGACGGCATCCGTATCCAAACCATCAGAGTGGCCCCCTGGAGTCCAGTGCAGGGGATGAGCTAAGCCCAAGGAGTTCTTGCTCACGCCCATGGGATCGCGGCGATCCAGATTGAGCCTGGCGTCGAGGTGGTGACGATCAGAACTGAAGGCTGAGCCGGAGCGATTGGCAAGAAAATTGCGAGGATCCAAGGGGTTGGCTGGCTGCTCCAACACCACGCGCTCAAACTGTTCGGGGGTGAGTTGGTCCTTCAGCAAGGTGAGCCATTGTTGGACCGGAGGTGCTGGGGGAAGCGCCTCGCCCTTGCGTTCATCGCGTGCATTCCAGCTGATGAGGAGATGTTGTCGCGCGGACATCAAGGCTTCCAGCAGGACGTAGCGGTCCTGATCTGTGCTCGATGGATCGCCGAGTCGGCGCTGCTGTTCCAAGAGGTGAAAGCCGGCGCGTTCCTGTTGACGTGGAAAGTCTTGTGAATCCAGCCCCATCAGCACGATCAGCCGATGGGGAATCGCCCGCATGGGCTCTAGGGCGCTGATCGTTAGGGCACCACTGCGGTGGCCAAAACGACCGCTATCGGCGGAGAGGGCTTCATCAAGAATGGAGACCACGACGGAGAGGTCAAGGTCAAGAGTGCACTCAGATGCCTGTTGCTGCATCGTGTCGAGTGCTTGGACGATCGCTTGTTGCTCCCAGGCCCAGTCCCCTCCATCGCCATAAAGATGCTGGAGAAGCTGATTCAACTGGGAGGTCCAACCGCTGGGGGGATGGGGTTGACGTAGACGCGTGATCCATTGCGCTAGTCCATCTAGAAGCGGCCACCATTGTTCGAGTTGCTGAATGGTGAGCCCCCCCTGGTAAGGAGCACAGCCTCCAGGAGCAAGACCTGGTTCGGCAGGCAGCACCAGGCCAAGCAGCCAGCGATCAAGGCACCAACGGAGGCTATGGGTGTCATCGCCACCCCGCTCTTCGCCATTCACCCCCCAACGGAAGCCGGTCTGTTGGAGGCACTGGGTGATTCGCACGGCATCCGTGGCCGTGATGCCTTGGAGGACTTGCAGGGCGGGGTTGGCGAGAAGAGCCTCAAGCCCGGAGGCTGTTAAGCGCTCACTCGCCAGCCTTAACAGGGCCATAAATCCCTGGCTCAGGCCTGGAGTGGATTGTTGGCTGCGATCGGTGAGTCTCCAGGGAATGCTCACTCCCGTGGCGTCTTGATCACCGAAGACGGAGGTGAGGAGCGGGGCATAGCGCTCCACATCTGGAGTCATCACCAAGACATCTCGCGGCTCCAGGCTTGGATCAGAGGCCAGCCATTGCAGGATCTGATCGCGGACCAGTTGCACTTCTCGCCATGGTCCTGCGCAGGCCAAAAAGCGCAACGAGCGGTCTTGATCAGCAGGCGTGAGGGGTGGTGCGCTTCCATCCACCAGCTGTTGTTGCACTTGCTCCAGGAGCGTGGCTGGCCGACCTTCGGATGCAGCGATCTGTATCGGCGCGGCGAAGAGATCTCCTTGATCCCATTGGCCGAGAAAGCAATCACCGTTGCCTTCTAACAGCAACTGAAACTCAGCTCCCATTCGTCCCAAGATCGCCTCCAGACGAGGCGATTCCAAGAGCCAGGGCCCATCGGGTGGGGTGTTCCAAGCTTGTCCGAGCGTTTGTCTCCTCTGTTCGGAGCGTTGCCATAGCTCTGGACAGGGTGTGAGCAGGTAAAGCTCGATCGCCATCAGGCCCGAGAGGCCCTGAAGGAGTTCCACCTGGACCGGGGCGAGATTGCTGATGCCAAACAGGCGCAATCGAGGCGGAAGGGCTCCTGCTGGAACATCACCTGCCCGCAAACGTTCAACGGCCTTTTGCACTTGGAGACCAAAGGGATCACAGGGGAGGCTTGCGGCTAGGGCGCGAACGAGCTGTGGTTGCCAGCGCAAATGAGCCGGTAGGTCAGCGTCTCCGTGGCCCTCAATCCATTGGCTCAGTTCCTGCGGTCGGTAGAGGGCGTAGTCATCCACCGCATCGGCGAGGCAGCGGGCAAGCTGCCAATGATCACGATTGAGCCGTCCAGCGGCGCTTGCGTGTTGCTCCCACCAGAGTTTCAGGCTTTCAGCAGTGGGGTGTTCGAGAAGATCGGGGAGCACTTTTAAAACCGACCAAACCAGTCGTTCTGCCCGCCAAGGATCTTCGCTGCTTGGATCGAGATCCAAGATGCAGCGCACCAGCTGACGTAAGCGCGATCCAGGAAAGGGAAAACGCACCAGAGCACTGATGCCATTGGCTTTGGCAAGCTGCTCGCCGAGCCATCGGCTTGTGGGCCAGGTGTTGACGACAATCTCCAGCTCCTCAAACGGACCTGGGGGGTCAAGCGTCAGCGTTTGAGCGAGAAGCGTTGCCAGAAACTCGGTGCGATTGCTGCGGTAGACCGTTAGCAAGGTCTTGCCTGCAGCGATGAAGCCGTCCTTTTTCTTGGAGCAGCGGCTGTCTCCTGAACTCCCTCCACTTGCACAACAGCTTCTGTTTCTGGGCAGTACGCCGAGAGTTTTCCTCCATACACCGCACCCGTATCCACCATCACGATCCGGCCATGACGCTCTACATCAGGCCGGGGGGTGTGACCAATCACCACAACTCCATGGCTTCCGTCGTAATGCTCCCAGAAGGGCTCACGAATGGTCAGGTCGGGGTGACCGTTGCAATTAAATCCTGCATGGGTGGCTACCCAGCCTTGTCCACAGAAAACGGTGGGGAGTTGATGTAGGCGAGTCAGCCATGGGTTGGGATTTGTGAGGTCAGGATCGCTCCTGGACTGCAGGAACGCCTGTTCATGATTTCCCCTAAGCCAGGTTGCCCGTCCAGCCATGACTAAAGACCAAACCAACTGCATCGTGGAAGGGCTATCGGGCCCACGGTTGATGACATCTCCGCAAAACACGACGTGGTCTTTTTTTGGTAAAGCGTTGAGGAGCCTTTGCAAAGGCTGATAACAACCATGCACGTCACCAATCACCCAGTGGTTGCACGTCAGTGATCGCATGCCAAACAGCCAATGGCCTGCTCACATTAATTCCCTTTACTTATGCCAATGCGATGCGTTGAAATGCTTACCCTGATGGCCGTTGTGAACATGGTTTGGACCCTCGATCATTGCCTGTGACTCGTCGCGTGAGCCTGCTTGTGAACGCCCTTGATGGTGCACAACGCACCAATGAGGCTCTTGCTCAGTGTGCCAATGGTGAAGAAATGCTCGACGTACTCCTGGACGCGTCGATGAAATTGAGGCTTGGACTCACGCGAGAGCAGCTTCGCAATACACCACCGATTCGAGATTGGGTTTGGTGGAAAAACAAAAATGCTCTGGTCACCATTGGGGATTAGGAGCTGGGATAGGTGTCTTGAGGCTTAAGGGAAATCAAATTTAAAATTCTTTAATCCAAAGAGAGAATCGAACTGATCTGAACAGCGATATTTAAAAATTTGAAAAAGTTTTTGCTTTGAACGAAGAGGCCTGTAGTGGCTTACGTTTGAATTGTCTTATGGAAAATTTATTGAGTATGAGCAACCACTGCAAAAGCCAGCAAGGAAAACCTATTCTTCTCCATTAAAAAGCTGATGCAGTAATCGGCTCAGTAAAAATTGATTAGAGAAAAATTTTTTGCAAGCGTTTGACCGAGTTTTATAATCGTAATCCTGAGAATAGGCGGATATTTTTAATAATTAGCGCTAACGTGATTACTGATTGTAAGATTCATTAAACCAGGTTAGAGCTGGTATTACCATTCATCCAAGAGAAATATTCAACATCAAAATCAGCAGAGCTTTCCACGTTCGTTCCCGTTGCTAGAGTTTTGAGATGAACTAATGATTTAGATCCATCTGCATCAGAAACAAGGAAGCCTCCTTGCCCTCTTTGGTCGGATTGGATATCGAAATAATTAAAATCAATATCAATATAGGCGTTATTGGATGAGAAAAATCCATTTTTAAGAAGTTCAACGGGTGTGATCATGTCATCATTCATCATGCTGTGTGAGCTCATATTCATATCAGTACCATGCCCTGAGTGGGCTCCATCCGGTGAATCGTACAGCCAATTGATAATATCGGTGGTCGCAGAAGCATTGGGATTAACCTCTAAGGTGGATAGATTTGCTAAATAAGTTTGATTGTGCGTATTATCCTTGTATACATAACCTTGACCTGGCTGCTCATCTGGTAGAGAATATCCAACAGCGACACGTACTGCATTGCTAGTTTTTCCATGGGGATTAAAAGGTTGGTTCCAAAGTTTACTCATTTTTGATAACATATTAGAATTTTTATTCTCTGCATAATTATCTGATAATTTTTTACCATTAAATCCATCAACTAAGCCTTGGCCGCCCTCAAGTTGGCTAACAATAATATCCCCATAGTTATCACCGTTGATATCGCCTATTGAAATATCAATACCATTGCTCAGAGCACCGTCGAACGGGTTCAGGCTATAAAGCTCCTCAAAGGTTTTGCCACTGTAAACACGCAATTCAGGACTATAATTACTACCTGAAATTCCAACAACAATATCATCAAAGCCATCTCCATCAATATCCCCGAGAGCGATTGAAGATTTTAAATCTTCTCTGCCTCCTTCAGATTTTGCATTGATAGTTATTTCTCTAAGCTTAGATATAGAATCAGGATTTGGATTTAAGCCATTGATTTCATTGGAATAGTAGTTTTTCGCACTTTGACCATCAAATATGTTTAATTTAAACTGACCATTACTTGTAGCTGAAGCCTCAATGACTGCTATATCTTCTATATTGTCACTAACATTGACAGTCCTTGATGTAGGTCCAGGGGTAAAGTTAAGAGCATTTACGTCACCACTTGCTACGTTGACTCCCGTTGATTGAGTGTCATTGAACACTTTTATTTGAACCGTTTTTTCTCTGTTCGATCCGAGAGACAGATCAATAGTATTATTTGTTGCTGAGCCACTCGTGATCCAGCTGTCATTCGTATTTAATATGGCCAGGACTGGTGCCATCATTCCACCATCTTCATGGAAAAGTAAGTGACAGTGATCTACAAATAGTCCAGTGTAATCTTCAAAACGAATTAAAATATCAGTCTCTGAATTTGTAAGGTAACCGGCAGCTTCAGACCCCCAATTATTTCCATAACCATCGATATAATTTCCCTCATCATCCAGAATCATTGGAGTTCCAAATGGATTATCTGATGTAGCACTTCCCTTTGCATAGGCCGGGCCCATTTGAATTACATCAACCAATGAATCACCAACAAAAGCATCACCAACTTGGTTCAGGCTTTGATTTCCATCAACGTTAAGTCCATTAATCGACTCAACAATGAATTCATTCTGATGCAGATGGAATGGATGTGATTGACCTACCTGGATTTGTGTCTCTGGGTTGTCAATTGGGTGTTTGTCTCTTTTGACTGATGCTGAACTATTGATTAGTGACCATCGTTCTAGAGTATCCAACATTGAAATCGTTAATGTTGGACCCTGCGTCGCTTTGTGAGTCCAATATTGACTGTTAATTGTCCAAACACTTTCCCATTCTTGTGGATTGTTATATCCAGGATCAATATACTCTTCGCCATTTGGCCCTTCTTTCTTCTCACGTTGACCTTCTGTCTTGATTTTCTGGGCAGCCGTATTCCATATAAACTCTCTTGATTTGGTTACCCCTAATTGATCTGCTTCTTCTTTTAAGCCCAGTGCATGATCTCTTTGGTCATCAAGATAACTCCATGCTTCAGGTTGTTCACTCTCTTTAACTGCCTTACCCGCAACATCTACGGTGGCTAACACCTGTGATGGTGTAATTTGAAATCCATCATTGTATCCTAGATATGTTTCATTCGCATTTTTAGGTCTATTTGTTTCTATCGGGGCTAAATCACCCAGCACCTCATCTGTAGCATTACTAATAAAGTAATAACTTCCTGGTTTTTCAAAAGAATGCTGAATAGTGACTCTCCCTCCTGGAGATATTCCTGGAAGTGTTGTTACAGAAGTATCATATTCAGATGCCCAGCGTGAAATATCCGAATCCAACCCTAATAAGTTTGGTGATTCCAGTGTCAAGTTTCCATCTTCATCTGCATGAACTAGCTGGATTACATGGCTGGAATTTAATGAGAAATTTAAAAATCCAAAAGTGACCCACTCACCTGTTTTAGCCTCAATGGTTGGATTGTATTGACCGTTCACAGTATGTATTAGGTTTTCTGTTGGTTCTGCTGCAACATAGTCAGCATATGTTGCGCCACCTGGCGAAAAAATATCACTATCCTCAAAAAATGCTAAAGGCTCATAATTATTACCGTTAAAGGGAGCTGAAGCGTATTGATAATAATATTCGCCATCTTCATGAAAGAGCCTAGGAGGCATTTGCTTAGTATTTTCCCAATTATTGTCTCCCTGCTGAATGCTTGGATTGATATCTTGCTCTACGGCCCAAGACTGTAAACCTAACAGATGAATATTAGATGTTGTAGGATCATATTTCTCCAAATTATTGGCATCTTCTGAATCAGGTAATATGAATACTGGAAGAGCAGCACCTCCTCCTAATGATAAAGATGTTGATCCATGATAATGAGGATGCATCCACAATAAACCACTTGGATGATTTTCTGGTATCTGATACAGATATTCCTGACTATCTCCATTCTCAACTGAAATCATAACATTATCACCATTACCTTCTGGTGAAACATGTGCGCCATGAAAATGTAAATTTGTGTCTTTTGCTGCTTCGTTCCACTGATTTGTTTGCGGATCTACATTTAAATCATTTGATAATTTTATTCGTATAGTATCTCCAGGGTCTGCAATAATCACAGGCCCTGGCGTCATTCCATTATAAATCCAGAATTCATTATCATAAACACTCTTTGAAAACTCTTCTCGAGATCTAATTTCCCCGAAACCATCAATTTTGATCTTGTCATGAGATGCTAATGACAAGTCAATATCTACGTTTTGAAATTCAGGTCCCCAACTGGAGTAGAATGTACCCTCATTATTAGTCTGTTTAAATTTACCCTTAGAATGGTTTCGATTTGCTTTTTGCCAATCCAACCAACCACTTTTAACATCAATATTCGAATTATGCTGAGGTAAAACATTTAAATAAGATGTTTCTGGATTTTGCGGCCATACACCTATTCTTTCATTTATAAATTGTTCGAATTTACCATTTGAATGATTTTGATTTGCTTTTTGCCAATCTAACCAATCACTTTTGACATCATAATTTAAAATATCCTGCGGCAGAATATTGAAATAAAATGGTTGTTTATTCTGAGGTCTAGCACTTAATCCTGCATTTTTGGACCATTTTTGATAATTGTATTCGCCTATTGTTTTAGCATTGATTAAATTTCTAAGGTTTGCTGAGGGCATACTATTCTCTATATTGTACTTACTGTAACAAGAAAGCATTTGCGCTGCTAAAAGCTTTATAGTTTGTTTAGGTTTTGCGTTGATAGTTTTCTAACAATGATAATATTTTCGTGAGTATATTTTGACTTGAAACCATCGAATGGATTCGCGATGAGCTCCGAATAACATCATTCTCTTACTACGAATGCTTAGCATTGATTGACAATTGTCGGTAAAATAGTATGAACCTTATCGCGCATGATCTAATTAAACTCTTTGTATTGTAAGCCACTTGGCGCATAAAAGGTCTTGGATTGAATACATCAAGGTAGGATCAAAAAGAAAATTAAAAGGGCCTGTACGTATAGTCTTAGCATCACTAATCATCCTATTTTTGTAGAACAATTAATCAATTCAACAGAATCTCAGATTATTTGTCGATTTATCGATGGCTTAGGTTCAGCTCAACTTTTTACTGGTGTTCCTGCTTTGGCGAGTAAGGCAGTCATTGCTTCATGGGTGATAACAGGCATCGTGGCGGTGATCATGACGATACAAATTCATTTCTTATTGGATGTATGGATTGAAGGAGAAATTGTCAGTAGAGAGCAACGATAACTCTTTCCATCTTCTGATGCTGCTTCTAACGTATCGAGTTTTAGATAGACCCGGGATTTGCATTTGTCAGCAGTAATTACTTTTGGTTTTGGTGCAGCACATCTGTCCCAACCTATGTTCAACTTCTTTTAGTACCTAGGCTGAACATTGCTTAATCTTCATTCTCTAATATAGACTTGGGGCTAATATTGGTGTTATTGAGTTTTTTTATATACCTGAAAATTTCAGTACCAATTTGCTGATGGCATTAAGTAAATCAATTGGAATCATTGCTTTATTTTCATAATCTAAAGACTACAACATTCCCATTTTTTGTGGATTTTCTTTTGTTTTTTGGAGTGTCAGTATGGTGGGTGTATTTCTATAAAGGATTCATTAGAGTTTTGTTTAGAAGAATGCATGTGCACATAGCCAGCTCACAATTTAGCTTAATTCTCAGCGTTGGGTTCTCGATTTTCATTGTGGCATCTTTTTCAATCGCTAATGACCATGTTGTATTGATAATTTGGCCTGTTACTTTATTGGCTGCTATACATTAAATAGTACGTCATTTTATCAAAATACTTTAAAAAAAGACTAATGTTGATTATTTGTAATAATCTATGAGTTAAGCTCGAGACAACGTTAAATCATGCTTAAGCGATTGAACGTGCGTTTTACTATAGTTATAATCAAATTAATGTGTGGTTATGACTAGTGAGCAAGTTTCGGATTGGCGGACTTTATCCTGTAAATAGCAAAGGAAACCCTAATGTATTCCTTTCGTCAGGTTATAGCTTAGAGCAAGATGATAGTGGCTTTTATGTTATAGATAATGGCTCCGAAAATGGCGCATTAAAAGCTGACCTTGAAATCACGACTAATCCTGTTGATATCAAAAATCTAAATAAATATGTTGAGTCTTGGTTGATTCCTCAGCTTACCAATAAAGATGATGAGAGTAGTATCTTTAATCAGTATTTAAAAACGATTACCAGTCCTCCTGAGGAAGGTGGTGCATGGGGAGTTTATTCAAATAATCTATTGCTAGAAGCTCTTAGCTACCTCGGATATAGGGGATATGGTTTCGATCAATCTGCTAATCAAACTGGTTTTTGGGCTGAGACCTCCAAAGCAAGTGGTTTACTTCATGAAGAGGTTTTAAAAAAGGAAAATTATGACCCTGCATTAGTTTGGAGTAAAGACAAAGGTGTTGACACTATTTTTTCTGAATTTGATTCTAATTCTCTTTTGAAGAATTTAGCATCTATGAGTGGAAATCAAGAGGGAGATCCTCCCCTTTGGTATCCCTCAATGTTATATACCTATGGAATAAAAGGCGAGGGGACATCTTATCCAGGTCCTGTCTTAATGATTAAACCTGGCGAAACTTTAGAATTGGATTTTGATAATAACATCAGTATTGCTGGACTCACTGGGAAGCAAGCTCAAATGGCTTCTATGGTTGAAAATAATTCCTATGGATTAAATGGTGGCTCTACCGCGGGTGCCATGGATAGTACGAATTTTCATATGCATGGAGGACATGTAACACCCACTGGTTTTGGTGACAATGTTGTTAGTCGGTATACAACAGGACAAGATTGGACAACCATTATTGATATCCCGGACGATCATGGGATTGGTTCTTACTGGTATCACCCACATTTTCATCCTGCTGTAAACACACAGGTTTATGGTGGTCTTTCTGGTTTTATGCAGGTTGGTGATCCTCTTCAACTAATTCCTGCATTCAAAGATGTACCAAGAAATTTAGGTGTCATTAAAACTATGCAAGTTGGGATTGATGAAGAATCTGGAGATTATAAATTAGCTTCAGTGAATGGCAATATATTAGGTACACAAGGTCTTGCAGCCAATCGCGCAAGTATGTTTACTATTAACGGTGAATATCAGCCAGAAGTTGAATTGACATCTGGAGGATGGCAATCATTTTCCTTGAGTAATCAAGATAATAATTATTATATGAATTTAGCTATCCGTCATCAACAAAGTGATGGAACCTGGAAAGTACTGCCACTTTATATCTATGGTGAAGATGGGCATACATATCCCCAGATTCGTCCAGCCAATCAAAACGTTTTAGGTTATCAACAAGATGGTAAGAATGCTACTTCGTATGAACAAGCATCAAATCTAATATCTTTGCCTTCTGGTAAGCGAATGGATGTACTTGTTAATTTACCTGCGGGAAAATCCGAACTTATCAGCACATATAGTTTTGAGGGGAAGAATGGTGAGAAATTTGATATCAATTCTTTGCGTTTTCCGTCTGATCAATATGTTGAACTTTCAAATCAGAATACAGATGTATCTAATCCTCAGTCTGGACCTGGTGCTATAGCTACATTTAATGTGAATGGTGATTCTCCTTCCCTAGATAATTCAGCACTTGATGCTTTTATTGAGGCAGCCAATAAGGAAATTAATGTTCAAAAGGTCACACCTCAAACGTCAAGTGAAGATTATTCAAAGACTGCTATACCTAGTATTGATCTTTATGAAACGAATAAAGATGGCAAGGAGCTCTGGGATCCAACCCGTAAACGTGAGTTTAATTATCAGATTTTACAGTTAGTAGGTCCTGAGGATCAAAGAGATATTCCAACTCAAAAGGCTATTGCTCAAAGAGCAAAAAGTGGTACACCAATTGATAATTTTAAAATGATCAACACTTCCATGGACGATCCATGGCTCGGATATGTAAGTCCTGATCTCATTAATGATCATGTTTTTCCGAACGGTCCATTGGTTATCTCCCAGCTTGGCACGATGGAAGAGTGGTCTTTGAAAAATTGGAATTGGGGAGGTAAAAATGATCCAGTTGTTAATGGTGGTTATTACACTTCTCATCCATTTCATATCCATGTGAATGATTATCAGGTCAAGCAAAGTGACAATGAGTTACCTAACAAGCGAAGTCTTGAAGATGTTACTCAGCTCAACTCTTCCGGTTATGATTATGTCGATAAAGAAGGAGTTCGCCATAGGCTTGATCCTTTAGTTGGAGAGTTTGTGCCTCTAGATGCAAATTATGACCCTAGCTCAGAGTTATATACTACCGGCTATAATAATACTACAATAAGAATGTTGTTTCAAGACTTTCTTGGAACGTTCGTTCACCATTGTCATCTTTTAGAGCATGAAGATGCTGGAATGATGCAGGTTGTTTCTGTCATTGAAAATACAGACTCTAGTTGGCTACTTCCTGCTGAATCTTTTACGACTAATTCCAAGGGACTTGAGCTTCGTGAGGCTGATTCATTAGATCAAGTTACACTAAAATTAAATCGGGCTAATACTAGAACGTTAAAGAGAGCACATGTTGGTGATATTTCAAACGATTTTGTTCAGGACATTATTCTTTCTTTCAGTGGTGATTCGGACTCCCCAGGTAAAGTTCAGATTTATGATGGATCTTCTCTAAAACATAATCAGCAATCTGAATTGCTTTCTACTCTTACACCCTACGGAAATTCTCGCTTATCTCCTTGGTCTTTTAACAGTGATTTCACTGGTGATGGAAAAAGAGATTTAGTCACTGCTGGATTTATTGATTCTCCAGACAAGGATGATTTGGTAAAACTTACAGATTTGGAACTTATTGGCTGGCAAGCTGAGAAATCTTCATACGATTGGTCTAATCTTTATAGCTATCGTCCTTGGGAAAAAGTTGAGGGATCTAATTCTCTTGAGCTTAAGAGTACTTCAACGGCATTCGGGGTAGGTGATTATAATCTTGACAACTTTGATGATTATGCAACTGCATATGTTCATAATGGAGTTTTAAGGCTTCGGATTCTTGATGGTGCTTCCGTTGCTTTGTTGAATCAAACAGGTCAATTTGAAGGTGGTTATCTCCCTGATACTGATATTCTCTCCGACATTGAATACGCTTCTTCTGATTTTAACGATCTCAAATCATTGTCTATAACTTCCGGATTTAATAGTTATTCCCAATCTGCTATTGAAAATCTAGTTGTTACAGCAGAATCTGAATCTGGACATAGTCATGTTTTAACTTTTCAGCTAAATTCTGGCCATTTCATCTCAACTGGAACTATGACTGATGAGATGGATATGAGCGGAAATGGTAGTAGTTCTGATTCAGTTGATAGTAGTCATCAAGGCCACCAGATGTCCTCTGCATCTTTAGATGGTGTCGTTAAGGTTGGTGGTTCTTTTATGCTCAGCCTAACAAATCATCAACACATTGAATCAGGCTTGTCTTCAGCTACTCCTACTTTCGCAGGTGCTCTTGCTAATGGAGCATTACTTATTGATGATTATTTGGTATTTAGCCAAGGTGCCTCTGATGGTGAATATTTTATTGGCAATCCCTCAAGTTCAGATAATCTCTACAACAGCACGCAAGACTTGTACTTGAGTCTGAATGGTTTAAACGAGGTTAGTTATGATGATTTGACTGGAATTACTTACCCACCTGAAAAACTGGCTGGTCCGCTCCAGTTACCATTCACTGGATTTGAAGCAAGCGATGTTGATCAACGAGTAAACCTTACATTATTAGCTTACCAAGCTTATACCAATTCGATGATTAAACCTAGTGATTTAGCATTGCTTTCTGTCGCCAATGCTGATTCAAAGCTAACGTCTAGGCAACTCGTTGATAGAATCACGTCTGTTTATTCTTCTCAAGTTGAGGAGTATTATGGAAATAAACTTGAGAAAATGTCAACTAAAGCTATTACTGAAAAGGTTTTCAGCACCCTTTATGACAGGAGCCCTGATTCTGATGAAATCTCTACTTGGGCCTCGTCTGTAAAGGCTGGTCTATCTAAGAAGGATCTACCCATGGCTATTTTGCGCTCTACAAATGGAAATGATACTTATCGCATTGGACTGTTATCAGCAGCGAGTAAGTGGTCTCAGACACAATGGGGTACAAATGCTGCAGTTGATGGAAATTTTGGCCAAGGTCTTCTTTCTGAATCCTCAGCCTTCAACCATCTCTCGGATTTGATTCTTGACTCCGGATCAATCGCTAACTGGGATTCTGCTAATTCTATTTTTACTAGTTACAGGGATGATGTGGTAGCTTCTTTGAGTGGGTCTCAAATTTCTGATACTGGTTTCTTTTAACCTTTTTCTTAAATCATTGTTGACGCTTTCTTGTAATCCTATTGTTTACGGCTATTATAGAAGTAGTTCTTTTATAATCCAAAATTAGTTTTACATAAGTTTGCTTTCTTGTTTCAAGTTTTTATTCTCCAATATGACTTTCTCAACACAATCCAAAGTTACATCGTACGATTACCTTGGTGTTATTGCAGCTTCATGTGCATTGGCTATAGGGGTTGGTTTACAGAGAACGGAATTGGCCGTTCTTGGAAATATGATGGTAGAAGCCAATTGGATTACGTCAGACAATATTGGACAACTTGTAGGTTTTAACCTTGCTGGGTATCTTGCTGGTTGCGTACATCAGACAAGAATTAAAAGAGAGGGACAATCTCTTAGAATGATTCGAATAGCACTTATTGTTTGTGTTGCGACATTCTTCATTGAACCAATTTTTACTTCCATGGGATGGAATACACTTTGGCGCCTAATTTCTGGTTGGGGATGTGCTCATCTTGTTACTGGTTTGCCTGGATTTGGTACTCGAAATTTAAAAGCACATCAAAAGCGATTAGCGATGGGTATTATTTTTGCAGGCGCTGGTATTGCACCTCTATTAGACTCTGTTTTGTTACCCTTATTTGTTGAAAGTTCTCCTGTAGGGGCCTGGGATTTTACTGGTTTCTTCTCTATACTTTTTGCGATTCCTATTTGGATGTTGATTACCAGAGGATTGGCCGAGGAAAAAGAGCAAAATATATCTAGTCTATTAGATTCTGACTCAACCTCTACAATATCTTTAGACAAAAATATTAGTATTGAGACCGCTTCTCCGGATAAAATAATTTGGACTCCTGCTCTTAAATTATTTGCAATTACTACACTTCTCTATGGTGCTTCTCAGGTATCAATTTTAACGTATCAGCCTTTATATTTGACTACTGTTTTTAATGTTTCGAGTGAAGTAGCAAGTAATTCTTTCGGTCTGGTTGGACTTGGATATACCTTGGGTGCAATAATTGCTGGTTTGGTCCCCAAAAGATTCACAACGGACTCAGTTCTCCTTACATCAGTTGGTATCGGAACTTTAGGAACATGTATTTTTGTTTTCTCACCGATACTTTCGTTTGTTAATTTTGGAGCATTTCTGTTTGCCTTCTGGAATGGTGCTTATATTGGCCTGATCGTAGCTCGATTAACAGAAGTAGTTGGACCTGGACTCGTTCGACCTGCATGGGCATTATTCAGCTTTCTTTTAAGTATTGGTTTTGTTGCTATGACATTTATTTCTGGTTTCATATCTATTTTTTCTGTTCCTCTGATTTTTTATATCGGCCTGGCCCTTGTAGTTATCAATCTTCTTCTAATGTCGATTACATCTCTCACCTTTAAAAAGCAACATGTCTAAATTATGATTCTATCGGTTTCATGCTGCTTTAGTTATTTTTTTAGTCAGATTACTTTTATGCATTGAGGTTTTTCGTCAAGGCCGGATAAAACTTTATTTTGAACTATTTGATTAATCCCCTGACTGTTAACTTGATTCTAGCGTCTTTGCTTTCTTCTTCTGGTTTTGTTTTTATGTTTTCTAATTTATGCAAGTTTCATTTTGTTCGTTTGTCCGATACTTTCCGTTGTGATTATTATTTGCCTTTTTGTAATGGCAGATGAGCTTTTACCATTGTCTAGCCAGGGTTAGCATTACGATGGCTTTGGTCTGTTTAACCGGCTAGCAATCTTGTACCCCCTTGAATTTGTGAATCAAGTATTACTTCTAAACTTTAATTTCAATTAGACCTGTTAATAAAGATCCTTCGTCATTGACTTTGTAAGTACTATTATAACATTGTTTTGCTAATACTACGAAGTAATTTCTCTCAAACATAGTGGGGTACAAATGCTCTATTTGCTTGAGGTTGTGGTTTGGTTTCTTTTCGCAAGCAACTGGCTCCAATCGTCTATCCGATTTGATCCTTGATTCCCGTTTGGTCGGTGACTTGGTATCTTTCTCCACTTTTGATTCGCTTCAGTGATGATGTGATCGCTTCTTGGAAAGGGTCTTCAATTCCTGACACTGGTTTTTTCTAGCCTTTTCTTAAAAGATTATTGAAGCTTTTTCGATTTCTGTTTTCTTGGCTATAATTAAGTTTAGCATTTGTATCTCTATCAATGAGTTCCTTTGATTATATAATTGTCGGCGCTGGTACTGCTGGTGCGGTTATTGCTTCCAGACTCACAGAAGATGAGAATATAAATGTCTTACTCATAGAAGCTGGCCCACATTTTTCTTCTATTGAAGATACGCCAACTGACCTTTTGGATTCGCGAGCTGTTTCTGTTGACAAGCATGATTGGCACTATGTGACTGAGGTGACTCCTGGTCGAGACTTCCCCTATGCCAGAGGCAAGGTCAGTGGAGGGTGTTCTGCAGTAAACGGTGTTATCTCTCTTCGTGGGCTGCAGCAAGACTTCAGGGCGTGGGCAGCGGCCGGCAATTCAGGTTGGGATTGGGAAGATATTCTACCTATGTATAAAAGAATTGAAAATGATATGGATTTTGGATATTCTTCACATCATGGCAGCTCAGGTAAGATTCCCATTCAACGTTTTCAACCTGATCAATATACCCCTGTCGTTTCTTCGTTCAGGGATTCTGCTACTGCTAAGGGTTATGCTTGGGTTCCAGATCATAATCATCCAAATGGTTATGATGGAGTAGGGCCCATACCTATGAATCGTGGCGGTGATGGTTCATTACGTATTTCTAGCTCAATTGCTTATCTTTTAGAGGCCCAATCTCGTCCTAACCTTACAATTAAAGATCAAACCTCTGTCAACAAAGTCTTATTTTCTGGCAAACAAGCCGTTGGTGTCGAGGTTGTCAATGCAGATGATTCTGTTGGGACCTTTTTCGGAGGAGAGGTTATTCTTAGTGCAGGCACCATTAACTCTCCTTCAATTCTTCTTCGTTCTGGTGTGGGTCCTGTTGATGATCTTCAACGTTTGAATATTCAATGTATCAATAATTTGCAAGGTGTTGGAAGTAACTTAATTGACCATTCTTTGGCTGTTGTTGCTGCTTATCCAAAGCCTGGAATCGTTAACGACAGTGATGATGATGTCCAAATGGTTATTCATTATACGGCCCCTGGTAGTAGTTACATTAATGATATGCAGATTTATTGCCTTGGTAAATTGGGTGCTGAGCGATTCCCTGGTGCGGATCCAACACGCGGATTAATGTTCGGCACAGGTATTGTCATCAATCGTCCTCAATCTCGTGGACGTGTTTCTCTTCAATCGTCTAACCCTACCCATCAGCCTCGCATTGATCATCGTTTGAATTCTCATGCAGAAGACATGAGAAAAATGGTTGATGGCGTTCGTCGTGGTTATGACTTGCTAACTTCAGGTGCTCTCAATGATATTTCTGGGGAAGTTGCTGTTCTTACCGATGAAATGATTAATGATACTCGTGTTATCGAACGTTATATTTCTGACCGATCTGCAACCATTTGGCATGCAATTGGTACTTGCAAGATGGGACCCGCTTCAGATAATCATGCAGTTGTAGATAAGCATCTCAAGGTTCATGAGTGCACCTCTCTTAGAGTTGTTGACTGTTCCGTTTTTCCTGATCACGTTTCTCGTAATCCTATGCTCACCTGTTACGCTGTAGCTGAACGATTAGTAGACATTATCAAATCCGGTCACTAATCTTTTAATTCTTTTTCTGCCTTTTCTATCATGTCATCGTCTATTTCTAATTCGAGTACTTGGGTCTCTTGGATCATTACATGTTCTTGTAAGCCTGATTCTTTTGATAAAATCTCAGCTCTTACAAAAAAAATGTCTGAGCATTTTGAGTCTAATGAACCCGATACTCTTAATTTTGAGTTAAGTGTAAATGCTGCTCATGATGAGATTCATGTTCATGAGAGGTATTCAAATTCAACACAAGCATTGGCTCATATGAAAACTTTTGGTGACATGTTTGGTTCTGAGTTTATGAGCCTCTTAACACCTGTCAAGGTTGTTGCATACGGCTTCCCAACACAAGAACTATCAACCGCACTTGAAGCCTTATCTCCTGTCAAAATGAATACATTCCAAGGTTTCACTCGTTAGGTTTGATCCATGTTTGTCGTTAAGAAGGGTAGTTCTTGCGACAAACTTTTTCTCTTAATTTTATGCCGTTGATTTTAATCTAAGTTCCTTTCATTAAGTTGTTTAACATTCTACTTTTATTATTTGTTGAACAAATCTATTCTTACCTCGCCATGCTTACTGACTTATTCTTTTTTTAAACCTTCTTTTATTGAGTTTTTCATCTCTATTAATGAACCAACCTTCATCTAAGAAATCTTTCTCCGCGCTTTGAATTAGTCTGATTCTCACTCTTCTTCTCTATTCTTTGTTTAAAAGGTCATTTTTATGAAACGAATTGATACTTTCATCAGCATCTATCCTCTGTTTCGAATTAAGGATGGTGAGATCCAAAATGTAAAAAAGATTACTGATGAAATTGTAAAACGAGGCCATGATGAAGTTGGGACTCTTTTGTTTACAGCAGCTTTTAGCGACACTCATCTTTTTTTAAGAGAAAGTTATGTAGATCTTGATGCTTTTCATGTCCACTTGGATACCGTCAAAGATATACTCAGTGATTTCTTTTCCAAACTTGATTTAGAAAGTCTCGTTATTGTAGGGAATGCACCTCATATTGAAGATATGAAAGTTGAAATGAAAAACTTGGGAATGGAAGCCACTTTTTGTGTGATTAATAATGGTTTTTCTATCTAAAATATCAATTTAATTTTTTCTTTAATTTATTGATATATTCCATCGTTTTTTCTCATATTGTTGTTTTTGATATTTTCCTGTTTTCTTGTTTTGTATATCCTTCTTTTACGATATCCAGCCTTGGTTACATTGTTTTCTCATACAGGTATGACTTACTGTGCTCGCCTACAAATTCATAACTGGAACTACGCTGATTTTCCTTTCCGCTCACGACCTGTATGTGCTTCTTCATATTTGGCTTCGGAAAAAGTTTTTGATTTCTCCAAGAACAGCTTCACTATTTGTTGGGTATTTGCTATTCTCATTTTTTTATTTTTAATTATATCCTTCTAATTCTTGTAAGATGCAGATTGTTAGATGCATCCTTGTATTGCCTTTTTATCTTGAGATGAATTTGGATATGTGCTGAAATTGAATCTATGTTTTCCAACATCGTAAAAGCTAAAGTTTCGGGTTCTGTCTTTGTGGTCGCAGTCACTCCACTTATTTTTTCCTTGACTTATCTTTTTCTAGCGGTTAGCTTATATAGTTAGCTTTTGATGCGGCTTTTATAACTTCAAGTTTGTTAAACGATGATGGCTTCAAATGGTCGATGAAGTGAATGCGAGCTGCTTCAGACTTTATCCATTGATTGAGTTGTTCCTTGGTCTGGAGTTCTGGTACATTTAATTTTACTGTAATGTTGGCAATTAGAGTTATTGTTTGCGAATAATTCATTGTTTAAAATTGATGTCTTATCATCATACTCATAGCTCGACTGTTTGCCCGTGAGCAGGCATAACCAATTATAGTTTTGATCATAACAAGTCTCTTCACTCTTGTTATTGATTCTGTATAATCCTCTTGCATCATTTTCTACTGGTTTGTTTTTTCATTTGTCATTTATTCTTTGCATACTCAATATTTTGTATTTGATTAATGATGATTGCTTGAAGGCATTGTCTGATTCTTTTTCCTAGATGGCTTTTATAGACATATCTATTTTAGATCTTTCGCTCAGTGTTTGTCTTTTTGCTTACTGTGATCGGTGCTTGATGATTGGCTTGCAGTCAACAGGTGCGAGCTCCTGTGTTGCACAAGCCTCACGAATGGCATTAAATCTCTCCTCACTTGTGCTCGCTCCCTTCCTGTTTAGAATTTCATATACATTTGGGGTAATTAATCTTTCTTTAAGGAGAGCTTCGTTTGTTATTGCGGATGCTGGAGATAGTATTTCTCTGACTGCTGTTGTGACGAATAGAATCTTGAGTAACTGTTTGACCATGAATGTTGGATGTATAGAGATCTGTGTGTAACTCGCTAATTATAGGGACAATGATTTTCACGAATTTTGCTTTTTAGATTCTTTAATTATAGTTCATTGATCTTGATTCGTTATCAAGTGTCACGATCTGTCTTGGCTCTGAAGTATAAATTCCTCAGGCTCTTACTTTTGAGCCTTTGATTTTTGCCTTGGCTTATGCCATGTTTTATTGTCTTGATTTATCTATTGTTTTTCTTTAATTTTGTCATCGCTAATGTCCATATTGATCTCCTGGGGGACTAATTTTTTTACCTGATTATTCTTTGGTTTTTAATGTTTTGACGATGAAACATCTCTCTTTGTAATTTTATTCTTAGGCTTTTTCTTTTTCTAGTCACTAAGTTGCTTCTCTTGGTTTTCAGCTTTTCTCTACTGAACCTGCCGTTAAGGCGTGCAGTGCAGAATAATCGCCATTATCCAGAGAGGTTCCCTCTGCTCTATTCAACAGATCTACTAACCCCATTAGTGCTTCAGTATTCACATCAGCCATGTTTGCTTCCCGTACAAACAACTTCAGATCTTTTCGCAGCAATGCTGTACTGAAGTTTGGATTGCTGAAGTCGTTGGAAAGCATCCGCTCTAGTTTCTTGTCAGCGGTGCGCGCGTAGAGCGCCGAGGGGCGAAGTACTTCCATAAAACATTCCACATCTAAGCCTGATGCTTGAACTAATCGCAACGCCAGTGAATAGCTGTGGGTGAGGCTTGCAATCAGCTGGTTGAGCGCAAGCTTTGCTGCTGCTGCGCTGCCAGTTGGCCCCATCCACTTGGGATCAGCAGCCAGTATTCGCAGCAGTGGCAACTGCTTTTCAAATTCTGATGTTTCACCTCCCGTCATCATAAGAAGGGTGCCGTTGATTGCCTCTGATCTGCTGCCCAGCACTGGTGCCTCCAAATATGCACCCCTTTGCCCACATACCTGCTTTGCCAGTTGACGTGATTCGCTGATACCCATCGTTCCCATTGGTATGCAGCAGCCAGTATCCAAATCTCCTAATGCAGCAATCACCTCTGCACTTACAGGTCCGTCGCGCAGCACAGTGATGACGGATTGACATCCCCTAGCAGCCCCATCGAGGTTTTCGATTAGCTCAGCACCCTGCTTTAGAAGGCATTCGCATTTTTTCGCGGTTCGATTCCATACCTTCAGTCTCACCCCTCGCTCGAGAAGTCGCAGGCCGATGGCCTCCCCGAGAAGACCGGTGCCGAGCAACGCAATTGTGGCCATTGAAATGTCAGCCGTTGAATTCTCTGATCATCACCCAGCTTTGGCTGTTGATCCACCAGTGACTTCGAATGTTACCTCCTGTTTAGTTCCTAATTATCTTTCTTCCTTATCGGTGATTTGGTTCTATGCCGATATTCACTCATAAGAAGTGTGATTTTATTCATAATTTTTTGACTTCTATTCACCTTCAACTTTAGTCAGTCCAGAATGATGCTCAATTACTTTTGTTGTTTTCCGGTGATTTGCTTTTGCTTACTGCAGACCTCGATGGTTACAGTGTAAAGGAGCGTGATTTTTGTTTCCTTGATTTTATCTTCTAGAAGTCGTTGTTGCGGTTAAAGTCTTTATATTTAGTTTGCAAGCATCCTGATAACAGTGTAATTTAGTACTAAAGGCCATGACGCTAATGACAGAAAGAAATGTTAAACCAGCTAGCTTGAAGCAACGTATATACTCTCTTGACCGGCAAATCAACACCAAACAAGCTCTTGTTCAAAACCTTATTGATCAAAAGCATGAGCTAAGGCAATCTTATATTGTATCAATGGAAGAAATGCGTCATAATATCGTCGAGAAATACTCAGGAATTGACAGGATTCAAGATGATTACAATTCATTAATCGTGAATCTTGATAGGGAGGAGCAAGTTTTGGGTCTTGAGCTTGATGAGCTTTCAAATCAAAGAGATCTGCTTAGAAAAGCTCTTTTGGAGAGTAACGCAAGCCTGTTTATTGCTAAAAAGCATGTTTTGGTTTTCTTGGTTTTTATCTTTTTTGTTGTGGGTGTGGGATTATTAGTTGCGCACAAGCATGTCCTGTACAAGGATGTTCCACAACAACAAGGCGTTCTGAATTAGCCTCTTGTCGTTATTCAGTACGGTAGCAAGATAAAACCTCGTTGACTTCTCAGACAAAATAACTCACTTATTATTAGATTCTTAAGTAGTTCTCACGTTATATGAGTGTCGAGGGGCATTATTGGCAAGTATCTGCCTTACAGTATTCCTCGCTGCACAAAAAACCCCACTCGAGGCGGGGGCACTACCTCGAAATCATCTTCAGCAAGCCAACGGGTAATACCCGTGCCATCGTAAATATGGCCAGAAGCTTCAACGACGGGCTTAGTTTCTGGATTCATAAAGGTGTCATTGAGGATATTTTCAGGACCTTGAAACATCACTGTTGCTTTACCAGGATCGTCCTTGGAGACATCGCTCTAGAAAGTCTTAACTCCCATATTGGCAAACATTGCCTGCTGCTCAGGCGCATTCATATATATGTGAAATTCCACAATCGTATTGCTGAGCTTGAAGTCCAGTACGGTTTTCTCGATCATCTCATCAAAAGCATCTAAGTAATTTCAACACAATTCTTTCGGTTATCGACTATTCATCCGAACAGCTAGTGAGTTGTGAGGAGATGAGCAGCGTTGTCAACCGATCTTCTGCAGGTTTATCCATATTTCGATGACTAGGCGTCTATGCATTCGCTGCTGCCTAATGGACTGCTCCCTTGTGCTGACAAGCGGTAGTAGCTCACCAGAATGAACTGAGCATGTTGAGTTGATGCATCGGGCTTGATCTGTATGAGCGTCCCTTCTTGCCTGTCACCTGCCAGCCTTCACCACTGAGCATCTCTTTGTCCCGGGCGCAATGACGCTGCTACCAGCACATGAGTGCAATTTGTCGAGATTGCCCGTTTGGATTGGCTTTGATACCAGCGGCAGGGTGCCACACCAACAGACTTTGGCTGATGCATGGCCAATTTTTTGCGGAGCGTCCACTTCATATGATCGCTAGCGCCTGATCGGTGGGGATCGCTATTGATTCCACTCAGTGAGCTTTCACTTTCACCCCTATGGGCCTCTGCATTCACGCCACTAACTGTCGGTGTTCGATCAACTTTGCTGCTAGCTGTTTTTTGGCACGCTCAACTTTTTGACGAACTCGTTCTCGGCTTATTCCGATTTCGTTGGCGATTGATTGAAGGCTTTCTTCTCCAACCACAATGCGCCGCAGCAATTCTTGGTCATTATTTTGAGCTAATTTTGTGTGCAGTTCGAGGCTGTCTCGGACTGCTTCCCATTGGAATTTGTCGATGTGGAGCGTAGACTGTTCGTCGCACAGCATTTCACTCAGGGTTGAGCCATCACCGTCCCCCCCCAGTCTCATGTCTAAGGATGTCGGCCTCTTTGCTACAAGTGCATGGCGCAGGTTTTTAAGTTGTTCATCGCTGATGTGAAGCTGATCACAAATCTCTGGATCGGTTAATCCTCTTGGTAAGTGATTGAGCTTGGTGATCAACTGATTTAGGGAGACTGGAACTCGGATCGTGGATCCTGTCTGATCGATAGCCCTGCTGATCGCTTGACGGATCCACCAGTAGGCGTAGGTGCTGAATTTGTAGCCCAGTTCTGGGTCGAATTTTTCGACTGCGCGGTTTAGGCCAATGCAGCCTTCCTGAATCAAATCTCCCCACTCCAATTGGCCGAGTTGGCGATGCATGTATTTCCTTGAAACATTGACCACAAGCCTGAGGTTGGCCTTGATCATTCGATCCTTAGCTCTTTTCCCAGCTCTTATTTGGCTGCGGGTTGCCTTGGGTGACTGGCTCAACTTCACAGCCGTTCCGAGAGTGATCTCCTCTGCCGCTGTGAGCAATGGGGTTCGGCCCATCTCGTTCTTGAATTGGTCGATATTGCCGTTATCCAAGAATGCCATTCAGATCCGAGCGATGTTCCATCCAAGGAACTTTCGCGCGCGTGGGCCTTCCTTGATGTGAGATCCATCACCATTGGCATGATCCTGCTTTGGTATTTGTGTACTTGTCTATGCCTTGGTGTGTGTTAGCTCTTCGTGCTGAATCGTTAGGCGTCTTCTGCAGGAGAAGGGTTGAGTCGCCTTCGTTTTTTGAGTAATCGCTGTTTACTCGTTTGTATGGGTTCTTTATTGCTTTCATCACCACAAAGAATGTTTAAAATTCTTTTGATGGAACCAGCAAAAAATTCCACCGATTTTGCGAGCCCATGGCTTTTGATCTTTACGATCGATCTTCCATCCGAGGGTCACCGCATATCTCCCCGTTTTACAATTAATGATCATGGCCGTTGTCTGTTTTAGATCATTTGGAGTACTGACGCCTAATTCTGGAACGCCAATGGCTAATGCAAATTGCTCATTTTTGCCTGGGTCTCGGATGTAGTTAATGGCTACTCTTGGTTCGTTAAAGCTAACAACTCCCATTTCAGATGTCGATTTATGCCTTCTACTGCTGATGTTGGAAATGCTGAAGTAGGCAAAAGGAAAGCGACAAATAAAGCTTTCTTCATCCTGTGACAACGGAAAATTATGTATTTTGAATGTAGTGCAGGATAAGAGGTAAGTGGCTTGACTTCTCACGGAACTCAATAAGGGTATGGATCCATTTGGTATCAATGGCCAGCAATGTCGCTACACCCGATAGTATTTGTCGTATGAGTGAATTGTTCCTTTCTCATTAGGCACTCTCGCCTAGTTGCACTGATCTCGCCTCAGCAGCCCGATGACTCCCGATGCAATGAAAAATTAGACGCTGAAGGTTTTTGCTGATTAGGTAACTGGGCATGCTTAGGACCCCTTAGGCAGCAACTCAGCCCACCACTTCACTTAGTCATCCCATGGCGACGCAGACATCATCCTGTGAGCAAGATCACAGCACCTCTTGATGGAGGTCACCACCTCAGCCATTGATTCGTGAGATGCGTAATTCGTCGGAGGGACGACCTCCATAACTCTTCTCACCTACTAATAACCATGATCACTTCTTTCATTAACGAAACTGCCGACCATGAGCTGCATTTAGCTGATCTGCAAAACCTGAATGGTGCCATGCCAGTTCTTATCGCACTGGCTTATACGGGGACTGGACTAATGCTCGGTATGGGAGGTTTTGCTGTTAATGAATGGTTTCAAGTAAACAGGGAGGATATTGCTGATGCTGTCCACGATGCAATCAGTGAAGAGGACGACGCGGATTGATGTCATCTTTGAATTAATCCGGTACCCATCACTGTGGGTGTAGCAGAAGACCAGCAACCCCCGCCATGAGCGGGGTTTTTATGACCGACGCAGTTGTTTGATTAAAACGCTCGATAGGTTTTTGCTTTCGTCGTGTTTTGTCTAGTGGTCTTCAGCAAGGGTTAGTCCACTTCTCAGCCCCTATCAGTCGTCACCTCCATCAAGATCCATTGATTTGAGCAAGAGGCTTATGCGGTCTTCTGCTTCAAGTACTTTATTCGGTCCTCTTGTCGCCCCATCAACAGCAATCTTGCCTCCGCTCTTGAATACCAGCTCTTTGCACATGTCATCAAACACATCTGCTGCTTCTGGCTGCCGCCTGAAATAGTCCGCAAGCCATCGGTTGACCTCCTCCGGTAACTCGACATCACCTATCAGCTTCTTATCAAGCACGGCTCTCGCAAACGAGACGGATGGCTCCTCTTCCGGAGTTTCAGCCTCAGCGATCACCCTGACCTTCACTTCAAAGGTCTGTGCAACCTCCCAGAAGTCAACACCTGGGTAAGCGTCTTCCAAAAATGAAGCTTCGAGTTTCATTGCTCTACTTTCGGCGCTTAGTCGGTTTTGTAGTGGTTGATTGCTAGACATAGGTCTTACCAAACAAGACCGATCTCTTCACTCCACTTCTATCAAATTTGGCTTCTGCTGGTGTCTCCTTCTGGAGTTGTTACAGCCTTCTGGTTCAACCATTGCCTTACGCCACTCGATGTTCAGCGATCGATCCACTGCCTTTACGCAGTGACGCTGGACCAGTACGGCTCCATCTCTTGCCCCGTTGCTTCTGCTCCACGCCAAACCGGGTTGATTGAGCAAGCAACCTGATCGCTTTAATGCCGTATTTCTCTGCCTTGCTAGCCAGCCTGTCCGTGCGGTCGATGTCGACATGATCAGCCTTAGCGATCAATGCTTTGCACACCCTTTGCGCCCACCACTCTGCAGGCAATAAAAAAGCCGCCTTGGGTGGGCGGCTGAGATGTCAGTGCTGGACTGACTTGTTTTGCAGTCGGGGTGACAGGATTCGAACCTGCGACATCCTGCTCCCAAAGCAGGCGCGCTACCAAACTGCGCTACACCCCGCAGCTCATCCACTTTAAAGGAATGGGTCCTCCTGATCCCAGGGATGCGTGTCTAAGCTGATAAAAAGCTTTTCCGGGTATGTCAAATTCCTGGACGCCAGGCGCTGTCGATGCGTTGAGGCAGCAACACAATCTCCCTTTCGTCCGAACGGATGAGCAGGGGCAGGTGGTTGAGTTCAATGACCGCTTTCGTCTGATTTATGGCTGGGACGATGGCTTAGTTGGTCAAACCATTGGGATGATTCTGCCAGCGTCCTTTCGTGAGCTCCATCACGCTGGATTCTCTCGTTTCAAGCTGACAGAGACATCAAAGCTTGTTAATCACCCCCTTGAGTTGGCGACGATTTGTCGTGATGGAGCTGAAATTCGTAGTGAACATTTCATCGTTGCCGAGCGTAGTGATGATGGTGGATGGAGTTTTGCGGCAACGCTGAGGCCCCTGGAAGGACCCCATGCTTGCTGAAAACAGCTCTTCAGGGTCAGCAGATTCTGGATCTCTGATCCAGCAGATGAGTCAGTCGCTCGGACTGCTGAGAGTTGCCTTTGATTCCACGGGTGAAGCGATGTTGATCGTGGATGAATCCTCTGCAGTGCGCTGGGCTAACCAGCAAGCTGCAGATCTCTGGGGAGGAGGAATCACATTGCAGATGGTTGGACGGCCTCTTACCGCTTTGCTGCAGTTCCACCATCTTGATCGAAGCCCCATGGGTGATCAAGAGCCAACGCATCCTTTACAAAAAGCCCTTTCTGCTGAAGGTCGTCATTCTTATCTAATACAAGCACTTTCTGAGCCTGATATTGATCAGCCGCAACTGATTACTCGCTCGGTGAGTTGGCGTCAGATCATTCAGATGAACCAGAGCTTTGTTTTGTTGATTTTTCGTGATCTCGAGCCCTTAGAGAAAGCTTTGGCAAGACAACGACAATTTATCGATAAGCTTGCTCATGAGTTAAGAACTCCGCTTGCGATTATTACCGGAAATTTGCATCGGATGAAGCGTAAAGAGCAGCTGTCTGGGAAAATTCTCCAATCCCTATCCGATGCCACCGCAGAGACACAGCGTATGGCCAGTCTTGTTGATAATCTTTTGTTGCTTTCGGAGTTAGATGCTGACTGCCGCCGTTGGACGTTGCAAATAGATGATTTGCGAACTTACGTTGATCAATGGGTCGCCAAGCTGAATCCTGAATCAAGAGAATGTCTACAGACGATTGTTGCCAATGAAAATGATGAATATCAGGTTCAGCTTGACCAAGATGCTTTTTATCTGATTCTCGATAACCTTCTCGATAACAGCCGTCGGTTTTGTCGTTCTCGGCTGTTGATCCAGATACGTTTAATCAAAAATCCATCACACGTTGAGCTGCAATTTATAGACAATGGACCCGGGATACAAAATGATGACAATTATGATGCCGCCTTTGAGCGATTTGTCCGTATTGAGGAGCATCGAAAGGCTGACATGACCGATGGAGGTGGTCTTGGACTCCCTTTGGTGAAAAGTTTGATGGAAGGAATGGGAGGGTCAGCGAGTTGTGCGTCGCCTCAAGGATTCACAAGTTCGATCAGTCAGGGGCTCGTTGTGACATTGCGATTCCCATGCCCTAGGTCGTCTGTTGGAGTAGAGAGCTTTCTTTAAAGATAACGCTCGAGTAATTCGGGTAGGAGTTCGAATAGGTCTGGTTTAAGAATAAAGTCACTAGCACCTAGGGCCTTGGCTTCGCTGCGTTTGCTGTCTTCATTGAAAGCAGTGACGACTAAAACCGGCACAGCATTGGAGCGGTCTCGTAAGTGTTGCAGGCAGGTCATTCCGCTCATATTTGGCATCATCAAGTCGAGCAAAATCAAATCAATTTGGCGTTGATCCAAGAGCTCCAACAAGGCTTCTCCGTCGGAACAAACAACAGGATCAACGCCTTCATCGATTAATTCGTCTCGAATTAATTCACGTAATCGAGGATCATCATCAACAATGGCGACGCATTTCATCGTTTCTCGATAAGAGGTGCCCTGCGCCTGAAACCACTAAAAAAGAATGGAGAAAGGTGTAGCTTTGAACTAATGGGTCGCCTGAGATTCGAACTCAGGACCAATCGGTTAAAAGCCGAGTGCTCTACCGCTGAGCTAGCGACCCGCCGCATGGGCATGCCATTCAGGCACCTGTGGAGGTTATCACTTAACGATCCACCTGCAAGATGCTTGTCCCCCCGTTGATGACCGAGTTGGGAATGAACAACCCTTGGCCCCAACCCAGCATCGCTTCGGATGCCTGGATTGCACCTGGAGCGGTGCTGATGGCCGATGTGACTGTGAGTTCCGGAGCAAGCATTTGGCCAACCGCCGTTGTCCGTGGAGACATGGCAGCCATTCATATCGGTGCTCGTAGCAATGTTCAGGAGGGAGCTGTTCTGCATGGCGATCCGAATTTTCCTGTTCAAATTGCCGAGAACGTGACGATTGGACATCGAGCCGTTGTTCACGGCGCCTTGCTGGAGGCTGGTTGTTTGATTGGTATCGGTGCCGTTGTCCTCAATGGCGTCACCGTTGGGCGTGGGGCTCTTGTTGCAGCAGGGTCTGTGGTCACGAAGGATGTTCCAGCCCAAACCCTTGTGGCGGGTGTGCCTGCCAAGGTGAAACGTGAGCTGAGTCAGGAGGAAATCGATGATCAGTGGCACCACGCAGATCACTACGCCGAGCTGGCTGCGCAGTGGTCTCAATTGCTGCAAAACCAAACGGACTGCCCACTGTTGATCCCGGTTTCTCCCGACTGTCCTTAAACTCCAAAAGCTTTTCTAAATGGACTCATGGACCTTCGGCTTGTGCTCGTGGCTTCTCCGATCCTTCTGGCACTTGCCTGGGCTGGGTTCAACATTGGTCGTGCTGCCGTTGGTCAGCTCCAGCTGATGATCAAACGAAGCCGCGCTTGATGGTGATCGATAGGGTTGAGTTGAGTTCTCGATCCCATCGTCCTTGAGCGAACAGTCTTCGGTTGTTGTGATAGGTGCTGGCCTTGCCGGTACAGAAGCTGCTTGGCAGGTCGCAAAAGCAGGTGTTCCCGTCACGCTCTGGGAAATGCGCCCTTTCAAGCGCTCTCCTGCTCATCACAGCTCTGAGTTTGCAGAGCTTGTTTGCAGCAACAGCTTCGGCGCTCTTAGCAGTGATCGTGCAGCAGGGTTGTTGCAGGAAGAATTAAGGCGTCTTGGATCCTTGGTTATCCAAACGGCAGACCATCATTCCGTCCCCGCCGGCGGTGCTCTTGCTGTTGATCGTGGTCGCTACAGCGCAGCACTCACCTCTGCTTTAGACGCCCATCCTTTGGTCACGATTCGTCGAGAAGAGCAGCTAGCGCTGCCGGATCCTGATCAGATCACCGTGCTGGCCACAGGTCCGCTTACGAGTGAGGCACTGGCTGATGATCTACGTGCTTTCACGGGCCGAGATGATTGCCATTTTTTCGATGCGGCGAGTCCGATCGTTGAAGGGGAAAGCATCGATATGACCAAGGCCTTTCGTGCCAGTCGCTACGACAAGGGCGATGCCGATTACATCAATTGTCCGATGGATCGAGACCAGTTTTTGGCGTTTCGAACGGCTCTGTTGGAGGCTGAACAAGCCGAACTCAAGGACTTTGATCAGAGCAGTGCCACTTTTTTTGAGGGCTGTTTGCCCATTGAAGAGTTGGCCCGTCGTGGCGAGGACACGATGCGCTACGGACCTCTCAAGCCAATCGGGTTATGGGATCCGCGCTGGGGGGATGTGAATGACCGGGATGTACGCCGTGCCAAACGGGCCTATGCCGTTGTGCAATTGCGACAGGAAGACAAGGATGGCCGACTCTGGAATCTGGTGGGCTTCCAGACCAATCTCAAGTGGGGGGAACAGAAACGCGTGCTGCGTCTCATTCCAGGCCTGGAGCAGGCCGATTTCGTGCGTTTTGGCGTGATGCATCGCAACACCTTTTTGGAGGCACCAGAACTGTTGGAGCCGACCCTCCAGTTCCGACGCAGACTTCATCTGCTAGCCGCTGGTCAAATCACGGGAACTGAGGGGTATGCAGCCGCTGTTGCAGGAGGCTGGTTGGCTGGCACCAATGCAGCACGGCTGGTTCATGGTCAAGAACCGATTCAGTTGCCGCACACCACGATGATCGGAGCACTCACCCATTTCATCAGTGAGGCACCATCGGGCAAATTCCAGCCCATGCCCCCAAATTTCGGCTTGATGCCTGAGCTTCAGGAGCGCATCAGAGATAAGCGCGCCCGTTATGGCGCTTACCGCGATAGAGCCTTGGCGGATCTTCAAAGCACCATTGAAGAGAGCCAGGTTGCCCATGTCGCTTGCCCCGCTTAAAGCGCGTCAAATTGAAAGGCGCTCACTGCGCATCGGCGTTTATGCCAGCGCCTGTATGGCGGTCGCTGGTGTTTGCGTTCATGTGCTTTCAGGGTCGTATGCCCTTCTCCTCGATGGGCTTTATTCCGCGGTGATGGTGGGCTCAGGCCTTGTCGCTTCGAGGATTAGCCGCAATGTGGTTCGCCCCCAGGACAGGGCCTATCCCTATGGCTACGACGGTCAAGAAGCGTTGTACGTCCTCTTCCGCTCACTGGTCCTGATTGGTGTCCTCAGCTTTGCGGCCATGAGTGGTCTGAGCACCTTGATTGATTACGCCAGCGGCCGTGCCATTGCCGTGGTCACGCTCGGGCCCGTGGCGCTTTACTCCACCTCGATGGTGGCGATTTGCTGGGGTTTGGCATGGCGCCATCACCACGATTGGATTCGTTCCGGTCGTCAGTCTCAATTGCTGTTGATGGAAGCGAAGGCCGCGAGAATGGATGCCTTAATCAGCGGGCTGACGGGCATTGCATTGCTGGGCTCACCGCTGCTTAAGGGAACCCCCCTGGCCGCTCTCAGCCCGATCACCGATTCGCTGTTGGTGTTGGTGGTCAGCTTGGTCATCTTGAAAGACCCTTTGCAGACCTTTTTGAATGCGCTCGGACAGGCTGCTGGTGCATCGGCAGAAACGGAGGTTGTTCGCAGCACTCGACTCGCTCTGGAAGACTTGCTGGCCGGGTTGTCGTGTTGGCTGCTCGACCTCACCGTGATGCAGGTGGGGCGTACGGCCTTTGTGGTGGTGTATCTCAACCCAAATCAACCGATGGATGGTGCAGCCATCGATCTGATCCGAGAACGAATCGAGGAGCGCTGCCGGGAGCTTTTAGCCATGCCGGTGAGATCGGAGGTGATTTTGACCGCCACTCCTCCCTTCTCCACGACCGGCGCCTCCTAGGGTCTGGATCAAAGGATGAATCGTCGCTCCGATGCCTGACTGGGATGTAATTGTCATCGGATCCGGGATCGGTGGCCTGGTCACAGCATCACAACTGGCTGCGAAGGGGGCGAAGACGTTGGTCCTCGAGCGCTATCTGATTCCAGGCGGGTCTGGTGGGAGCTTTCGCAGAGAGGGATACACCTTTGATGTTGGTGCGTCGATGATTTTTGGATTTGGAGAGAAGGGGCACACCAACTTGCTCACGAGAGCGTTGGCGGACGTCGGCCAACACTGCGCGACGGTTCCTGACGCTGTGCAGCTTGAATACCATCTTCCAGACGGCCTGACGATGGCCGTAGACAGGGACTACGACGATTTCATCACGCGAATGAGTGCCCGCTTTCCCCATGAAGCCAAGGGGATTCGCGCTTTTTATGAGACCTGCTGGCAGGTGTTTCGTTGTTTAGATGCGATGCCATTGCTGTCTTTGGAGGATCCTGCCTATCTCGCCAAAGTTTTTTTTAAGGCCCCATTGGCTTGTCTTGGTCTGGCGCGGTGGCTTCCTTTCAATGTTGGAGATGTGGCCAAAAAGCACATCAAGGATGAGGATCTCTTGCGTCTGATCGATATGGAATGTTTCTGCTGGTCGGTGATGCCAGCAGATCGCACACCCATGATCAATGCCGGCATGGTGTTCTCCGATCGTCATGCCGGCGGCATTAATTATCCGAAAGGGGGTGTCGGTGTCATCGCCGAAAAACTCGTGGCTGGTTTGGAAGCCAATGGCGGCGAAATTCGCTACAAACATCGCGTCACCAACGTTCTGATTGAGCAGGGTGAGGCTGTTGGCGTTCGGCTTGCTGATGGTGAGGAGCTAAGAGCGAGACGGATCGTGAGCAATGCCACGCGCTGGGACACCTTCGCTGGGGAAGGATCAGCACAGTCAACGCTGGTTAGTCCGGAGCACACCCCAGCGGCTGAAACCACTTGGCGCAAGCGCTACCAGCCCTCTTCATCATTCCTTTCCCTCCATCTCGGCATCGACGCTTCAGTGGTTCCCCCTGGTTTTCACTGTCACCACCTCTTGCTTGAAGACTGGGCTGAGATGGAATCCGAGCAAGGTGTGGTGTTCGTTTCGATGCCATCGCTTCTGGATCCTTCGTTGGCTCCAGCTGGACGACACATCCTGCACACCTTTACCCAGAGCGATATGCGCCATTGGAAAGGTTTGTCCCCAAGCGCTTATGCCGAGAAGAAACAGCAGGATGCCGATCGCTTGATCGATCGTCTGGAAGCTCTTATCCCCGGCTTGAAGAGCGCCATTGAATTCAAGGAAATTGGCACACCCCGGACGCATCGTCGCTTCCTTGGCCGAATGGGTGGGAGCTATGGGCCGGTTCCTGCGACCCGCCTTCCTGGCTTGTTGCCGATGCCGTTTAACCGCACCGGCTTGAAAAACCTGTATTGCGTTGGTGATTCCTGCTTCCCTGGCCAGGGGCTCAATGCCGTGGCTTTTAGTGGTTATGCCTGCAGCCACCGAATCGGCGCGGATCTTGGCCTGAATCCTTGGTCCCTTCCCGCTTAAATCGACAGCAGGATCACGCCTTCATCGCGCTAACGATGGTTGTCAGTGCCTAAGGTTTGCTCCTTTGGCAACGCCCATCGTGGAGTCCACTCCTCCCAGCGCCGCTGAATTGGCCCGCTATCTCGAGAGTCGAGGGGACCTCAGTAAGCCCTGGATGCTGCAGATGTTGCGCTTGGCCAAGCTCAAAGAGGCTCGAGGCAGCATGAGCCATGAGGACTACATGAGCAGTCTCAAAGAAGCCCACTCCGATCTGATGCGTTTGGGTGAGTTCTGGAAAGGTCGCGAGGCTGAAGTGTTTGGCGGGACCTATCGGCCCAACGACGTGATCGAGCCATTACCTGGATCTCCGGAGGATCGATGAACAACAACAACCATTGTTTTCAGCTCTCGCCGTTAATTCGCGGGACATTGATCACCGTCTACTTAGCCTTGGTGCTTCCTTTGCCGGCCTTGGCCCCGGAATCCCTGAGGTTGTGGCTTCTTGCCGCTGTGCCACTGGGATTGCTCGCTGTTTTGGCGATGCTTAGTGAACAAGTCACCGTTACAAATTCTGGAATCACGGTTGGACACCCTGCGTGGTGCAGCTGGTTGCTGCGTCGTGGCTGGAGCCTCAACTGGAGCGAAATGAAAGCCCTCGTTCCTGTGGGTACCAGTCAAGGAGGGAAGGTGTTTTACATCACAACCCATGATCAAAGCCAACGGCTGCTTCCACAGCGCCTTGAACACTTTGATCGTTTTCTGGACTTAATCCAAGCTCGGAGCACCTTGCGAACCAAGGGTGTTGGCAGGTTGACGCCTCCTTGGACCTATCAACTGCTTGCAGTGTTGGCCGCTTTGATGCTTCTTGGTGAAGGATCTGTAGCGTTTGCAGTCCAGCAGGGTTTGATCCTTATCCCTTGATAACTCGAATCATTCAAAACATATGATGACGTGATGGTTGGAAATTCGAACCAGAATGATCTTTGAATAGGCAAAGACTAAGTGGTTAATTAAGTAGATTTAGCTTTAACATGTTTATCGGCACTGATAGCAGATTGTAGAGATCATGGCCAAATTCAAGACAACGAGGCTGCTCGCAATCACAAAGCTAGTCATGGATTTCGAGCAGGGCGAAGCCTGACAGCACGCTAATCAATAATTCTTTAGCAGTCTCTTTTGCTACGCCGAGCCATGTTTATTCCACTATGGCTGCTGGCTAAGGCGCCCAGAAAGCTGTTGATATCAACGCTGCTGGAATCAAAAACACTGCCGATAATGTTTTGGTCTCAAACCGTTTAGCGGCAGAGATCAACGCTGTTCTTATTCGCCCTCATTGGTTCGATCCCGTTGGGACAACTGGATTGGGTTTTCCTTACCAATTGCCCCTCCTCTTTCGTTTCAGCAAAAGCCATGCAATGACTGCCCCTTAGTCCCTGATGTTTTCAAGACTGAATCGGTAGCCCTGCTGGCGAACGGTGGTAATACCACCGCCGTCTCCCAACCCTGCTTGCTCCAGTTTGCGACGCAGGGTGAGCACCTGAGTGTCAACAGATCGCGGACCTCCACTAAAGGGAGGCCACGCCATTCGCAGCAATTCCTGACGACTCCGCACCATGCCGGGAGGCATCAACAAAGCGCAGAGCAAGGCGAATTCCCGTGGGCTGAGTTCCACAGGCTTCTCGCGCAGGGTGACCTGGCGAAGAAGGAGGTGAACTTCTAACGGCCCCACACTGACGCGCTCTTGAAGACCGCTATGGCCCCGCTTAAGCAGCGTGCGGCAGCGTGCCGCTAATTCCTCAAGACCGAAGGGCTTGCGGAGCACATCGTCAGCGCCGTCGTCGAGAAGACCGACGACCGGCTCAGCGCCAGTACGCGCGGTTAAGACGATGACGGGCGACCGCAATTGTTGGGCCAAGCGCAAAGCCGAACTTTGCTCGAGGAGCTCAGCACAAACCAATAAATCAGGAGATTGGTCCTGGCAAAGCTCCTGAGCTTCAGCAGGGGAGGAAACCGCTGCTGTTAGATAACCGTCTTGACGCAAACGCTGAACCAGAACAGTTCTCAGCGTGGGGTGAGGCTCAACAACCAGAACCCGGAACGGTTCTCGAGGCTGACCTGCAGTCGGCACGAATTGTGAAGTGGAGACCAAGTCAGGACTGTTGTCCAGAAGGTCCCGGGATGAGGAGGTCACACAGCACGGAAAACCGCTCTTACGCTAGTACCATTCCATTGATTGCTGGTAGCAGAGGCTGCAGCTCACACTAAAGATGACATCCCTTCAGCATCCGGAAGCCATTCGACACTTCCAGTCGCTGTGTGATGCCTGTCAGGAGCTGACCACCAGGTACCACACCCCATCTGAGCTGAGACTGTATGCCGATGGGTATTTGCACGCTCTGAGGCGCTGTAGCGCCTTGGAAACCCGCGAAATGGCTCGCCTCGAGTCGCTGGTTGAGCGTTGGATCATGGATCCATCTAGCTTTATTGGCCCCGATGGGGATGTCAGTACGTTGTACAGCCATCCCCATCGCGATTGGTAGGGATCAGATCCAATCGCACAGATTTAGCTGGCGAGCTCGATCTCCAATTTTTCCTTCAGCTCACCCGAGTTATACATTTCGATCAGGATGTCGGATCCACCCATGAATTCCCCTTTGACATAGACCTGGGGAATTGTGGGCCATTCGGAGTAATCCTTGATGCCCTGACGGATTTCCATGTCCGACAACACATCGAAGGTTTCAAAACTCATGCCTAGGGCATTGAGGATCTGAACCACATTGTTTGAAAAGCCGCATTGAGGCATTAATTTCGTGCCCTTCATGAACACAAAAATCGGGCTGGACTGGATCAGCGCCTGAATGCGCTCTTTGGTTTGGGAATCCATAGATCAAAGTTTGAGTAAGAAGATAAAGACTTAACGAACGAGCGAATAATTAGCCAGGAGTTGAAGTGATAAGCGCCAATGCGTGAATCGCCTCACTTGCAAGATCTTCCCGCAAGGCCCCGTAGACCAATTGGTGCTGTTTGATTCGGGTGAGACCCTCGAATTTTGCAGACACCACACTCACTTGAAGATGATCTCCACCTCCAGTGAGGTCTTCCACTGAGACCTGAGCATCTGGAAGAGCTCGGCGAATCGCCGAACTCACCGCCTCTGACTGAACCATGCAACGCCGGATTGAACTGAGCTGATGCTGGCAGATCAACGTCGTGAATGACTCCTCTGGATCACTTCTTATTTCGCTGCTTTTGCTCCTGCGAAGGGTGTCTCTACAAATCCCAGCTCAAGCAAGCTTTGATAGGCCTTTTGACCTTCGTTGCTGGTCGGAGTCATTAGACGAACGACTTCAACCAGAACTGGTACAGCAACTTCGGGCTGATTTTGCCGTCTGAACAAAGCGGCTAAGCGCAGATTGGCCTGGGCCAGAAGGGATAGAGCTTCGCGTCCTTTGGAATCCATCTCCCTGGGAATGCGTGCATCCAGACCTCTGAAGGCACCACTGAGATCTCTATAGAAGGCAAGCAGCTGCTTTGCGGCAGTCCGAGCATTGTCGTAATCGGTCTTGGCTTGGCCAAGATTTCCTGATGCGACTGCTGCATCACCACGGTTGAGAAGGCTTTGGACAGCTGCCACGTTGAATCCAGCACCACTTGATGCCAGAACTTTGCTCACAGAGGGGGTGGTTCCATCTGAAGACTGAGCCAACACCTGCACTGGAGCAGCAGCCAATCCAGCCAAAAGGGCCAAGGCGGTGATGGTGAGACGGGAACGCATGAACTGAGCAGGACAGTGGGCGGACTTTAGTGGCTTCTTAGCGGTCGGCCCACCGCCTGTCGGGCCGCTTGTTCAGCCGTATGCATCCGATTGGCCAACTGTTCACTCATTTGAGCAGCAGCAGCCCTTCCCGTTCCTTCCGCTACGAGCGGTGCCTCGAAGCAGACGGCTGCACGACTAAATGCTGAGGGGATGGCTTTGCTGTACGCGATCCCAACGGGAACAACTTTCACAGGAATCCCACTTGTTGTGGACATTTGGGCAAGACGAACGAGTCCCTGTTGCAAACGAATCGGTTCGTCGGTGCGGTTGATTCGCCCTTCAGGAAAAACCACCACCTGCTGGTCAGCCCCTAAGAGATCAATCGCGTAGCGAAGTGTCGTGAGGGTTGGACGTCCTTGGTCAACAGGGAAGCAGCCGAGCCGATAAAGAAACCAGCCCTGAAGGCCTTTCATTTCGGTGCGCGTCACCATGAATCGGCAATCACGGCCGGTGACGCGTCGCCCCGTTGCCATCGGCAAGATCAGGGCATCCCAGCGCGCTCGATGGGTGGGGGCCAAAAGAACAGGCCCCTCCTTCGGGAGGTGGTGGCTGCCAAGCACATGTCTTTCTCGGAAATACCAAGGCAATGCCAGGTCTTGCGTGAACAACATCGCAAGCGATGACCAGAAAGGGTTCATCGCTGAACCCAAGACCTCTCCCCTAGTTTTCAGAGCGCTGCCCACGGCTGAAGACCGCTTTCCTACACGGTTGAAATGTAGGTGGCTCCTGTCTCTGGATCGCTCCAGCTTGGGCAGTTAGAGCTGCGTCTCGGTTATGGGCAACCCGCGGATAAAGTTGATCCTTTGAGTGAGGGTTGTGGCCAGTCTCGGGGTCAACATTGATCACATTGCCAATGTCAGGCAAGCCAGGCGCACGGTCGAACCCGATCCTGTGCCGATGGCCTTAATGGCTGAATTGGGTGGTGCTGATGGGATCACGATTCACCTCAGGGAAGATCGCCGTCACATCCAAGATCGTGACTTAACGCTCTTACGGCAAACCGTTCGGACCCGCTTGAATTTGGAAATGGCGGCCACTTCAGAAATGGTGGAGATTGCGCTGCGAGAACAACCAGACATGGTCACCTTGGTGCCAGAACGGAGAGAAGAGGTCACAACAGAGGGAGGCTTGGATGTCCGAACTCAGTGCAAAAGCTTGTCTTCTGTGATCGATACGCTTCAGAGCAACGACATTCCGGTCAGCTTGTTCGTGGATCCTGATCGAAATCAACTTGAAGCTTGTCAGCAGAGCGGCGCCCGTTGGGTTGAACTTCACACCGGACGCTATGCGCAGGCCAGCTGGAGAGAACAACCCATCACTTTGGCCCGTCTCATCGAGGCAACGGAACAAGCCAGGTCGATGGGATTACGGGTGAATGCAGGTCACGGTTTGACCTATCAAAACGTGGAGCCCATTGCTGCCATTCCAGGCATGGAAGAGCTCAATATCGGGCATACCATTGTGGCCCGGGCTCTCTCCGTGGGTTTACAAGAAGCCGTGAGAGAGATGAAGAGTCTGGTTCAGAATCCAAGACGTGACCCCTTGTTCGGAAGCAGTTGCTCATGACCACCCATCATTTTGTTGCAGCCAGTGCTCGCTTTTTGACAGAAGAGGAACCTCTGGAAGAAGTGCTCAAAGAAAGACGCAGGCATTACGGCGAACAGGGCAAAACCATTGATTTTTGGCTAGTTCGCAATCCAAGTTTTCTCAATACTCCTGAATTATCTGAAATCAAAGCCAAGGTTCCCCAACCTTCCGCAGCAGTGGTTTCTACAGATGCAACCTTCATCACATTTATGAAGTTGAGGCTGGAATATGTGATCGAGGGGCAATTCGAAGCACCAACTGATTCCATTCCAGATCCTCTTGCTGAAGCGAACTGACCAAATAGATTTTAACCCCACCTCTGAGGGTGATGACTGGGGGCAACGAGTGGCTATCCTTATCAAGTTAAATAAAATGTGCAATCATTAGATATCTAATGATTGATACCGGCTAGGCAAGCTTCTTGCTAAAAATCGAGCTCGCGATTTAGTTTGATGATAGAAAGAATCTAATTCGCGATTGTTGTGCTCGGGATTGCTTCGGTTTGGCCGCATAAATGTGCACGATTGGGATCAGTTTCCTTTGCTGAGCTGGTGCAAAAGTGTTTTAATAAAATTAGAAATGTTTAATTCTTGAGATCTCTGCGTCCGTCATGGTGATTCGACTTCCCTTGCTTGCCGCAATGTCTGCTTTCGTGTTGGCTCTTGGCTTGGCAGCAGCCTCCAATGCTCAGCAGGAACTGTTGAGGAGGCAGGTCTGTTGTGAGGGCTGTTCAATGAATGCCGAGATCTGTAAGCCCTAGGCATAAGCGGTGTTTTCGGCTCAAAGATTTCGCTCTTATCGTTGACACCCCCTATTGGCTTGTATGTCATCCTGCTGTGGGGACGATCGGTTTTGAACGTATGATTGGCTGATCAAAGCATCGAGGCAGGCGATGAATGATAATAAAGAGTATTTAGTCAGTCGCTAATGGAGTTTAGTCGAGTCCAAATTATTCAAGCGTTGTGCAATGAATATCTTCATTTGTTTAAAGATGCTTATGATCCAAGGTTTGATCTCTCATTTAAAGAGTATCAATTGGTGATGGAGCAAAAAACTCTTGAAGAATTGATCAAAGAAACCTCCACAGATAAGGAGTTTTACACCCTGGATGACTTTATGAAGCGGTATGGTTAAGCCGTTCATGTTGTTGGTCTGATTTTTTTCTGGGGCGAAGTTGATCACGACGTCAAGCATGGCTTGGCCTGGATGGATTGAGTGCTCGCTCCTTAACTGCCACAACAGATTCGGGTCCTGTTGATTCTCTTTGATCTTGATGACAGCACAGAGGCTGGCGCCCTGCTTGAAAGCAGTTATGAATTGCTAGGTAGCAGCATTCACTGATGAAAATCAGTATCGCCTCAGCACAGCCTATTGGAACCGTGATTTGCGAAGGAGAGCATAAGCCTTTCAAAGCATCGGCGTGCCCTATTCGAGCGCTTGACTATGACGAATCACAGATGAGGGATGACGACGTCATTCGACATCAACAGCGTTCAGAAGTGGAATATGACTGCTAATGATTCATGGCTGATACAGTGTTGATGGACTGTTATCTTTCAGGTAGAAATTAATAAATGCAAATTAAATCTAAGTAAAATGCAAATAGTGAGATCGTCTTGATTGTATCAAGGGTTAGTGAACTTGTGAGTCGCGTTGTGAGGCCAGATTGGCTTGATGTGCTGAGGAATGAGGCATCTGTCTAGTCGTTCTCTCTCTGATCTCTTTTCATCCAAGGCCTTGATCGTGGATCACAGTATCAGGCGCAGATAGGATTCGTAGCAATTCAAGCTCTTTCTTGTAACACATTGGTTTGAGCTCATCTCAAGATAGGTGACCAAGCAATTCAATGATGCCTGTTTTGCCCCAGCTCACAATGAAGGTAGAGCGTCAAGAACTTGCCAAAAAGATGGCAAAGCCTTTTATAAAAGAGCCCAATTATCTCCAAACCAAGCACTCATTTACCTGTTTTGTTTCTCGGATGTCAGCGCCAACAGTTCTGCATTGTCTTGCTTTGATGGATGAGTAACTACTTCTTTTGTTGGCTTTTGAATTCTAGTTTGCAAGGATCACCTATAGAATGGAGGTGCGATCTGAAATGAAATGCTGCAACTTTCTTGGATCCAATTTGATTTAGCTGTTGAGACAATCACTGAACGCTATGGCTCTCGTTCCTTCGCAGGCGTTTACGGTGTTCCTCGCGGTGGTGTTTGTCTTGCAGTGGCTTTGAGTCACGCGCTCTCCCTTCCTTGGCTGCCAGAACCAAAGGACGGTTGCTTAGTTGTGGACGATGTGTATGAAACTGGGCAGACCTTGAGAGCGATCCGCGAACAGGTTGACGCGACTTTTGTTGTTTGGATGAGCAAGTGCTCTCCAGAATGGTGGGATGCTGCTACCACGATCTCAGCTGATGAATGGTTGGTTTTTCCCTGGGAAAATGTTGACCTCGCAGTAGAAGATGAAGGTCGCTATCGCGCCTCAAGATCCATGCATGCCTGAACCTTTTTCATGACATCGAAAACCATTTATCTGGCTTCTCCTTACGGGTTTTCCGCCCAGTGCAAGCGCCTTCTGATTCCTGAGTTTGTGGAGGCTCTCGCCCATCTTGGTCTTACGGTTTGGGAGCCTTTTGAACGCAATGCCAATCTCGACACCAGCAAGCCTGGGTGGGCCTATCGCGTGGCCCAGCAATGCATGCAGGATGTCCGTGACGCTGACGGGGTCTTTGCGATCGTGAATGGAACTCCACCAGATGAGGGGGTGATGGTGGAGGTTGGAGCTGCTTATGCACTCAACAAACCTGTTTTCCTGTTCCGTGACGACTTTCGCCGTTGCACCGATTCTGATCAGTACCCTCTCAACTTGATGCTTTTTGCCGGGTTGCCTGAATCGGACTGGCAGGAGATGGTGTATGACTCAATGGATTCAATTAAAAATCGTGATCGCTCCCTGGCTCAATGGGCGCAACTGGGCTGATCAATCCAACTGTCTGATAAGGGGGAAAGGGCACCTTCTGCGTTGTACTGACGCAGAATTTGATGCGTGATTCCGTTTTGATCACACCAGCGGATACCGCAGCCCGTGATGTCTCCTTGTTGGCGATCTCTTGGATCAATGAATAGCTCCACGCCTGGCTCCGGTTGCCAAATCTGTAACGATCCAAAAGATGTTGATTGGCACTGCAGTGGTTGTGACGGGTTTTGTTGTGCTGTGTCTTCTTTGGCTTCTACGACATAAATGATCCGTTCGAGTCCGCTCACCCCGTGGCGAACGATCATGCGTCGGCGTTGTTGTTGATTGACAACGCAGAGCTCCGCAACCCAGTTCCATGGTGTGATGAAATTGGGACCTGTTGACCAATGTCCAGTCTGTGTGACTTGCATCGATGGAGGAATCGATCCGAAATTCATCGATTGCTGCCGGCCATTCTCTTTGTAGGTCAAACATGTCTGAATAAAGCCTTCGGCTTCTTTGACCTCAAGGGATGTGGAGAAGCGCTCTTGTTCTTTTCCTGTGTGATCCATTCTGATAAAGCATCCCTGCCAATGCCCACTGTTGTGCAGGAGCAAGGTTTCACGAAGATCATGCATCGGTTGGTCAGATTGGTTTCGGTAGTTTGGCTAGCTTGGATGTGCTGCTGTAAGTATTGATTAGCCCATCCCCATGATCTTTTTATAGGAAGGACGTTCGCGCGTGGATTGAATTAATGCTTCGACTGACGGATAGGCACTGAGATCCTCACTTGGGAAGAATAATTTGATATACGCCAAGTAAGAGGAGACAGCGCAATCAGCGGCGCCCCATTTGTTGTTGACAAAATACCCTTTTGCAATTTCTGAATTCAGTTGCGTTAAAAGTCGTGGCAGAGTTTTTGATTTTTGGTCTGGAACGAAAATTGCAAATGCTAATGTTGAGTTAGCAAAATGTGTCCATTGGCTGATTAATGATCGATCGCACGGACTCTTTATCTCGTTGCCATGATGCTCAGCCAAATGCAATAAAATGGCGCCTGATTCAAATAAAACCAGGGGTTGTCCGTTGGCATTGACAACAGAATCATCCTTCATAGCTGGAAGTTTCCCGAAGGGATTAATCGATAGAAAATCTTCTTTTAGATGTTGTCCTTCAGCCAACGAGAGTTCTACAAGCTCATAGGGAATGCCCATTTCTTCCATGTACCAACGGGGCATGGAGGCGCGGGTTTGGGGGCCGCCGTAAAGGATGATTGCCATCTCTAATAAGATCTTTGCTTGTCTTGAGATGCTAATAGATGCTTGCTCTTGATGTGATCCCAAAAAGAGGTCTTGGATCTAAGGGGTCTCGCCGAGTTTCTGATTGATCAAGTGTTCGCTGAGTGTCCATAGTTCCTCTCCAAGTTGCTCATTGTTTCCCTCATTGCTTGTCTCCGTTTCTTTGAAAATATGTTTTCCAGGTCTTATTAGTTGATTGCTGATGTATTGAAAGCCGTTCTTTTCATGGATAGATCTATCGGCTAGTCCTGCAAGGAGTGATCCTGCTTTTTGCACGGTTTCTGTTAGCCGAAGTAAGTCTCTTGCAACGAACGTAAAGACAGCCAGGCCGATCGGATTTTGCTGACGACTTGTTCGAAAAAAGCCTTCGCTTCCTTGTGGAATGACCAGTCCTGGGCTCCATGCAAGCACTGGGATCTCTTGCCCACTTTGTTTGAGTTTGATGGCAATTTTTCTTGCCATGAGGATATTGCAGAGCTTGCTATCTTTATAGGCTTTGTCAGCATCAAAATTTCTTTGACCGTTGAGCATTGCCATGCTTTTCTGATCTTTTAATCCAGCAAGTGTTCCCAGTGTGGCTGGTAGGCCAACGCGCCCTCCTCCACTGATTGGGTTGTGCACTTCAGAGCTGGTGACCACGAGCCGAGGTTTCTTGCTTTTGATAAGCAATGGCAACAGGCGCATGGCGATCAGTTGATGGGCCAGATGATTAACGCAAAATGTTTCTTCGATTCCTTGTGCGGTCAATCGTGGCTCTTTGATTCCTACATTTTGAATTCCAGCATTCAGAATGAGGGTGTCGATCGGTTCATTTTTTTGAAGGATTGTTCTGCAACCAGATTCAATGCTTTTGAGATCTGTCAGGTTCATGGCTATTCCTTCTGCTTTTATGTGCTCCTCGCTCTCTGCCGAGAGGGTTCTTAGTGTTTCTTGACAGCGCTCTGCTGTGCGGCAGAGCAGTGTGAGGCGATGCCCTCTCTGCGTTAATTGTTTGCTTGCCTCGAGTCCGATGCCAGAGCTTCCTCCTGTGATCAGAATTCGTTGCGCAGTTTCGTCTTGCATTCAGGGCTGGATGGGTGATTGATAAGAGAACAATGGGGCTTTCGTTCTATAGACTTCATTGCTCTTGCTGTGATGCTTTATTGATCACTACATTGTACTTTCTGTAATGGTTAGTTGTGTCTAACAACGTTTTAAAGCAAGCTATTAATGCTGCTGGCGTTTATAAAATGAGTGCAATATAAAGAAATAGTTGGTTGGTTTTGAGTGGGTTGCTTAATGGTCTCTTCTCGAGAATCTTACTGTTGAGGAATGCGCTCCCACCAGGATGGCTTGAGGAATGTGTCTTCGTCGTTTGCTTCTACGAGGTCGCCGTTATTGAATTGATCAAAGTCATGGGGGTGAATGTCAAATCCCCTCTCTTTGGCAACACTGCATTGATCATCGACATCTGCGCACTGACTTGATGCACAGAGAGCTTTCAACGTTGCATCGGCTTTGATGGCGTTGGCAAGGTCGATCACGGCCTGAGCGGACATGGGCTTTGTGTGTCTTCACTTCTTATAAGCGCTGATTCTTCCCTTTGGGGCTGGTTGTTGCTTGCCGGAGCCTTCCGCGGATGAGGTTGCAGATGCGGCCGCAGATGAGGCTGCTGATGGTTCCAAGCGTTTCGTTGCGTTGATGACGTTCGGCTTGCATCGTTGCTATGCCGAAGTCAGTCATGGTTTGGAAGCGATGAAAGGACTGCACTTTGCATTCTTCGTCCTGCCATTTCTGAGTGGTGGTGCCGTCTTCGCTGACTCCATGTCTTCCACGACTGTTCAGTTGCAAGTGGGTCAGTCGATCCGTGCGGCAGATGCTTCGTTGTTGGCATCAGGCTGGTTGCCACAACCCGATCAATCTATTGAGGGGCCTAGGCGAGGTCACTCTGGATCAGCCCTTCCTGCTCTTTCCGCCTGTTCTGGGACAGGTGTTGGCTTTTGTCGTTATGACTATGCCAAAGACCGACAGCGACTTTCGGTGGTAACGGTCCCCGCAGCGTCCTCCGATTTGTCTGGGTTGGTTCAGCGTTGGTGGATTGATTAGCCAATCATGTTGGTGAGCCTGAGCGTTCCCCACAGATCAAAGACGCAGAAGACAACACCGATCACGATCAAATCCCAGGCCCGATGACGTATCGCCCAGGGCGCCAGGAAGACCTCAGCAATGCCGTGCAGGGCAGTGCCAAGCGCCACGTACTCGAGCACGAGTAATCCATGTGCCAGAAGGAACAGCCCGCTGGCTACAAAGCGCATCAACACTCGCCAGGAGGTAGACACAGCAATTGGAAAACAGAGTCAAACCTTACCGGTCTTTTTCCCAGCCATGTTTTCCTCTCGCATTAATCGGTACTGTTGAGAAGAGTTGTTCCGGTGCAGACGCCAATGGCCTCGTTGCCAGTTCCGGTTGAAGGACCTCTAGAGCGGGGTTTGCATCAGGACGGCAGGCGCTTAACTCCCCAGCGTCGACTGATTCTCGATCTGTTTGAGCAAATCGGTGGCGGTACTCACCTCAGTGCCGAGGATGTCCACCGTTTGCTGGTGGATTCAAAGGCACGGGTCTCATTGGCGACGATTTACCGCACCTTGAGACTGTTGGTTGAGATGGGATTTCTGCAAGAGCTTGAACTGAGTGATGGCGGTCGTCGTTTCGAGCTCTCCAGCGGCGATCATGGCGATCATCATCATTTGATTTGCGTTCGCTGCGGCCGCACCGAAGAATTTGAAAGCATCCCGGTTCTTGAGGCTGGCCGTGATGCAGCCAAGCGATTCAACTTTGAACTGATCGAATCGAGTTTGAACGTGCGAGCCGTTTGTCCTAATTGCCTTTAATCATTGATCGTTGCCTGGATGCTCTGAACAGGGCATCCAGAAGTCACCCATCGCGTGGACCCCTTGGCATCCTTGAGCAGCGGCCTGGGCTTCGGCTTCGGCCCGGGTGGGGTAGGCCATGAACCTCGGGTCATCGCCCTCTTGATGTTGGTTTGGCTGGCCATGCTGGTGAGCGCTGTGATCAGTTGAGTTTTTGCCTAAGGGCACGAGCCCCATGCTCATCGGTCCTGCGGTCCAAACGCCCATGGTGTTCACTCCGATTGCCAGCAGACCCATTCCCACCACCGAGAGGTTGATCACACCCATCGCGACAACTCCGATCGAGACGACCCCCATCGGAACAACCCCGATACAAATCACCCCCATTGGCACAACTCCGATGGAGACCGTCCCCAGCGGAGCAATTCCGATTGCGAATTTCTTTGGCGTCGTGCCGCAGTGTCCTCCTTTGGTCTTTGGGTCTGGATCAATCATTGATTAATTATTACTGCTCTTGTGGCGAGCAGAAGCTTCCGTCAATCTGGTGAGTATGGACCTTTCTGGCGTTTCAGGCTTTCACGAAATTATCGTGCTCCAACCCCGAAGATTCGAAGAGGGGTTGGACGCGGTCATGGCTGTACGCGAGCAACGCACTGTTCTGCTCAACCTTTCAGAGATGGAGCCGAAACTGGCGCAGCGCACCGCCGACTTCGTTTCTGGTGGCGTCTATGCCCTGCAGGGGCAGGAGCGTCGTGTGGGAGAGCGGGTGTTGTTATTTGCACCGGCTTCTGTTGATATTGATCAGCTCAGCTAAGCGCTCCACCACAGCTGGAGCCCCCTCCAGCCGTGCATCCGAAACAGTGAGCTCCAACAGCTATCGGTTGGTTGTTGACGGTTCCAGATTGATTCAGAAGTTCATTAAGGGTCCTTGGTCCAGAACGCACGGGGATGCCTAATTGTTGATTGAAATCGCAGTCGAACAAGTGTCCAGTCCAGTCGACACTGATCAAATGTCTGCACATCACTGCGCTGAGGTTGTTGTCGCGATGGGCTTGATGCAGCAAGGCGTAATAAGCCTCAAGCTCACCACGGGCCTTTAACGTTTGGGCAAATCTTTGAATTGGCATGTTTGTGATGGTTAATAATCTGCTGAAATGAATGCCATGATTTTCTAAAAGTTTTTCGCGATATATGCGTTCTAATTCTCCTTGTGCAGGTGGTAATTGTGCACCTGAAGGATTGAAGACTAAATCCAGTGCAAGGTTGCTATTAGGCATTCCATAACCCAGTGCATTCAGGCTTTGTAGGCCAGCAATACTGCGTTGAAAAACACCAGAACCTCGTTGGTTGTCCACTCTCTCCTCTTCAAAACACGGGAGAGAAGCAACCACTTTGACTCCTGCATCGGCCAAAAATGCAGCTAAATCTTCTTGGCCAGGTTCTTGCAGGATCGTGAGATTGCAGCGATCAATCACTTGAACACCAAGGTCCCGAGCTTCTTGGACCAGTGATCGGAATTGGGGATGCAGTTCTGGAGCACCTCCCGTTAGGTCGAGGCAGTTGAGTTTGAGTGTTTGGAGAACCTTGGGAATGAGCTTGATGTGCTCCCCTTCCATCATTTCCGTTCGCCACGGTCCCGCATTGACATGACAATGGCTGCAGCTCTGATTGCAGCGGTAGCCCAGATTCACTTGAAGTGTCTCAAGCTCTCCACGGTTGAGTGCAGGGAACGGCTTCGCCCTTCGCTTGGGATCTTGCTCAGTGAGGGGGGAGATGGATGTCAAGGGGAGGGGATGAGGGGACCGAGTGTTGGTTGTGGAGAGGGCTGCAGCGCTGCTGATGAGCTATTCAGCATCAGTGCAGGAATGAGGCAATGTTTTAAACCAATCGACGTACTCATTGGGACCTCCCTTGACGAGGCAGTCAAAACGGAGTGGGTCGTCAGGATCGCTGATCCCTGACAGTTGGCTGTTGCTCAAATTCGGGCGATCAACTTCTCCATGACTGCTATCCACAAGAACAACACGGGCTGGCCGGTCATAACTTGCACCGAGTTGTTGAAGAAGGGTTAAAAATCCTCTGTCGCTTCCTCCTCGCAACCAACCATTACCCAGTGGACAGGGCGTGGACGTCACGGTGTCACCGACGCCAACCAGCATCGGAATGGCATCGCGTTTGATGTGCTGATGACAAAGATCCAGCAGGGCTTGATGATCGTGGGGCGCGTTGCGCACATTGAACGTCTCACCAAGTGGCGCAGTCCCGGTTTTTTGTGCGATGTGCCGATTGATGAGCACGAGCAATCCCACTTCTTTGATGGCTCCCTTCAGCATGAATTGGATGTCAGTGGTTCCAACATCGCCTGGTTCTGCCGGTTTGATTCGTTCCTCACCAGAGGCATCAAGTCCCAGGTTTGGAGCGACGTGTAGAAAAAATGACTTGGGTAGTCCAGCATCTGCTGCGGCTGACATCAGGGCATCCATCAAATCGGACAACATCAATTGCAGCTGTTTTTGGCGATCCACGTCTCCTTGGATCCTGCTGAACAGACTGTTCAGGTTGATGGTTGGTGAGACTTGCGTATCAAGAATGGCGAGCTTGAGTTCGTCCTCGAGTGCTTGGCCTTGTAATTCAGGCAGGACTTGACTCAGTTTGAAGCGCAATAGATCTTCCATCCTTTGAGGCACGGATTCCAGGAAGCTCATTTCCTCATCGCTGACCCCGGGGTGGCAAACCATGCCAAATCGGTCTTGAAATTGAACGCCTCCCGCGGCCAGCCCTGGCAGGTAGAGCCCCTCTCGTTGGGCCTTCTGGTTGTCGCCTAGGGCTTTTTCAACGAGTCGGTTTACACCTCGCCTGCCCTCATGTTCACCGTTCGTCAGCACGCTGAACTTGTTTTGCATCGCTCCCGCCGCTTGCACGTAATCAGCGCGAAGGCTGCGGGTGAGCGGATCTTTGACAAGGGGCATGCAAACTCCGTCGAGGTCTTGCACGATCAGCAAGTCTGTCTCCGCACTCATTTCGTCACGGAGTGCATCAAGGCTTAGTGGTGCCATTGTTTGAGCGATGTCCTTAGGAGTTTTGAAGCGGTTTGAGCGCGCGATGGGGTGTTTTAGCGCAGATTTCCCATGGCTTTGCGATAAGCGGGACGACGCTCAACATGTTTGATTGTTGTTCGGATTGATGGATAGGGAGTTAGATCGATCTGGGGAAACATTAAAGGTAAATAAGCTAGATAGGCCTGAATAGCGCAATCCGCTGCTCCCCAGTTGTTCCCTACAAGGGGTTGACCTGTTTCTAATTGGCGATCCAACTCTTTCATGAGACGCGGAAACTCTTTCTCTCGATTCCTTGGAACAAAAAGGGCAATTGATAGGGTTGAGTTGGCAAACTGTAACCACTGGCTTGTAAGAGCTTTGTGTTCAATTGTTTGGATGTCTTCGCTATATTGCTCTGCCAAGTGCAAAAGGATTGTTCCGCTTTCAAAGAGGGTGAGAGGCTCTCCATTTGGCATTGAAATACTTGAATCAATCAGTGTTGGAAGTTTTCCGAATGGGTTGATTGCGAGGAATTCTGTGTTGTAGTTCTCACCCTTCTGATGATCTAGTTCGACTAATTGATAGGAGATGTCTTTTTCTTCCATGTACCAACGTGGCAGGCTTGCCCTCGTTTTTGGGCCTCCGTAAAGCGTCAACACCATGGAATCCTCCTCAGATTTCTAAAGCTTTTGGTGATGCTTCACCCAGGGGGTTCCAGTGTTATCACAATGCCTGATTCATAGTAAATACCAATATCAAAGGGGATCCGGCGCTCCTGTCGATTTGATCAAGAGTCGTGAGATGGCTGTGGTTTGTTGTTGCGGAATCAGACTCTTATCTTTGTTGGTTGGCTGAAGACCAGCGTGATGCATTTGTATTAAATTGAACACTATTTTGTCTTTTTGCTGGTTATGGCGAAGGGCTGCCTTGTTTGTTTGACCTCATTCTTTAGGCAGTTTTAATCTTTGCTTGGTTTCTGGGCCTTTGGTATTGAACAGCAAGAGCGCGAGATGGCTGTAGCTGCCTTGCTAGCGTGGGTTTTGAGGCGTGATTGTTGGAGCGCAGCTCCCTTTGTTCATGCCGCGAAGCATGCCCGCAGCCTGGTGCTTCCTCATCGGGAACATCGAGCTCAGCTATGCCTTCTTTAGTGTTGGGGTGTGCAAAGCGATGGGTTGATGGAGACGGTGCTGGATAGCAACTCATTTTTTTCGCCGTCTCTTGATCGGGACGCCATCCACGGCCGCATTCTGGAGCTGGAGAAAGGCAAGGTTGGCCTCTACAGCGTGGGGCTCTATCCCGCCTCCCTGGCCTACAACTGCGCCATGCAGAAAAACAGTGAGGGGCATCTATTGCTGGCCCCTCGCCCAGGTCGTGACTTGCTTGGCGCGTTTCCCGACGATGTGATTCAAGGCATGGACGAAGTCCATGTGGCAACGATTGAGGCGATGGCCACCCACGAGCTTGCTGGCAAGCGTGTGACCAACTCGTTAGCCGACCTTCTGATGCGCTGTGAGTTGGTGATCCTTGGTGCGAACAGCAACCACGTCGAGGAAGATCTGAGAGAGGCTTGCCGGCTGCGCTCGGAGCTCAACAGGGAACAGGTGGTGATTGCTTGTCTTGCTGGCTCGTTTGGTCATGATCAAATTGCCAATGAGTCTTATGTGCTCTGCGAAAAAGAGCCCAACTTGGCTTTTTTCTCAGGCTTTCATCGGCATGGAGCCTTACGAAATCCCCTGGATAGTTTCACGGCCAATTTCTGTCATCCCAATGCGTTAACGGCTCTTTTGGGCGCACGTTTACTTGATTGTCTTTCGCCGAATATTCAGGTTTCTCCGGGGGTTCACAACGTGGAGGGCCAGTACATCAAGGCAGCTAAAAACATGGCATCCGTGTTTGCAGGCTTTGGTTACTCGTTTCACAAACAGAATCCAGGCGTTTTGCCGACGTTGCTCACGCTTCTTTTGGATCAATGCCTGGATCAGGCCGCCACGGTGTCGATGGCACGCCGCGATCGTCAACGGCTTTACAACCGCCAGCCATTTTCACTCACTGAACTCGGTTATGGCGTGCCGAGAATTGAAGCGGCCCTGGTGCGTGAAGGGGACATGGAGAAGGTTCGTGACCATACCTTTGCGCAACTCACGGCGATGGTGGCTGATGTTCGCGGCAGCATGATGATGCCCGTTTCAGGGAAGCCAACGCGGAATTTTCAGGTTGGGCAGGTGCTTTCTGATCACATGCGCCTTGAGCAGCGTTGTCCTGAAAGCATGGAGGAGTTGGAAGGTTGGTGTGAAGCTGCCGGCTTACGCAAGGGCGGCCTAGAGGGGTTGAAGGCTTTGCGTTATTGGCCACAAATTGCGCGCAAATATTCCATTCCTGTTCACGACGCATCCATGATCAATTTGCTCTATATGGCTATTTATGGGCGACAAGCGACCAAAGATGTTGCTTTTTCAGTCATGACTGATAGCCGGCAATTATCTACCTATTGTCAGGAATCTGTTCGACCATCCCATAGCCGCCGTTATGCCGAGGCTTTGCAGAATCTGGACCTGCCTGAGGCGATGGATCTGATCGTTAATGCGGTGATTGCAGATAATGCAAGGCGCCTGATTCGTGGCGATTCAGGGTTCGAGGATATGGAAGTTGATGATGATCCTCCGGCCTATCTTCGAGCGATGAATGTGATTGAAAATGCGCTTTAATCAATCATGATGACGTTGTCGGCCACGGATTTGTAGGGATCAGGATCACAGCTCAAAACAATCACCTGGAGGCCCCTTGAAACGGCTTCTTGCAACATCTTCAAAACGCCCTGCAAGCGCTGAGCATCCGTGTTGGTGAAGCCGTCGTCGAAGAGCAGGGGAAGACAGCCCCCATGCCGCTCTTTAAGGGTGTCAGCAATCGCGATGCGTAGGGCTGCATTCAATTGTTCTTTCATCCCGCCGCTTAATTGCTGAAAGGCAAAGAGCGTTCCCTCCCGTTGTAGGCCTAGTTGTTGCAAGCCCTCTTGTGGGTCATACCCAAGCGAACAGCCGTCTTTTGGGTTGCCCAGCAGGGGTTGAAGGACCTGATTGATGTTCTGTTTAAGCGGATTGGAATAGCGCTGAGAGAGATCACTGCGCGCTTGTTGAAAGCGTTGAAGTAGATGGCTACGGGCGCGGACCAAGAGGGCTTCCTGCTGTTCAGCTTGCATGGCTAAGTCGAGCTTTGCTGCGGCTTCTGCCACTGCGGAGTGGAGATCACTCTGTCCAAGAGAGTCGCATCGTTCCAGGAGTGCACCACGCTGGCTCCCCAGCTCATGACGTTGCTCTGTGAGCTGATGCTCTAGGCGATCAAGCGTTTCTAATTCCGCTTTTGGATCGCAGATCTCTTGCCCTGGGATGGGTCGTTGAAGGTCCTGAATATGAGCTTTCAATGCCTGTTGTTGATTGATCAATGTTTGGATCAATTCTGCGAGTTGTTCCTGCGATCCCACCTCTTGTTCAAGTGTTTGATGTTGCTTTAAACGTTGCTCCTGCTCTGCTTTGAGTCGTTCTTGCTGGAGACGCTTTTGTTGCCAATGTTTCTGTTTGGCATTGTGCTGAACTTCCAGTTGCCGCATCTGTTGTTGATGCGTGTTGCTTTCGTCTTTCAACTCTCGGTAGTGAATCCGGCATGTCTCTAGGTCTTTTTCATCATCTGAACTGGGTTTCAGGTCGTTGGCTGGAAGACCTTGATTGAGGGCATCCAACTGGAGACGTAACTCCTCGAGGTTGGGGACGTTCTGTCCTGGAGGAGGAGCCAGTTGTGTTAATTGGGCTTTTAAGAGTGCTTGCTGTTGGAGAAGGAGGTTGCGTTGTTCGTTGCGTTGTTGAGCCTCCTCAAAGGAGCTTGCGTTCCAACGCTTTAAGCCAGCTTGCAAGGCACTTTGGAGGGTCTTTTGTCTGTTTTCGAGTGAGGCGAGTCCTGTTCCTTCGCCTGGGCTGATCTTTAGACGGACGTGTTCTCCAACGCCAATGCGGAAGACCCCTGCTTGTTCACATGATTCACCTTCCTTCAGATCTGATCCCTCAATGGAAATGGTCTGATCTGTCGATTCCACCAACACTTTGGAGGCCATGCTCTCGATGCGAATCGCGATGGCCCGAAGCTCCTCTTGGGTTTTGTTCAGTTGCTGCAGGTCTTGGGCGGTCCCGGCGTCGATCTTGTTGAACGCCGCGTTGAGTTGCTGTTGCTGTTCGGTTAAGCGTTGGCGTTCCTGATCCTGGAGATGGAGACTCTCAAGGCGCCGTTGCAGGTCATCGCGGTCCTTTCGTTGTCTCAGCAAGAGCCCCTGTTCCTCAAGGGTTTGTTTTTTTTGTTCGAGTTCTGCGGTCCGTTTCTGTGCCGCTTTGATTTGGTTGCTGGTCGCGTTGCAGGTCGTCTCTAAATCTTTGAGATCACGCTCCAAGCTGGCCAGGCTGCGCTCACAGGCAGTGCTGTCAGCCGAAAGCTGGCGCAAGCTGGCGCAGCTTTTTTCGAGTTGCTGCTGCTGCAGGGTGAGCGGCTTCAATTGTTGAAGCGCTTCCTGCCACTGAAGCAATCGTTGGCGCTGTCGTCGGAGTTCAGGCAATTGCTCGCGTTCCAGGGCGCGCAGCTTGGTTTCAACCCGATCGAGCTCCTCACAGGACAGCTCAAACCCCTGCAGTTGTTCCAGGCTTGAAGCGTGATGCTCCTTGGCGGCTTTAAGAGCTTCTTGACGCTTCCACAGTTCGCTTTGCTGACGAACGCCTCGGCTGCTCAAGCTTTCGGAGACCAGGCGTTCGAGTTGGGTGTGAACGCGTTGATCTAAAGGTGACTGCAGTGATTGCTCGGCTTGTTGTTCCAAGCATTCGATCAAGCTGTTGAGGTCGTAGTGCTCATGGCCGAGGCTCAGCAAGTCGCGACCCGATTCCCCCTGCTTGACCCAAAGATGGGCCCAGCGGCTGGGCAATGTTTTGTTCACCTGCCTGCTGTTGAGGATCTCGTCAACGCCGAGCAAGTGGGCTAGCTGATCCTCAGCGGCTGATCCAATCAGAGCCGCCTGCCCTTTGGCTGCCAATTGGGTGGTGCCACTGGGTCCGCTGAAGCGTTTGAGCAGGGTCCAGTGTTGTTGGCTGGCTTCAAATTCCAGCTTGATTTGGGGGTGGCCTGCATGGAGCTGGGAACGCAGATCCTGCGCTGCCGTCCCACTGGCGGCCGCACGCACAAACAGGGTTCGATGCAGTGCCTCCACCAGGGAACTTTTGCCGCTTTCATTGGCTCCGCCAATGACCGTTAAACCTGGGGAAAAATCAAGAACCAGTTCTTGATGGCGGCGAACGCTGGTGAACTCACTGCGAATCAGCCGCATGAAGCCTCCTGATCCTCTGCTTCTTCCAGCACAATCCTCTGCAATTCGAGCAGCGCTTGTTCGAGCATGGCCCGATCTGTTGCGTTGTGCTCAGCGCCTGGGGCGGTACCGCTGTTGTTATCCAATTCAACTGCAAGCTCTGTCGTGATGCCCCTGATCAAGGGCGCATCGTCGCGTTGCAGAAATCTTTGAAATTCTCCTGGTTCCGGCCTGCGCTTGGGCATCCCGCGAATTCTGAGGTGGAGAAGTTGTTGATCTAAATCTTGCAAATGCTGTTGCAACTGTTGGTGCTCTTGAAAAGAAAGTTGGCCGCTGAGCTCAATCCTCAAGAGATCTTTCCCAACCTTGCGCCCCACAGAGGACGCGATTGTTTTTTTAAGGCCTTGAAGATCAGCCCCACTGTTCAGTTTGGCGTCGATCCTGTGCCATGACATGGCCCCTGTTGCCATCGGAGTGACCTCTGGGGTCCGTTGTCGGTGCACGTCCACCAGAAGGGCTTGCGAGCGTTGGTCCTGAGAACTTGTGGGGAAACGATCGGGTTCAGGGGTGCCGGAATACCAAGCGCGTGGGTTCAGTTGGGTCAGGGCATGCCAGTCCCCGAGAGCGATGTAGTCCACCTCCACTTCAGGCCATCGATCGAGATGCAATTGGTTGACCTGTCCCTCTGCACCAAAGCCCTGAACGGAGCCATGGGCGAGTACGACCCTGGGCTGATCGTGGGGTAACGCACTCCAGTTCAGGGATTCCAGCCAATCTGCGGGGCTGCGACTGTCTCGTTGGCGCAGCAACGGGCAAGGAAGTAGCACCATGCCTGCCATGACTTGAGGCTCTTTTTGCAGGAGAAGCTGCAAGTTCGGGCAACGCTCTCGCATTTGACGTTGCACGTCTCGGCGCTGCCAGATTCCACCAGCACCTCCATGGTCATGGTTTCCAGGAATGACCAGCACAGGACAGCTGATCGAAGCGATGGCTTCCATCACCTCCATCACAATGCCTGGCGCCACCGTGCTCGAGTCGAATAAGTCACCGGCTACCAGGACGGCATCAAGGTTGTGTTCGCTTGCTGTTGCAGCGATACGGGATACGGCATTGATCCGTTCTTGCTGAAGTCGGGCTCGTTTTTGAGGATCCTCAATCCAGTGATACGGCTTGCCGATTTGCCAGTCAGCCGTGTGAAGAAAACGTGGCACCGTTGCTGAGTGGGTGTTCTGACCCCATGCTGCCGCTTCCCGGCTCTTTTTCCGCACACTCAGCGCTGGCGGATCAGCAGATACACGGCATTGTTTCGTCCTGAGTCTCATGCGATTCGTCATGGCCGATGCCACCACCAGGCTTTACCCATCGCTTGACGCGATTGCAGGACTGTTTCATCCGCCCGAGCAAATCACCTCGATTGACACGCTTGGCTCTGGAAACGTGAACGACACGTTTTTGGTGTCCTTGGCAGCGGATGCGGATTGTCGGGCTTTTGTCATGCAGCGTCTGAACACAAGCGTGTTCGAAAAGCCCGAGCTGGTCATGCGCAATTTGCTTGCACTGGGCACGCATGTGCAACAACGTTTGGCGACCGATCCCCCTGAATTGGCTGGACGGCGTTGGGAGATTCCAAAGGTTCTCCCTACACGCCATCGCAAAGGCCATTGGGTTGAGCACAACGGTGAGTTTTGGCGCTCGATTTCCTACATCGGAGCGGCCACCACGAGTGATGTGATCCGCGATGCTGACCATGCCCGAGAGGTGGGGTATGGATTGGGAATGTTCCATCACCTGATCAGTGATTTGCCCACTGGCGACTTGGCAGACACCCTGGAAGGCTTCCATATCACTCCCAGCTATCTCAACCATTTCGACACTGTTTGCCGAGATCAAACCCAGTGGATTGAGAAGCAGTTATCTCTCGATCCGCGCCTGAAAAATGCGCTTGATTTCGTGGAACGTCGTCGCGACTGCGTGGATGTGTTGGAAGCGGCCTGTGCACGCGGTGAGCTGCAACGACGCCCGATTCATGGAGATCCCAAGATCAACAATGTGATGCTCGATGAGCGCAGTGGTCGCGCGGTGGGATTAATCGATCTGGATACGGTCAAGCCCGGATTGGTGCACTACGACATCGGCGATTGTTTGCGTTCTTGCTGTAACCCTCTCGGCGAAGAGACCTTGCAGGTTGAGATGGTGAGGTTCGATCTCAATCTCTGTCGGGCGATTCTTGAGGGCTACCTCACGATGAGCCGTTCTTTTCTTTCTGAACAGGATTTTCGCTATCTACCAGACTGCATTCGTTTGATTCCGTTTGAGCTTGGGTTGCGCTTTTTAACCGACTATCTGGATGGCGATCGTTACTTTCGTACAGAACGACCGTCTCACAATTTGGATCGAGCCTTGGTGCAATTCGCGCTGACCCAATCGATCGAAGTCCAGGGGGATGACCTTCAGCTCATGATTCGCGAACTTTCAGGAGCGTGCTGAAATGTCGCGCCATCCCGTGATGGTCCGGCAGGTTTGCCCGCTCCTTCCGCAAGAACCCCAAGAATCACCCAATCTTTTGCTCAGTGCTGAGTTTGTTTGGCGTGAAGGAGGCGTTCTTGAACTCAGCTACAACCTTCGTCCTTCCCAGCGTGATGGCGATTTGCTCGCGCTTGCGTTGCCTTGCTCAGAGCCAACATCAGGTCCAGTCACAGGTCCATTGCAGGGGGATCGCCGCGATGAACTTTGGAAGCACAGTTGCTTTGAGGCGTTCATCGGGTTGCCCGACTCTCAGCAGTATTGGGAATTAAACGTATCGCCTTTGGGTCACTGGAATCTGTACAGCTTTGAGCGCTATCGACAGAGTGGCTCTGGGTTGGTTGAGGCCTTGCCACCAGCCGTGACCGTGCGACAAACGCGACGGGACTTTCGTTGTGATGTGGTCTTGGATTTACGTCCTTGGTGGCCGATTGAGGGCATGCCCGAACTTGGCCTGACGATGGTTCTCGAGGAAATCAATGGCCGACTCAGCTATTGGGCTCTCTCCCATCCAGGGGAGGCTGCAGACTTTCATGACCGTCGCAGCTTTTTGACCTGTTGATGGATCGTCGAAGCTTTTGATGATGACTTCAGTCCGCCGCCTCCTGATCTCTCTTTCCCTCTTGGCGATTCCCCTGGCCTGGGGCTGTGGTTCCCCTGCCCTCCAGGACCCCAAAAATCAAGAGCAGGGAGTCTCGGAACAGGTTGAACCAACGGAGCTCGCTCTTCCAGCTCTCCCTACAAGCCCAGATCTTCCCCGCGCTCCTTCTGGAGCGCACTATCCGCTGTTTCCGGCGAACCCTGATCAGCTCGCTCAATTGTTGTCAGAGATTGAGCTGTCCATACGCAATCCCGACGTCTCCTCAGAGGCCATTCCCCCTCTGGCTCATCAGCAACAGGTGCTTTATCGGGTGTTGTCGCATCGCCCTGCTCTCGCCAATCAGGTGAGATCCAAGCTCGATGAGCGCTGGCGCTGGGTGTTTGATCGGCACATCGCAGCTCGGCGCTCGTTTCTTGCCATGCATCGTGGCCCTGCTTCCTCCACGCTTCCGGCCTGGCGGATTCAGACTCCGGCTCCTCCAGATCAATTGCTCAAGGCTTACCGCAGTGCTTCAGCGTCCACAGGGATCGAATGGGAGATTCTAGCTGCTGTGAATTTGGTCGAAACGGGGATGGGTCGCATTGATGGCATTTCCGTCGCCAATGCTCAAGGTCCCATGCAATTTCTACCGACAACCTGGACGGAACCTGGAATTGGCCGGGGTGGTGACATTCGCGATCCATGGGATGCCATCCATGCGGCGGCACGCTATTTGGTGCGCCGTGGTGGCCTTCAGGACATCCGAAAAGGGCTCTGGGGCTACAACAACAGCGATCATTACGGCAGGGCTGTGGTCCATTACGCCGACCTGTTGAAACGGGATCTTCTCGCCTATCGAGGTTTGTATCACTGGCAAATTCACTACGCCTCCTCGGCGGGTGATCTCTGGCTTCATGAGGGGTACAACCAGCAACAGCCCACAAACGTCTTGGAGTATTTGCGTCAAAACCCGCACAGTCGTCCTGCAGGTTGAGGCTTAGAAACTGGCGTGATCGCCTTTGACCTCTACGATTCCGATCAGATGAAGGCTGAGCTCTTTGGCGAAGGAACTGACGCATCGAGCCGATGAGCTCAAGACCCTTGGTTGGTCCACGGACGAAGTGGCCCGATACGCCGAGCTATGGGACTATCGCCAGCGTTGGGGAGCAATGAACCTCGAACGTGAGGATCGTTTGTTCCTGCGTAAGGCTGAAGCCGCACTCCCAGCGATTGTTTCGGGCAAGGCTGCAGCGAAAAAGGCGATCAACGAAAAGTCCTATTACCGCTGGCTCTGTTTCCATCTAGAGGCGATGGATACGGCTGAAGCCGGGTATGCCTTACCCGAAGGATCCCGTGGTGCTTGGCCGATCTTGCTGGAGGAGGAGAGACGTTTGCTCGATTACTACCAGCCAGTTCTTGGGCTTCCCGACACGATTAAGGCCAAAGCATTTGATGCGGTCCGGGAAGAACTCGCAGCCCAGGCTGGCCCTCTCGCTGCTGCAGATGGTCAGACCAAGAATTACGACTTCATGGCTGCCTTAAAAGAACTCAAGGCGCAAGAGAACAGCAAGTGGCGTCATTTGCGCGAGCAGGAGGGTGACCAGCCCTATCCAGTGCTCAGTGCTGAAGCAGCAAGCTCCTTTCGATCAGAAGTGCGCAGTCGCTTTGGCCCTCTGATGCGTGACACGCTTCCATCCCTTGCTGAGACTGAAAAACCGGCACCTGACGACAATTGGAACCCTGCAATGGAAGTTGCGAGCTAGAACGGAGTTATCCGTATTTCGGCCTTGACATCACAACGTTTCGAGACCCTTCAGTTGCATGCTGGTCAGGTCCCTGACCCCACGACAAACTCTCGGGCGGTCCCGATCTACCAGACCAGCTCCTACGTGTTCAACAACGCTGAACACGGCGCCAACTTGTTTGGGTTGAAGGAATTCGGGAACATCTACACCCGGTTGATGAACCCCACGACGGATGTCTTTGAAAAGCGCGTTGCTGCTTTGGAAGGTGGGGTGGCGGCTGTCGCCACCGCTTCGGGGCAGTCAGCTCAGTTTTTGGCGATCACCAACTGCATGCAGGCAGGAGACAACTTTGTTTCCACATCCTTTCTGTACGGCGGCACCTACAACCAATTCAAGGTGCAATTTCCGCGCCTAGGAATCCAGGTCAAGTTTGCTGATGGTGACGATGTCGCCAGCTTTGCGGCGCAGATTGATGACAACACCAAGGCGATCTATGTGGAAGCGATGGGCAACCCCCGCTTCAACATTCCCGACTTCGCTGGCCTCTCTGCACTCGCGAAGGAACGGGGCATCCCTCTGATTGTCGACAACACCCTCGGAGCGGCGGGAGCCTTGATTCGACCGATTGAGCATGGCGCCGATGTGGTGGTGGAGAGTGCGACGAAATGGATTGGTGGACACGGCACCAGCCTTGGTGGAGTGATTGTGGATGCCGGCACCTTCAACTGGGGAAATGGCAAGTTCCCGTTGATGAGTCAGCCGAGTGCCGCGTATCACGGCCTTGTGCACTGGGATGCCTTTGGTTTCGGGAGTGACATCTGCAAAATGCTGGGGTTACCCGATGAACGCAACATCGCCTTTGCGCTCAGAGCAAGGGTGGAGTGTCTCCGCGATTGGGGACCGGCCATCAGTCCTTTTAACAGCTTTTTGTTGCTGCAAGGCCTTGAAACCCTGAGCTTGCGCGTGGAGAGACATGCGCAAAATGCGATGGCGCTGGCCACTTGGTTGCAGGAGCATTCCAGTGTTGCTCATGTGAGCTATCCCGGATTGCCCAGCGACCCTTATCACGCAAGTGCTAAGCGCTATCTCACCGACCGTGGGATGGGCTGCATGCTGATGTTCTCCCTGAAGGGTGGCTACGACGATGCGGTGCGTTTCATCGACAGTCTCAAGTTGGCCAGCCATCTCGCCAATGTGGGCGACTCCAAGACGCTGGTGATTCACCCAGCCTCCACGACCCATCAGCAGCTCAGTGCTGATGAACAAGCTTCAGCTGGTGTGACTCCCACCATGGTGCGCGTGTCTGTCGGTTTGGAACATATCGATGACATCAAGGCTGATTTTGAGCAGGCGCTGGCGAGCTGAGTAGGGAGAGGTGGTCGATCACTTGGAGCCCAAGGCCCAGGTGGTCGATATTCTGTGCAGTCATGGAGATGGGCTGTGGCTACCTTGAAAAGACCACACCATGCATAGAAAGGCCGCTCGTCATTGAATACATGATGGATCAAACTCAGTCAGTGGAAGGGATCTGAGCTGATGGCACTCATACTTCCTAGGAACTATCACAAGATCACCGCTGTTGAACGGAACCGGATCTCTTGGATTGAACCTGAACAAGCCGAGCGTCAGGACATCCGGCCCCTGCGCATTGGCATTCTCAACATCATGCCCCTAGGGAAGCAGTACGAATTCAACCTCTTGCATCCTCTGGGTCTTTCGGTTCTTCAGATTGAACCGATTTGGATTCGTCTTCAATCGCATGCGTACCGAAGTTGGGACCAGGCCCATCTCAACCAGCACTACGTGAGTTGGGAGGAGGCTCAGTCCCAGCGTCCATTGGATGGATTAATCATTACCGGTGCTCCAGTGGAACACCTGGCATTTGAGGACGTCACCTATTGGCCAGAATTGGTTGAGCTGATTAAGGAAGCTCGTCACTCTTGTGCCAGCACTCTGGGCCTCTGTTGGGCTGGATTTGCTCTGGCCTATCTCGCTGGAGTGAACAAGGTGACGTTTGATCGGAAACTATTTGGGGTGTTTCCGATGCGCAGTCTTGTGCCTGGTCATCCGCTTATGGGAACGCAGGATGATCAATTTCTCTGTCCCCAAAGCCGTCATGCGGGTTTGCCGGATGCGGCGATGGAATCGGCGCAACGCCAGGGGCGACTGAGGCTTTTAGCCCATGGAGAGAAGGTGGGGTACACCATTTTTGAGACGCCGGATCAGCGTCAGCTCATGCATCTTGGCCATCCTGAATACAACGTTGGGAGGTTGCAAGGGGAAATGGAGCGCGATCGCGCCCGTGGTGATGTTCCACCACCTGAAAACTTTGATGCGGATCACCCGAGAACGCTCTGGCGTTCCCATCGCAATTTGCTCTTCCAGCAGTGGTTGTGGTTCTGCTACCACCGTGTGAGTCTTCAGTCCTAACCAGAACGGCTCGGCTCCCCCTTTAGCAGGAGAGGGAGTGCCCGCTAGGAGGACAGGGCTCCCTTTTTTGCGGCTGTTTTGATTGGAGCTGGGGTTTCGGTCGGCCGCTGAGCAGCATCGCGATTGAGCTCCCGCTCCAAGGCGGCAATCCGTCTTTCTCTGAGGCAGTGCCGACAGCCCCCTGTGGTTTGCAGATGTTTCTCAGGCGTGATGTTGATCAGTTGCACCGGATGGTCGTTGCAACGAATTTTGACCGGACTCTTGTAGCTGCGGTATTTGATCTCTGAATAATCAAAGTGTTCACCGAAGCGCTCATGCGCCCGTTTGAGAAACTCCGATTCCGTGATACGAGCTGCCATGGAAAGAATGTATGGGTAGTTCGCTCGAAGTTTTCGTCTCTGTTATGGCTCGTTACTGGTTTGTTGTTGGCAAGACCCTCGATCGATGAGCTGGAACCATCGTGTTGGCTGGCTTGAACCGCAGGCTTCGGCTTACTGGTTTGGACTGTGTCAGGAACAGATCGTCTGGGAGCAGCCCCAAGTTCGGGTTTACGGCAAGGTCCACCCTGTGCCGCGATTGGCGGCTTTCCTTGCGGACGCTTCAGTGTCGTATCGCTATAGCGGTGTGACGCATCGAGGCCAGGGATGGCCCGACTGGTTTACGCCTTTGCTTGAGAAGGTGAATGAGAGTTGCTCGGCTCCATTCAATGGATGCCTGTTCAATCTCTATCGGGATGGAGACGACCGCATGGGTTGGCATGCTGATGATGAACCGGAGATTGATGCCAACTATCCAATCGCCTCCCTTTCGTTTGGTGCCACCAGGGCTTTTCAGTTTCGGCATCGCCAGAGCCAGTGCCGAGAGGAACTAGCGCTTGCAGATGGGGATCTGCTGGTGATGGAGCCTGAGTGTCAACGCTTGTGGATGCATGGCCTTCCGGTCCGCAGGAGGGTCCGCACGGCACGGTTGAACCTCACGTTCCGAGTCTTTCTGCCATCGTCTTCAGCAGCCAAGCCCAAATCGGAATCGTGATCATGGCGATCAGGGTGCTGCGCCAAATGAGCTGTGCTGCTGCCGTGCTGTCTGCCTGTTCGGTTTCTGCGATCAGAAGCACGGAAATGGCCGTGGGGGCTGCAGCCTGCAAGACAAGAGCCTGACGTGCGATAGAGCTGATGGGAAGGATCAAGCTGAGTCCAAACAGAAAGGCAGGAAAGAGCAAAAGCTTGCAGACCAGCGCAGCATTCAACAGGTTGGCTTGAGGGCGCAGTCTTTGCTCAGGGTGTCTCTGCCCAAGATGCGTTGCTGCTGACCTCTCCTCTGCAAGGCCTGCGAGTCGCATGCCCACAACGATCAAGGCCAGCACGATGACCACCCTTGAAGGCATCCAGAGTGCGGTCGTAATCGTTGCTTGCCATGGCGTTGCCATCACAAGCAAGGCTCCCAGGAGTCCTCGTGATGCTGGACTCGAACTGAGGTGGTTGACTAACTCACGCCAACGGGAAGGATGAGCCTCCGGCCGAGCTCCTGCGAGCCAGATGGGTCCGAGTCCCCAACAAAGCAGGGTTGCGCCCAAGTCGTAGCCGATGCTGATCGATAGGGCCTCCGGGGGGAGTAAGGCCAGGGCGACCGGAATCCCGAAATAAGCCGTGTTGCCGACGCAACTTCCCAGTTGAAGCGTGGGTGATAGTTGCTGATTGCCGCCTTCACGCCAACTGTTCAGCATCAGCAGCATGACCATGATGGCGGCCGCGGCGATGGCGGCCGTGCTCACCAGGGAGCTATGCAATCCACCCTTCAAGAGCAAGCCCATCAGGCTGATGGGAACGCCGTAGCGCACGAGTGGCGTCGCTAGCGGTTTGATCCACCCCGGTTTGAAGCGTCCAAGCAGATATCCACTCAGAAGGCCTGGAATGAGTTCAACCAGGAGGCGATCAATCGCGGTGACTGCCAGATCTCGGTAAAGACTAGGAACATTCGCGATGATGTGCCAAAGTCTCAGCTGTCCCACGACCGGTGCTCAGTGGCTGTTTCGGCTCCTTTCTGTTCCATCCCCCAGAGAGTTGTTCGGCTCAGTGAGGCCTTGCAAGCTCAACGTGAGCGCTTGCAGGAGCGTTTGGCTGAGCAAATCAACAGCCTCCCCGTTGGCAATGAAAGCTGGCTGCAGACCGAAAGGGAGCTTGTGGCAGCTGAGCGGGCTCTGCACCAGTTGGATGGCCGTTGTCAGTTGGTCATTTGATTGAGAAAGCGCCTGCTGCGCTCTTCTTTGGCATGACTAAAAAATGTCTTGGCGTCGGAAAGTTCAACCACTTTTCCCGCGTCCATAAACAGCACCCGGTCAGCGACCTCACGGGCAAATCCCAGCTCATGGGTGACGACCACCATGGTCATTCCTGCTGAGGCCAGCGTGCGCATGGCATCGAGAACTTCTTTGACGCGTTCTGGATCGAGAGCACTGGTTGGTTCGTCAAACAGCATCACCTCTGGATCCATCGCCAAAGCTCTGGCGATGGCGACCCGTTGTTGCTGCCCGCCACTGAGCTGGGCGGGGCGTTTCATGGCCTGATCAGCAATCCCCATTTGGCTCAACAGCGCCATGGCCCTCAGTTCCGCTTCTTTTTTATTTGTCTTTTTGACACGGATTGGAGCCAAGGTGATGTTGTCGAGGATCGAGAGATGGGGAAACAAATTGAACTGTTGAAACACCATTCCAACCCGTCGCCGGATTCGTTTGATCTGTCGTTCGTCATGGTTGGAATCCAGCTGAATGCCTACGATTTCCAGTTGACCTTCATCAATGCTTTCCAACCCATTGAACGTGCGGATCAAGGTGCTTTTTCCTGAACCAGAGGGCCCCATGACCACCAGAACTTCGCCAAGGCTGACGCTGAGATTGACCTCATCAAGGGCTCGATGATCGTCGGAATAGGACTTGCTGACGGACTGCGCTTGGATGGCAATAGACATGGTGTTTTGGAAGTACGAGCGGTCTTAGGAGCCAGTCGATAAGAGGCCTTGACGTTCAATTCGCTTTGCCAAAAGGGCCATCCCTGAACAGAGCAGCCAATAGACACCGGCGAGCCAGACATAAACCTCAAGATGACGGCCGATGTATTCAGGGTTTGCAAGCAAGCTTCTGCTAATTCCTAGTAGCTCGATCAATCCAAGAATGGCCATCAAGCTGGTGTTTTGCAGCAACCCGATCGCTTGGTTGGTTAAGGCCGGAATAGCAATTCTCAGTGCCTGGGGAAGAATGATCAGTCTCATCGTGAGGGACGTATTGAGACCGAGGGCCGCGGCCGCTTCCCCTTGGGTGGGCGGGATGGACTGCAGTCCTCCGCGCACATCCTCAGCGACATAGGCCGCGGCAAACAGTGCAAACGCCATCACCGCTCGCAAGACTCGGTTGATTTCGATTTCAACCGGGAGGAAAAGCGGTAGAAGCAATTGCCCAAAGAACAACACCGCAATGAGAGGGACGGCACGCATCAGGTCGATGTAGAGGCGGCAGAGCATCGCCACCAAACCCAAATGGGATGTTCTGCCGATCGCAAGCGCGACACCCATGGGTAGGGCTAATGCCCCACTCGCTGCTGTCAGCAGCAATGTGAGCGTGAGCCCGCCCCAGGCGCGAGATGGCACGGCTTGAAGGTTGGCGGATCCAGCCAGCAGGACCACTCCGGTGGGCACCATCAGGATCCATGCCCATGGCAAGAGTGGCTGGAGGCGTTTCAGAGCTTGAGGTAAGCGATCACTGCCCAGCGTGGTGATCGTCAAGATCAGGATGAGGACCATCCATAGCAAAGGCCGCCAGCGTTGATCAGCGGGATAGCTGCCAAAGGCATACAGCGGAAAGTTGTGAGTCACCACCCGCCAATCAGCTCCAGTGATCAGCCAGGATCCGGTTGACCAGAGAGCCCAAGCAATCAACCCGAGGATGAAAACGCTCGATGCGGCCTCAATCGGTTTTTGGCGCCAACGCTGATAACGCCGCTGCCGAGGCTTGAATCGGCTCGCCATTAGCTGGCAGCTGGTGGAGCATCTGTGGGCTTGAGCAAGTTCAAGGCGGACAGGAAAAGAGAGACTCCAAAGATGGTCCCCAAAGCCCAGAGGCTGTCAGAAGGCCATTCGATCACCAGCAGCAATCCGAGGACGGCCGTCACGATTCCATCCACCACCACAAGACCGCGTGCGGGTGCATTCGTACTGGCTCCTGTTGCTAATTCCATGACCCCTTCCACAAGCAAGAGGACACCTGCAAACAGCGTGAGACTGATTTCACTGTCGATTGGGTCGATCAGAATGAAGACAGCACCGCCGATATAAAGCAGGCCTGACAAACCTTTAAAAAGTTTCCCCTGATTGTTTGGAATATCTCCAATCCGAAGCAGTTGATTCAGCCCAGCGACGAACACAATTCCCCCTAATCCAATGGTGAGAAGGGTTGCTGATGCAAAGGGCAGCAAAATGGCTGCAATAGACGCCACAATTAAAAGGACTGCGGCGATTCGGCGAGTATTCATAAAAGCGGACTGCTTGAGGATCAGTTTAATGATGGTGCTGGCCCCTTAAAACAGCTCGGTTCAGCAGCTGCATGCCCCCATTGATCAGCAAGTTCAGGAGCAGAAAACTCAGCAAAAGCAGCAAAAATCCCTCGATTGCGCGTCCTGTTTGGGTGATGGTTGTGTCACTCACCGCATAGAGATCGGCGTAGCCAACGGCAATCGCCAAGGTGCTGTTTTTGGCCAGATTCAAATATTGACTGCTCAGGGCAGGCAGGATTGCCGGAAGGGCCTGGGGAAGCACGATGCGGCGTAAGCCCAGGCCCTCCGTCATGCCAAGACTGCGGAAGGCCTCCCACTGACCTCGTGGCACGGAATCGAGACCACCGCGAACCACCTCCGCAATCGACGCTCCCGTAAACACGCTGAGTCCGAGCAGGACGGCTGCAAACTCCACACTGAGCGTGACTCCGAGCAAGCTGATCCCCTGATTCGACAGGTGAATGACTGCTCCAAGGGGTGCGAATGGCTCGGAAGGAAGTCCCAGGAAGGCAACGAAGTACCAGAACAGAAGCTGCAAGAGAAGAGGGATCTGACGAATCAATCCCACATAGAGAGCTGCTAACTGTCTCAACAATGGATTGAGACTGCGCCGAGCAGCACCGGTGGTGACGCCAAGCAGGGTGGCCAACACAATCCCTGCAACGATCACGCGCAAGCTGTTCAGCCATCCCATCAACAAAGCCCAGGCTGTGCTGTCTGAAGGTTGATAAGGAAGGGGGTGCTCACTGAGCGCGAAACCTGCGGGTCGCCACAACCAATCAAAACTGAGCCCTAGGCCCGTTCTTATCAAATTGACGGCGAGATTATTAATCAGAATCCCCATCACCGTGAGGAGCCCAAGCACGATGATGACCTGCCACCACCAGCGTTTCGAACGATTCATTGGAACGGGGGTGAGGTCAGCACACCTCCATTGCTGTGCAGATGATTGAGGCCTCTCGGGATCGGCACGGCGCTTTTAGGGCCGAGATGTCGATCATAGATTTCACCGTAATTTCCTACTGCTTGGATCACGTTGACAATGAAATCGTTGTTTAAACCTAGCTTTTGACCTAAATCACCTTCTATGCCAAGAAAGCGCCTCAGTTGAGTGAGTTCAGGTCGGCGTTTGGCTTCTTCAACTTTGTCTCCAATATTTTGTTGGTTAATGCCTAATTCTTCCGCGGCGATCAATGCATAGATCACCCAGCGCATGGCGTCGGTGAGTCGCTGATCACCACCTGCTGCCAGTGGAGCGAGGGGCTCTTTGCTCAAGACTTCAGGGAGAATGACGTGTTGCTCGGGGTTGTTAAAGCCGGATCTGGCCGCAGCGAGCTGAGAGCGATCGGAGGTCATGGCGCTGCAGCGACCTTGGAGGTAGCCAGCGATCACTTGATTGAGATCCTGATACTTGACCGGTTTGTAGTCGATCCCTCTGGCCTGAAAGGCATCGTTGAGGTTTTGCTCGGTTGTCGTGCCTGAGCCCACGCAGATGGTTTTGCCCTTGAGGTTGCTGAGCTTGGTGATTCCACTGTTGCGCTTGACCAAGAGCCCCTGCCCGTCGTGGAACACAACGGGAGCGAAGCTGACGCCGTTTCCTCCTGCAGCATCTCTGCTGAGGTTGAACGTGGTGTTGCGCGATAGGAGATCAATCTCTCCAGTTCGGAGCGCAGTGAATCGTTCGGGAGCGGTCAGAGACCTGTACTGCACCTGATCTGGGCTTCCAGTAAAGGCCGCAGCAAAGGCTCGGCAGATGTCTACATCCAGTCCTGCAAAGGATCCATCCCTTTGTAGAAAACTAAAACCGGGAATTTTGCCGCTGACTCCACAGCGAAGTTCCGTTCTCCGTTTGATCAGATCAAGTCTTGAAGCACCGCCTTCTCCGAGGGTGGCACATCCATTCAAAATGAATAGGAGAGAAACCAGCGGCAGTGCAAGAAGACGGACTCTCATCTGATTGTCTCTGTTAGGGATCAAGTGTGTCAGAGCTCGTTCATCAGGGGGAACGATCTTGTCAATCCAAAGAACTGGTTTAGTTTTCACACGTGTTCGTGAACAACTCGATGATGCGAACCTTTGTGAGATCGGCCCTGTTTTCGGCTCTGATTTTATTTGGCATGGTTCCTCCAGTGATGGCCTGGAAGGAAACTGATCAACAGGCTTATTACAATAAAATGTCCCTTTTAAAAGTAATGCTTGAGGGGGCTCGAATCAGGGCTGTTGAAACGAATGATTTGCAAACCCTTTGTCTGATCATGAGCATCGGTAACGATGTGACCGTTCGCTATGTCGAGTTGAATCCGAATGATGTTGAGATCAGGAATCGTCTCGAAGGCATGCGCAATGACATGACGGCTTGTTTGGCACTCCTCTACAACAAGAAATAGTGCTCAAGCTGATTCATGCTCAACCATGACTGCCCTCAGGTTGACTTCCAATTTTTTCAAACAGATTCAAACTTTCTTTGTTTAACCCCTCCACATTCACGACAGATCCGCCAAGTCTGAGCTTGCGAATGAGTTGGTTGAGTGCTCCAACGCCGCTTTGATCCCAAATATGTGCCTGGCTCATGTCAATGGTGATTCTGGCTGGATGATCGTGTACGTCAAATCCTTGTAGGAAATAAATCTTGCTTACAAAGAACAATTGTCCACTGACTACATAGCGACTTTCGTCTTCACTGATTTTGATCGCTTCAACGCGAATCACTTTTGCGACTTTGCGGCTGAATAAAATGCCTGCAAGGGCCACACCTGCCAATACACCTAGAGCAAGGTTGTGGGGCGTGGTGAGCATGGTGACCGCGAAAGTCATCAGCATCACGGCCGTGTCACTTTTGGGGATATTGCGAATATTGCGCAGCCCAGCCACGTCGGCTGTGCTCAAGGCGATTCCAATCATGACTGCGACCAGCGCGGCCATGGGGATCTGCTTCAGCCAAGCGCTGGCAAGCAAAATCATCGCTAAGAGGCTGATCCCCGACGACAGTGTGGAGAGACGTGTACGTCCACCGTTGTCGATGTTCATGACGGACTGGCCGACCAAGGCGCAGCCAGCCATTCCGCCGAACAAGGAGGACACGATGTTTGCAATTCCCTGGCCTTTTGCTTCCGTATTTTTATTTGAATTAGAATCAGTTCTTTCGTCAAGAATATCTTGGGTGAGGAATGTTTCCATGAGGCCAACCAGCGAGATTGAAAGTGCTGTTGGCAAGACAATCCCAAACGTTTCAAGACTGAAAGGAACCCGTTGATTGCTTACATCGCCAAAGGGAAGGTTAAACATAGGAAGGCCATTAGGAAGCTCTCCAAGGTTCTCAACCTTGGGAATGTCCAGATTCAGCCCCATGCTGATGGCTGTAATCACAATGATCGCTACTAGTTGGGAAGGCAGGACGCGTGTGATGCGCGGTAGGCCATAAATAATGACAAGACCAAGCAAAACGAGGGCCCAGACAACGGGAATTTGACTTCCACTGAGGGCCTGCATGGCATGGTCATGGCCGGCTTCTCCAAAGTGAAGGTTGATTCCCAATTGAGGAAGTTGAGCCTGAAAGATCAATAAAGCAAGAGCATTCACAAATCCGCTTAAGACACCCAGAGGCACGAATCGCATCTGATAAGCCAGGCGCAAATATCCCCAGAGAATTTGGAAGACTCCGGTGAGAATTCCTGCTGCCATCAAATAGGCCAGCCCCAGGCCTTCCCCGCGCAAATTTCCTGTCGCGACCAATCCGGTCATCAACAGGGCTGTCGATCCCGTGGCGGAGGTGATCATCGCCGTTCGTCCACCGACGAAGGCAATTGTTATGGAGAGGCAAAAGGCTCCAAACAATCCAACTCTGGGATCTACGCCTGCGATCCCAGAGAAGGCGATTGCTTCTGGAATCATGGCGAAGGCCACGACCAGGCCTGAGAGAACATCCCGTCTCGGATTGCTGAACCAGTTCTGAAGTCCCATTGCGGGAGAGGAAGCCATGGGCGTCAGTGCCACTTTCTATTCAGGGACCGTATCTCAGAGAGGTGGCAGCAACCCGTGGGGATCGTGATGTGTCTTCAATTGATTGAGGCCTGGAAGCCAGTCTTGAAAGGCGTCATGGAGTTCCGCCTTGTGGCACGACAGGTGGGGATGGATCTGAGCGAGGTGAGCACCTGGGCAGTAGTCAGAGACAAGGTTGTTGGTCTGCCATAACCACTCCAGTGCTCGGTCTCGCCCCTTGGTATCACCTGCGGACCAAGTGGCCGTACACCATGGTTTCCAGATCGCATCGCGATGAAGGAAGGAGGTGCGTGAAACGGGAACCTGAGAACTCTTCCCACCAAGTTGTTGGGCACTGATTTGGCATCCGGGGTGAGGACGCCTGCGCATGAGTTGCTCCAGTTCTGCCATGAGTGCCGGCCAGCGTTGGCCCCAGGCTGGCCCGAGCCTGCTGACGATTTCGGTGTGGATGCGCCCTTGGAGAGCCGTGGATCTCGCCAATGTTCCAAAGGGGGGCTGGGCATGTTGGCCGGGCACCATCGTCATGCTGGACTCAGCGCATTGGCCTAGCCGTGTTTTCAGCGACTCCACCGCTTTTATCGCGGCAGCGTCGTTCGCAAAGCAAACAATGAACAGCTCAATTCTTTCGTTCCAGGTCCACTGCAAGCTGGCGCTGTGGTTCCACTGTTCTGCCACCTCCATCGCAATGGAAAGCTGCTGAGCGCTGCCAATGCTCCGCCAAATGACGAGCGGTGTGAGCTCCTGCGTACGCAACCGGATCGCCGTGACAATGGCTAGGAATGGAGCGGCACCGAGCAGGCCTCTCCATTGCTGCTGCTCTTCATGGGGACTCACCGGGGCTGACAGCTCGAAGAAGTCGCCGTTTCCCCAAACCCCTCGCAGCCCCACGATGTGATCCATGGCTAGGCCCTGGGATCGGCTTAGGGGACTGATGCCACCCGTTAAAACAAAGCCGCTTCCTGGAAGGGTGGAGAGGCCAACGGGGATCGAGCGCCCCCTGGTTTGCAGACCTTCTAAAACCTCGGCCATGGAGAGTCCTGCCCCAATCTCCACCTCATCGCCTGCTTCGCTGATCACCAGCTGGCGATGGCGCGCTCTCAAGTCCAGAGTCCAGAGTCCATCGGCAGCACAGCGACTGCTTGTGCCCCCTGAACAAACCATCAACGGGCTTGGCTGGATCCCTTGGCGAATCAGATTGGAAAGCGTGATTGCATCAGACGAGATCCACCCCGCAGGGTGTGAATCGTTGGCCAATGGATTCCAAAGCGCAGCATGCTTGGTCACGTTTTGGCTCCCATGCGAACCGGTGGTCGAGGCAAGACCAACAAGCGCGATTCAACAATGCCGAGGATAGTGTCGTGGGAGTGGAACGAACCGAGTGAGTTCAGATCCGAGTGCGCCGCAACCATCGCCTTACGGCGTTTTAATTTGTGGTCATGGCAGCAGGAATCGCTTAGCGGTTGAGGAATTTGAACGTCTCGCGCTCGGTCTTCGCCGGCGCATGAGCCCGATTCCTGTTGAACATGGGTTTTTGGAATTTGCCAATCCAATCCTTAGGGATGGTTTGGATCGCTTAAGAGAGCAAGGGGTGGAGCGGGTGTTGGCCATTCCGGCCATGTTGTTTGCAGCAGGCCACGCCAAAAACGACATCCCGTCTGTGCTGAACACCTACAGCGCTGAAACGGGTTTGGAGATCGATTACGGCAGAGAACTGGGTGTTGATCGATTGATGATTGCAGCCGCAGGCGCTCGGATCCAAGAAGCCTTGGACGCCAATCCAAGCGTTCCTTTGTCCGAAACCATGTTGGTGGTTGTTGGACGCGGGTCATCGGATCCAGATGCCAATTCCAATGTCGCCAAGGTTGCGCGGATGCTTGTGGAAGGGTTTGGCTTCGGCTGGGGAGAAACCGTCTATTCAGGCGTGACGTTCCCGCTGGTGGAGCCAGGTCTGCGGCATGTGGTGCGCCTTGGGTTTAAGCGCATCATCGTGTTCCCCTATTTCCTGTTTTCTGGTGTTCTTGTGACCAGGATTCGCCAGCACAGTGAACGCGTCGCCAACGATCATCCCGAGGTGGAATTTCTGCATGCCTCCTACCTCGGAGACCATGCAAGGGTCCAAGACACGTTTGTGGAGCGGGTGGATGAGGTGCTCGGTGGTGAGACAGCGATGAATTGCTCGCTCTGTAAATACAGAGCACAGGTGCTCGGCTTTGAGACAGAGGTGGGCCTAGCCCAGGCCAGCCACCATCACCATGTGGAGGGCCTGACCGATGGCTGCGATCTATGCGAGCGCGAGTGCACCGGTGCTTGTCAGCCCGATGGTGTGCCTATTCCGCTGGGGGGTGGGCATCCTTCTCCCATGCATGGAGACCACACTCACGACCACGACCACGACCACGACCACGCCCATGACCATGGACATCACCCCTATCCGCATGCGGAACATCCCTTAGGCCCAAGCACCCTTCGTGCTCGCCGTGTGGATTCAAAGACAGATGCCCCTGAATCATGAAGGACGCACGTTTTTACTCGCTTTCTCAATGAATCTGTCCCGCGTAAGTCCAAAGAGACTTGCCCATATAAGCGAGGCTGATCAATCCAGGAGCAAGCTGATTGTTCCTACTTTTTCCACAGAATCAGCCGCGTTTTCCACGGTCTTTATGCGGGATCCAGGCTCATTGCTGAGAGTCTGTGGTTTTCCCAATTTGGCTTCAACTGAACTTGACATCTTCGGCAATGCCAGCACTCGGTTCAAATGCATCACGACCCGGTCTTCGAGATCCACTGGGGCGCAATGAATCTCACCTGGGTTTCCCTCTCATTTCCTCAATGTCTTCGTTTTTGACTGTTGCCCCCTTCATGTGTCTTCCTTAGTAACGAGCCCCACCGAGGATTGCCCTTATTCCATGGATCAGTATCAGCTTGAACATTGCGAAACTCCCGTCGCTGAATCACTCGACGACCTAGGAATTTCATTGGTGAGTATGGAAGCGGAAATCCCCGAGGTTCTTTATCGCGGAATGAAGGATTTCATTGGATTAAATCCTCGCTGGGATCAATATCGTCTGCTTAGTTCAGCAATTGCTCAATTTTTAGTGCAAAATGGTTGTACTGATCGAGCCGTTACAGAGCGTTACCTCGATGATCTTTTTACGCGCTCTCAGGCCTGAGCGCTTGCAAACAAGCTCTCCTCGTGAGGGCCATCATCGTCAACGTCGGACTTTGCCACGCTGAAGTGGGCCAACAGGAGCCGTCAACAACCAACACATTTGGACAGCGCCAGAGGCGATTCCAGGGATCCACAACGCTGTTGTTCTCATCGCTGCCCATCGGAGCTCCACCCAGCTCGTGCACGTAGTACCCAGGCGGAGGCGCGCCTGCTTTCATGGCCTCCATATTGCTGACAACAGGTTCGATCAGCGGCATCTTGACAAGATCGGTGAGCGGTTGAATCTCCCCTCCACCAAGAGCAATGGCCTCAGCCATCATGGTGTGCATGTGAGCCACCATTGCTGTTTCGTTCGCTCCCCATCGGCAGCTGATATGCGGGATGGGAACGCCCCAGCGATCGACTGTTTCCGACAAGGTGACCCGGTTTTGAGCGGACGGAAGCACTTCCCCGTGACCAATCAGAAAACCCAAGCGACAGTCGGGATTCCTTTTTAACCACCAGGGCGGATCAAAGCGATTGATTGCGCCCCACAGTCCATACCCTCTTGAAAATGGGAGAAGCCCGTCGCGGTGTGGTGGGAGACTCCCAAAGGGAAGGAAAAAACTTCCAGCCCCCGACAATTGGCTGGTGGGGTCTTGGTCTTGGAGAGGTTGACGCCCACTCCTGCTTGGAACGGCAAAGAAGCGGCAGGTGGAGACGTGATCCATCAAGTGACGTCCCAGGCTGGCTGAGGGATCCTGAAAGCCTCCTTCTGGTGCTGATGAGCCCTCTGAGAGCAATAGAAATCGCAGCGAGGCAATGGTGGAAGCGCAGAGAACCACCAAAGCTGCCTCCAAGGCCATGCGCTCACCGTTGCGTTGATCGATCACAACGACTCCGCGGGCGCGACTTTGATCGCCGTTCATCAGTAGGCGTTCTGCCAGGTGTCCTGACAGCACCTCCACGCGTCCAGTGGAGAGGGCTGCGCTGAGACTGCTTCCCGGACTGCTTGATGGGGGCCATGGACACTCTGCGGACGGTTGATGTGCCGAAAACCCGCGGGAGTGAATCATCTTGATGTCAGCCGAGTCCTGGAGGTCTCTCGCCAGCTGTTCTTCCTCTGGGGTGAAGCTCAGGGGTGCGGTGGTGCAACCATCTGGGAGCTGCGCTAGTCCATCTCTGTTGCCATGAACAGCAAATTGCCGCTCCAGCGAGGAATAATGCGAATCGAGATCTTGATGGGAAATCGGCCAGGAGTACCCGTGGCCATCCTGCTCTGCAGCTTTAAATTCCAGGTCTGAGAGTCGAAGGGTGATTCCACCCCAGGTCAAACTTCTGCCTCCAACCTGGCGTCCTTGAGTCCAGAGAAAAGGTTGATCGTTTGGTGTGGAATACGGATAGCGCTGCTCATCGGCATAGAGCAGTGGATTGTGTTTCCAATAGCCGGGGTGCTGGGCCTGAAGCCGATGCTTTCCGCTGAGAAGGCCGCTAACCCGTCTCATGCTGTTGCTGGGTTCGCTTCCCAGGGCCTCTTGAGCGCTGAGGTCGGGTCCTGTTTCCACCACCAGGACACGGACCCCTGCTTCAGCGAGCGTTTGGGCGGCCACGCCTCCGGTTGCACCTGAACCGATCACGATGGCTTCGAAGGGTTTCAGCGGCACAGCTCAAGCGATGACCTGTTCTTAGTGTCCCTCTTCGCCAGCGGATTCGATCTGCTGTTCGATCAGCTGAGTGACCTGGCAGAGACTGAGTGCCTTGATCAGTCGTTGGGATGGGGATGTCTTGATCCAATCATTGAAATTCCCCTCAGACTTCATTCCTGATAGTGATTGCTATTTGAAGTAAGAATCGATCCAATAAGCCTTGCTTTGGACAGTCTTGATGTTTCGTTGGTCGGCTTAATGCGGAATTAGATTTTAGGATAAAGTTTTTGACATATTTGTTTTATTAGAAGTGAGGTTTTGTATTGCGCGCGCCCATTCATGGGTGACTCTCTACTTGTCAATCAATGGTTTAAGTGTGAGAACACGTTGCTGGGTCTGAAGTCCAAGAATGAAAGATTCTTCGAACATGGATGGGATTGACGTGTCAAACATTAAAAAACCCCTCATAAAGAGGGGCTTTTTGATTTGGTGGCGGGGGGGAGATTTGAACTCCCGACCTTCGGGTTATGAGCCCGACGAGCTACCAGACTGCTCTACCCCGCGTTGACTCCAAAACTATACAACTTGGGGTTCGCAGCCCTAGCGATTGTGAGCGTTCACGCGCGGAGTTCTCCTTTCACTTCGAGCCGCAGGCCTGGGCCGATGATCAACATCTTGTCCTCTAGTTCGTCCAGGCTCCCCTGAGTGATCCAATCAAGTTGTCGCAGGAGATGCAGCGCGACCGCCTGTTTGGCACGACGAGAGCCATCTTCCACCTTGATCGCAACTCCCAGGCCATCTCCCGTTCTGCTCAAGCACTGAACGCCTTCGGCGCCCCCCTTGCTAATCACCTGCTGATGTGAGCGGGACATGAGCTCTGTGTCGAAGCGACCCTCTCCGGCCACAAGCTTGGGGTGGGCGAGCATCGCTCTGCTGATTTGCTCTAGCTCTGCATGGGTTGAAGCGCCGAGATGGGCGTAGAGCAAGGCGATCTGGGACAGCTGCAGGAGCAGGGTGGGCGCACCGCAGTCATCGCGCTCAGCCACGAGTTCCTGCGCTGGGAGTCCAAGGATTTCCCCCACGCGCCGATTGATTTCTTGCTGCAGTGGATGGTCACCTTGGAGATAGCTCTCGAGGGGCCACCCCATTTTTCGTGATGTGGCAAGGAATGCCGCATGTTTTCCAGAGCAATTGTGCTCCAGGGGACTGTGACCCCAAGCTGGAATTGGACAGTGGAGAGCGTCCGGCTCTAGTTGGGCATTCCAAAGCAGTCGGAACGCTTCCCTGGCATGTTCAGAAGTCCCGGCATGGGAGGCACAACTGATCGCCAAGCCGCGATCGCCAAAGTCATAGGTTCCGGAGGCGCCACTGCTGAGGGCAGGCAAGGCCTGGAAGGGCTTGAGTGCTGATCTCACGAAGGTTTCATGATCAGCCCGTCCGGCCTTCATCAGAATTCTTCCTTTTGCATCACAGACCACGGCATGGACGCGATGGATGGATTCCACCGAGGAACCTCGTTTCAGCACGACCTCAAAAGCAGGACAGCTGGAGTTTCTGGACGATCTGCCGTAGCCAGAAGAAAGGGTCATAGAGGAGATCTCAGCAAGAAAATGTCAGCGAAATTAGAGAGCCGTACAGAGGCTGGCTCCACCAAGAATCAGCCCTGTGGTTGTGGCCATGGCTCTGCCTAGCCGTCCGAGGATGGGGCGAACTTCATGTTGGGCAAGCAGCAGATCACGTTCGCGCCAGGACAAGGGTTTTTCCCAAACTTGTCCGTCATACCAACCGGATTCTTCGTATTCCACGCGTTCAGAAAGAAGACGCTTGTGGACATAGCTCCAACCCAGCCATTGGCGCACCAGTAACAACATCGGTAAAACCAGCCCCGAAACAGCACCTGCCAGCACGAGGCGAACGGGATCGTGTCTCAAGCTCCAACTACCGCTCGCGATCAACACGGTGAGAGGAACGATCAGAAGCCAGCTCAAAACCAAAGCTTTGTCTAGATCGATTTGTCGATGACGCGGCCAGGCAAAAAACCATGATTGGCTGAGCTGGGAAAACTCTTCCTGGGGACGTTGATCCGGGGGAACAGGGCAGGAGATTGTCGCGGCCATATGAACAGGTGTCAGAGGCCTACGGATGTCTCGGACGCTAGATGGGGACGGCGTTCACCGTGACTCCAGAACGCTTCTAGGTCGTAATAACTGCGTTCCTGCGATTGCAGGATGTGAACAATCAACTCGCCGTAATCCAGCAGGGCCCAGCGACCTTCATTCAGCCCTTCCTTGCGTAGGGGGAGTCGTTGCGCTTCCTCTTCCAGGCGGTCTTCAACCGATCGAGCCATGGCCTTGACCTGAACGTCACTCTGACCGCCTGCTATCACTAACCAATCGGCGAGGCTTGAGACCTCTTCGACCCGAATCAGCTGGATATCCACACCCTTGCGATCATCGCAAGCCTCGGCTGCAAGCTCAGCGAGTTGTTCACTATCCATAAACGTTCTCGCTGGTAACGGATTGATTGGAGCCTTGTTGCTGAGCCATTTCAGCCCTTGCTTTGCCTGCACTTTTGCGGAGGGCTTCCAGCCGATCTTCGTAAAAACTCCGCTTTTTCTTTTTGCGTGTCTGCTCCACTAACTCCTTGAGGGCGCCACCCAAGCTTTTGTAGGAGTTCGGAACGCTGTAGCCAAAGCGGCAAGCCAGATCAATCGCCCGCTCATCTGCCGCGATCGCATCACGAAGGCGCTTCTCGGCATTGTTTTTGAGATACAGGCGATAGCCAGCAAACCCGGACAAGCCGAGGGCCATGAACAACAACAGGCCGTCCTGGACCCAAAGCTCACCAATCGCGCCGCCCAGGCCAATAGCCAGAGCAGCCATTTCCCATCCATCTCTGGGAATGGTGTCGTTTTGGATGCGACCGACTTCGTGCCAAAACAGCAGGTTTCTGTGATCGAGAGCGAAGCTGTCCCATAGGTCGAGATCCACTTGAATCTCGACCTCATCTCTGCCGATCTCTTCAAGCGTGATCAGAGCAGGTTCCACAGCAGCAGCAGCTTCCACGAACACCCAGCTCTGCATCTCTGGTGGCAGCAACCCTTTCAGTCGCTGGAGCTCACTCATGGTGAATCAAGCACTCCTTTGACCTAACGCTAGCGACCAACCGACCCGAAAGGTTGCTGGTGAAATCTTTCAAGGGCTCCACATGGGAGTATTGGCTGGTTTGGCTGTATTGAAGGCCCATGCCCCGGCGGAACGATCTTCGTCGCATCCTCCTGTTGGGTTCCGGACCGATTGTGATCGGACAGGCCTGCGAGTTCGACTATTCAGGAACTCAGGCTTGTAAAGCCCTGAGGGCAGAGGGATTTGAGGTCATCCTGATCAACTCGAATCCGGCTTCGATCATGACGGATCCGGAAATGGCCGATCGCACGTACGTCGAGCCGCTCACGCCGGACGTTGTGACGCGCGTGATTGAACAGGAGCGGCCCGATGCCTTGCTTCCAACCATGGGAGGGCAGACCGCTCTCAATTTGGCGGTTGCCCTCGCCGAAAATGGAACGCTGGAGCGGTTTGGCGTTGAGCTGATCGGTGCTGATCTCCAAGCGATTCAAAAAGCGGAAGACCGTCAACTGTTCAAGCAGGCGATGGAGCGCATTGGCGTTCACGTTTGCCCGTCAGGAATCGCGTCCAATTTGGACGAGGCTGAATCGGTTGGTGCCTCGATTGGCAGCTATCCACGCATCATTCGACCCGCCTTCACGCTCGGTGGAAGTGGCGGCGGGATTGCTTACAACCCCGAGGAGTTCAGTGCCATTTGCAAGACGGGCCTGGATGCCAGTCCTGTCTCTCAGATTCTGATTGAGAAATCTCTTCTCGGCTGGAAGGAATTTGAGCTTGAGGTGATGCGTGATTTGGCAGACAACGTCGTGATTGTTTGCAGCATCGAGAATTTGGATCCCATGGGGGTCCACACCGGTGACTCAATCACCGTGGCACCAGCCCAAACGCTGACAGATCGGGAATACCAAAGGTTGCGAGATCAATCGATCGCGATCATTCGTGAGATCGGTGTGGCCACAGGTGGCAGCAATATCCAGTTCGCCATCAATCCGGCTGATGGCGAAGTGGTGGTGATCGAAATGAATCCAAGGGTGAGTCGCTCCTCTGCCCTGGCCAGCAAGGCCACTGGATTTCCGATTGCCAAGATCGCTGCGAGGTTGGCGATTGGATACACCCTCGATGAGATCCTCAACGACATCACTGGGAAGACACCAGCCTGTTTTGAGCCGACCATCGACTACGTGGTGACGAAAGTCCCTCGTTTTGCATTTGAAAAGTTCCGGGGATCTCCCGCTGTTTTGACAACCGCGATGAAGTCGGTTGGTGAGGCGATGGCCATCGGTCGTTGTTTCGAAGAGTCGTTCCAGAAAGCCTTGCGATCCCTGGAGACTGGCCTGTCCGGCTGGGGGGGTGATCGTCCGGAGCCCTCGTGCTCTAAAACCGATCTTGAACGCTCGCTAAGGACGCCTTCTCCCGATCGGATTTTGGCTGTCCGCAGCGCCATGCTGGCAGGAATGACAGATGACCATATTTATGAATTGAGCCATATTGATCCTTGGTTTCTTGCAAAGTTAAGGGGATTGATTGATGCTGAATCTGAGCTTTTAAAGGACCGCACGCTCGAAGATCTTGATGAACCAGCGCTGTTAAAGCTTAAAATGTTGGGGTATTCAGATCGTCAAATTGCCTGGTTTGTTGATAGTAAAGAGCTGGATGTGCGAGAGCGCAGGGATCAATTGGGTGTGACTCCTGTCTTTAAAACAGTGGATACATGTGCCGCTGAATTTGCCTCCTCCACTCCTTATCACTATTCAACCTATGAACGTCCGCTGTTTCGCTTGAAGTCAGATGGACAACTCCAACCCATGGCTCCTTCCACTGAAGTTGCCGTTGAAACAAGACCCAAGTTAATGATTTTGGGTGGAGGTCCTAATCGCATCGGCCAGGGTATCGAATTTGATTACTGTTGTTGCCATGCCTCTTTCTCTGCGCAGGATCAGGGTTTTGCGACGGTGATGTTAAACAGCAATCCTGAGACGGTCTCTACGGATTACGACAGCAGTGACCGTCTTTATTTTGAGCCTCTAACGCTCGAAGATGTGCTGAATGTGATTGAGGCAGAGTGCCCCAGTGGAGTGATTGTTCAATTTGGTGGGCAGACACCTCTCAAGCTTGCATTGCCTCTTTTGAATTGGTTATCCACAGCGAAGGGAGTGTCGACCGGGACTCAAATTTGGGGGACTTCACCAGAATCTATTGATCTCGCGGAAGATCGAGAACAGTTCGAGGCCATTTTGCGGAAACTTGATATCCGACAACCTCGTAATGGTCTGGCTCGGAGTGAAGTTGAAGCGCGATCCATTGCTGGCAACGTTGGCTATCCCGTCGTGGTTCGTCCCTCCTATGTCTTAGGTGGGCGCGCTATGGAAGTCGTCTACGACGAGACGGAGCTCAATCGCTATATGAAAGAAGCTGTTCAAGTAGAGCCAGATCACCCTGTGCTGATTGATCAGTATCTAGAAAATGCTGTTGAGGTTGATGTTGATGCCCTTTGTGATCGTGAAGGTACCGTTGTGATTGGTGGCTTGATGGAACATATCGAACCGGCAGGAATTCACTCTGGAGATTCAGCCTGCTGTTTGCCTTCTATCTCTCTGAGTGATGATGCTTTGGCTGTTATTCGGCGTTGGAGTGAGGCGTTAGCAACCACATTGAAAGTTCAGGGATTGATCAATTTGCAATTCGCGGTTCAACGTGCTGTCGATGGAGAAGAGAAGGTGTTCATCATCGAAGCCAATCCCCGTGCGTCTCGAACGGTTCCCTTTGTGGCCAAAGCCACCGGTGTGCCTTTGGCCCGACTGGCAACACGCCTGATGGCTGGTGAAACCTTGAGTCAGGTTGGTCTGCTGAAGGAGCCCGTTCCTCCTTTGCAAACCGTGAAAGAAGCGGTGCTCCCCTTCCGGCGTTTTCCAGGGGCCGATTCTCTTCTCGGTCCCGAGATGCGCTCGACTGGTGAAGTGATGGGTTCTGCATCTGATTTCGGCATGGCTTTTGCCAAGGCAGAACTCGCGGCAGGGGAAGCGCTGCCTACCGCCGGAACCGTCTTTCTTTCCACCCATGATCGCGACAAGACGGACTTGGTGCCTGTGGCGCACCAGCTGATTGGATTGGGCTTCAAGTTGATTGCAACGTCTGGAACTGCCAGGGCTTTGCGTGAGCAAGGGTTGGAGGTTGAGTCTGTCCTCAAGGTGCATGAGGGACGGCCCAACATCGAAGACCTGATTCGCTCTGGCGGGGTGCAGTTGGTGATCAATACGCCGATTGGACGTCAAGCTGCTCACGATGATCGCTATTTGCGCCGGGCCGCTCTCGACTATTCCGTTCCCACCCTCACCACACTGGCTGGTGCGCGTGCAGCTGTTGAGGCGATTGAAGCCTTGCAAACTCGAACAATCGTGATTCATGCCCTACAAGACGTCCACGCATCGCTTGTTGGCCAGTAGGGTTTTAAGAGCTTGCTGTTGATCTCTTGACCACGACCTCCGCGACAGTTATCGCTCCAGGCAGCGATTGCCGGGATGCTTTTCGTGCTGCTTATCAAAACCGTTACACCTGGGATCCAGGATTTTCCGGATACTCAGGTCGCTGCATTTGGCTACAAGGTGAGCGCTCTGTAGAAGGGACGTTCCATGTTGGCTCTGATCTAAAAGCCAAGGTTGAAGGGGTTTCCGATCCTGAAGTTGAAAAAGCTTTTGCGTCGCAACTTTGGGAAGTCTGTATTCATCGTGTGCGCCGCACATTTGAGCAGACCCATTCTGAAAATACCTTTACCGCCGGTGATTGCACCGATGAAGGTCTTGAGGTGATTATTGGCGGTAAAGGTGAAGGTGATAAGTACCGAATTAACAATGATGTTGTGACGATGGTCCATCGTCATATTCATGGAACGGTGGTAACCATTCATACCGAAAGCACAACTGATACAGGGAATGGTTACCTCAGTCGTTGTTACACCAGTCAGTACTCTGATCCAGCGAGTGGAGAGGCCCGCGGAGGAATGAATCGTTTCACCGACACCTTTGTTCCCGTTTCTGAAGGTGGGGCTTGGGTGCTGAGCGAGCGCACAATTCGTACGGATGCATGCGCTGATTCTCCTGCAAGTGAGCAGACTTTTCGCTTTGTTGACCTGACAAGCGCCTGAAATGTGGCACCATCAGCTGAGTTTCAGCTGATGAATGGAAACACTTATTTCGGCAGTCAACGATCCCATCAATGGGATCGTTTGGGGCTGGCCGATGGTCATTTTGATTGCAGCGACGGGCATTCTTTTGATGTTCGGCCTGCGTTTGATGCCGTTGCGACGCTTGATCTTTGGCGTTCGCGTGTTGGCTACTAGGTCAAGCGCCTCTGAACAGGGAGATATTTCTCCTTTCGCAGCTTTGATGACATCTCTGTCTGCCACGATCGGCACCGGCAATATTGCTGGTGTGGCTGGTGCCATTGCCGTGGGTGGACCCGGGGCTGTGTTTTGGATGTGGGTGATTGCTGTGTTTGGTATCGCCACCAAATATGGCGAGGCTGTGTTGGCTGTGAAATATCGCGAGGTTGATGGTCTTGGGAACCACGTCGGTGGTCCGATGTATTACATCCGCAATGGTCTTGGTAAAAACTGGCAATGGCTTGCTGTTTTGTTTGCCACGTTTGGAATGCTTGCTGGTTTTGGAATTGGCAACGGAGTTCAGTGTTTCGAAGTCTCCAGTGCTTTAGAGGCCTTTGGTATTCCAAGGTTGGTGACTGGATTGGTGCTTGGAGTGCTTGTCTTTGCTGTGATTATTGGCGGAATTGACCGGATTTCTCAAGCAGCGTCAGCTTTGGTTCCAGCGATGACCATCCTCTATATCCTTGCCTGCGTTGTTGCTTTGGGGATCAATATTGTTGACGTACCTGCTGCTTTTGGAACGATTTTCTCCAATGCTTTCAGTGGAGAAGCTGCTGTAGGTGGCGCTGTGGGGCAGGTGGTTCTTATGGGCTTTAAACGCGGCATTTTTTCCAATGAAGCTGGTTTAGGCAGTGCTCCAATTGCCCATGCGGCCGCCAAAACGAATGATCCCGTTCGTCAAGGCACTGTTGCAATGTTGGGAACCGTGATCGATACCTTGATTCTCTGCACGTTGACGGCACTGGTGATCATTACCAGTGGGGTTTATGGCGGTGGAGAGTCTGGTGCGAATCTCTCGATCTTGGCGTTCAATACAAGCCTGAGCGGTGCCGGATGGGTGGTCACTGCCGGTCTCATCGTGTTTGCGTTCACAACCGTTCTCGGTTGGAGTTTCTATGGAGAACGCTGCACCGAATTCTTGTTTGGCGAAAGGGCGATCAAGCCCTTCCGCTTTGTCTGGGTTGCCGTTGTCGTTATCGGCTCAGTGGCAGGAGATCGAGGCGTTGTTTGGGGTGTCGCTGACACCCTGAATGGCCTGATGGCTCTTCCAAACCTTGTTTCTTTGATCCTGCTCTCGCCAGTGATTATCAAGCTCACTGGCGACTACAACTTCAGTCGCTCTCAGGAAGAGGGCTGATCTCTTTTAGGCGTTCGTTGAGCTGCATCGCCATTGACTGGCGCCCTACCGCTAACACTTTGAGGGTGTCCTCATGCATGCGTAATTGGGCGTCAGCAACCTGCATTCCTCGGACGAGCTCTTTCAATTCATCTGGAAGCTTATTCAGGTCGTAGCGTTTTCCTTCAAAGGTCAGAATTGGGTTCTGGTCTTGGGAAACGGAAGAGCTGGTCATCAATGGAGAGCAAACGGGTGAATCTTATTGGCTGGTGCGTTACTTGAAACCATTCATTCGTTAACGCGGATGAATTGCCTTTCGCAGAGTTCTCGATATCTGCCGCCCTGGCTCATCAGAGCGTCGTGGCTGCCCTGTTGGCTAATGCGACCATGCTCTAAGACAACAATCAAGTCGGCTTCCTGAACGGTGGCCAGACGATGGGCAATCACAATCACAGTTCGGCCCAGCATGGCTTGCTTGAGTCCAAGTTGAACTGCGGCCTCCGCCTCGGCATCGAGCGCACTTGTGGCTTCATCCAACAACATCACGGCGGGATTTCCCAGCACAGCTCTGGCAATGGCAATGCGCTGGAGCTGTCCGCCGGAAACGTTGGTGCCGCGCTCCTGCAGTCGGGTGTTGTAGCCGTCTGGGAGACGGATGATGAAATCGTGGGCGTTCGCGAGATTTGCGGCTTGATGGAGCTGTTCCTGCGTGGCCTGTCGACCAAATCGAATCGCTTCCGCGATCGTTCCTGAAAAGACGCTGCTGCGTTGAGGCACAAGAGCGACTTGTTGTCTCAGGTCGCGCGCGCTGACCTGGCTCAGATCCTTGTCATCAAAAAGGAGCTGTCCTTTGTTGACGCGATTAAAGCGAAGGAGCAGAGAAAAAAGTGTGGTCTTACCAGCCCCCGACGGTCCCACGAGGGCCACAACTTGTCCGGCCTTGATGGAGAGATTGAAGTTTTGAAGAACTGGTTGTCCTGGGGTGTAGGCGAACTCAACTTCATGGAAGTTCAAATCTCCCCGCAAGCGACCAAGCGGAAGCGACGGGACGGGATCGGCGGGTTCCGAAGGCTCCTTCTCGATTTCACGCAGACGGCGCAGAGAGGATTGTCCCTGCTGAAATTCGTTGTAATTCGCTGTGACATGGGCGATCGGATCGATTAGCAGGACCAGGCCGGTGAGATAACTGATCAACTCAGGGACGGCAAGGTCGCCGCTACTGATCCTGATCGCGGCTAAGACCAGGACGGTGGCGAAACCCAGGACTTCAATGATCCCGACCACGGGATGTTGAAGCGCCACCAGGCGATAGGTGTTGTACCGAGCTTGGCGGTGCTGATCGATTTCATCTTCAAAACGACTCTCTAGCCAGGGTTCTGCGGCAAACGCGCGTACCAGTGGTAGCCCTTCGATGGCTTCTCCCAGCAGACCTGCCAGCTCACTCACCTTTTTTTGGCTTCGTTCTGTGGCGACCATCACCCTCGCTCCAAACAGGCTGATCAGCCAGGCAACGAAGGGTGCGAGTAGCAGGATTGCGAGGGTTAATTTCCAGTCAAGCCAAAGCATGTAGCCAAGAACGGCCACTAACTGCAGTGCGCTTGGGATGCTGTCGTGGAGGGTTTTGTAAATCACCTCGCTCACACGATCGGCATCTTCGGTGAGCCGATAGGTGAGATCACCTGACGACATTTTTTCCAAGGCACCGAGCTGCACCTTCTGAAGCCTTTGAAACAGATCTCGTCTCAGCGACTGGCTGACTTGCAGAGCAGGACCTGCAAGCAGGGAGTCTTGGCCAAATTGTGCGAGCTTTTGGATCGCGAAGACCAACAGAACCAGGCCAATGACCGGCAGGATTCTTTGCAAATCACCCGAGCCCACATCGGGCAAGAGTCGGCCCATCAGTCGCATCAACACCAACTGGCTGCTGACAAAAACCAGCATGCAAAGAGTGCCGATCGCCAGGAGCCGCCTGTGAGGTCGCAGCAGTGGAATCAACCTGCGGAATCCCGCTTCTGATGGCTTCAGCATCAAGTCAGACTATCAATGGCGATTGGACTGACTGGTGCAGGAATGAGACTTGATCAATTCCTTAAATGGATGGGCTGGGTGGCGACGGGTGGAGAAGCCAAGCTGCGGATTCAGGGGGGTGATGTGTTCGTCAATGGCGACCTTGAGCAGCGGCGTGGCCGTCAACTGAAAGCCGGCGATCGCGTCCAAATGGGTGTCGACTCTGCCGAAGTTTCGGATTCTCTTCAGGCAGGGCCGTAAGTTGTCAGCTGCTGAGCTGCAGAGGACGGAAGCGTGCGCAAACCGGTGATTGCTGGCAACTGGAAAATGCACATGACCTGTGCGCAAGCCAGGGCCTGGATGGGCACGTTTCTCCCTCTCATTGCAGAGCTGCCCGATGACCGACATCTGGTGGTGGCTCCACCCTTTACGGCGATCAGCACGCTCGCTGAGCTGAGCCAAGGAACGCGCCTTGAATTATCTAGCCAGAACGTGCACTGGGAGGGAGAGGGCGCGTACACCGCTGAGATCTCTCCGAGCATGCTCAAGGAGCACAACGTTGAATACGCGATCGTTGGTCACAGCGAACCTCGCAAGTACTTCAGCGAGAGTGACGAACAGATCAACCACCGGGCGCGATCGGCTCAAACCAATGGCTTGATTCCGATTGTTTGCGTTGGGGAAAGCGACGAGCAGCGCAGCCGAGGAGAGGCTGAGCGGGTCATTCGTCGTCAGGTTGAACAGGGCTTAGAAGGACTGGACCCCAGCCAGCTGGTGGTGGCCTACGAGCCGATCTGGGCGATTGGTACGGGCAAAACCTGTGAAGCGAGTGAAGCCAATCGCATCTGCGGATTGATTCGTAGTTGGGTGGGTTCACCAGATTTGATCATTCAATACGGGGGCTCGGTGAAACCAGGCAACATCGACCAGTTGATGGGAATGAGTGATATCGATGGGGTGTTGGTTGGCGGTGCCTCTCTGGACCCTGAAGGCTTTGGGCGGATCGCGAACTACGTGAAAAGCTGACGTCGATGCGCTGGCCGAAGGATTGGGGCACGCGCCCTGCCGTGATGGGAGTGATCAACCTCACTCCCGATTCCTTTAGCGATGGTGGTCAGTTCAATCAGCTCGATCGGGCCTTAGCTGAGGCGGCGCGTCAGGTTGCCTCAGGGGCTGATTGTTTGGATCTAGGTGCGCAAAGCACCAGGCCGAATGCGACTGAAGTGGGAGCGGATGAGGAGCTCAAGCGCCTGTTGCCAACGCTGAAGGCCATTCGTGCCGCTTACCCCAAGGTGTTGATCTCCGTTGATACCTTTCTTGCCGGGGTCGCCAACCAGGCGCTGGAGGCTGGCGCTGATTGGATTAACGATGTGAGCGGTGGACGCCGTGATTCAGGGATGTTTCCGCTGATCGCTCGTGCGGGCTGCCCATTTGTGCTGATGCACAGTCGCGGCACGAGCCAAACGATGGATCGCTGCACGGACTATGGAGAACAGGGTGTTGTCCAAACGGTTTTGGAAGAATTACGAGCAGCAACAACATGTGCTCTTGAGGCCGGTGTGAATCGTGACCAGTTGCTTTGGGATCCAGGCCTTGGTTTTGCGAAAACAACCGCACAAAATCTCACCCTGTTGCAGCAGCTCGAGACCCTTGTGGCTGAAGGGATTCCCCTTTTGCTGGGTCCCTCTCGAAAACGTTTTATCGGAGCTGTGCTCGATGAACCAAGAGCTCGTGCCCGTCTTTGGGGGACGGCTGCCGTCTGTGCCAGGGCAGTGGAGGCTGGCGTTGCCGTCCTACGTGTGCACGAGGTAGGACCTATTCATCAAGTGGTGACCATGGCCTCAGCCATTCGTTCAGATCGCTAGAACAGCGTTCGATTTCCATGTGGCGATGATGAGTGAAACGAGTCTCACTCTTTTGTATGACGGTGCTTGTCCGCTGTGTCTGCGAGAAGTCAAGTTTCTGAAACGCCGCGATTTGCATGGAAGGCTCGCTTTTATCGACATCGATCAAGACGCCTACGACCCTGCCCAATGGAAGGGAATTAGTTACCGAGAAGCGATGGCACGCATTCATGCCATCCGTGCTGATGGAGAGATTCTTCAGGATGTGGCTGTGTTCCGAGAGGCCTATCGCTGCGTTGGACTTGGTTGGATCTATGCCCCGACCCAATGGCCTCTGATTGGATCTTTGATCGATCGCATCTATGCACTTTGGGCCTCGCAGCGTTTGCGCATGACAGGACGCGCAAGCCTGAATGAACTATGCAATTGCAAGCAGAATGCTTCTTGATTCAGGGGATTTCGCGACGAAAAGTTTTCTAATTGCATGATAATCGCCTCTTCTGCTTCGTTATCGAATCCCTAAAAAGCAAGTTTGTTTTTTTTGAATGCTTTGATCTTATCAAGCTCTTATTTAAGAAGTTCTTCTGTTGGCTTGTATTCGTGAGTCCTTGAATCGGAGATAAGCTTCTATCGCATGGTCAATAAAAGACTGCAAATACGCATTGTTAATGGCTTTTGGCGGCTATTTTTTTAAAGCGCTTATATGCTTCCGGGATTTATTTATGAGATGGAAGAGGAAAAATTACCCCTCTGATGTGACTCCTTCGATTCGATCCTCAACCTCTTGATAAAGCTCCTGAAGTTGCTGGATGTTTTCGTCAGATGTTTCCCAGTATCCACGGCCATTTACTTCTAGTAGGGTCCCAACAATACGCCTGAAGCTATGAGGGTTGAGTTCCAGTAAGCGTTTGCGCATTTCTGGATCGTTGATGAATGTTTCATTCGCTTCTTCGTACACAAAGTTGTCAACAGACCCGCTAGTCGCACTCCACCCGAGCGTGAAGTTGAGTCGTTTGGCTACTTCACGCACGCCTTCATAACCCGAATCAAGCATCCCTTCGTACCACTTCGGGTTCAGTAATTTGGTGCGCGAGTCAAGGCGAATGGTTTCGCTTAAGGAGCGAACCTGAGCATTCGCCGTGGTCGTGTCGGCGATGTAGCTCGTGGGTGTTTTCCCATCATCGCGTAGCCCCTGAATCAGCTTGGTGGGGTCGCTGTCGAAGTAATGGCTTACATCGGTGAGCGAGATCTCAGCGGAGTCGAGATTTTGGAATGTCACGTCTGCTGTCTTCATGACTGATTCGAAGACGTCGCGCTTTTGATCCATTTCGCCGGGGTTGTCGGCATTAAACGCAAATGTTTTGCGGGAGAGATACATCTCCTGCAGTTCTCCTTCCTCTTCCCAACTACTGTTTTCAACGGCGAGGTTTACATTTGAGCTGTAACTGCCGCTCGCATTAGAAAACACACGGCAGGCAGCATCGCGAAGGGTTGTTCCTTCTTTTTCAGCTTGTTCAAGGGCATGTTTTCGAACAAAGTTTTGTTCAATGGCTTCATCAGATTCCGCAGCCATCTTCACGCCTTGATCAATCAGGGCCATCTGATTGATAAATAAATCTCGGAACACGCCCGAACAATTCACCACAACATCAATCCTTGGTCGGCCCAGTTCTTCCAGGGGAATGAGCTCTAGCTTGTTAACCCTGCCTAAGGAGTCTGGAACGGGGCGAACTCCGATGAACCAAAGGATCTGTGCGAGAGATTCCCCGTAGGTTTTGATGTTGTCTGTTCCCCAGAGCACGCAAGCGATGGTTTCAGGCCAATCGCCTTGTTCTGCTCTCTGGCGTTCGATCAATTTGTCGACAACAACTTTGGCTGCAGCAACAGCTGCTCTGGTTGGAATCGCTTGAGGATCCAGAGCGTGAATGTTTTTGCCACTGGGCAGTACGCCTGGATTCCTGATTGGGTCTCCACCAGGTCCTGGGAGAACGTATTCCCCATCAAGAGCCCTTAAGAGGCTCTCCATTTCCATGTCTGCGCAGATTTGTTGGAGGCAGAAACGCAAATAGGTAAACAGGGTGTCCAGCGCCGTGTTGTCGATGCTTGTAAAGCCACCAGCTGAACAGGCTCGGAACCAAGGCGATGGCAGTTTGAATCCAAAGCGAGAGATCAGATCCAGCAGCCAACCGAAGTTTTCGCGCATGTTGACGCGACCATCACCCCCCGTGAGCGATCGCACCATAGAACCCACAGCAGCGCGTGAGACTTCTGTGATCGTGCGATTGAGCTCCACATCTTCAAGCACACCATCGTCGTTGCCTCGATAGATGTCTTCAATCTTGCGGCCGATCGATTCTGCGAGCAGCCCAGGAAGAGAACGAAGGCCTTCTTCTTCACGCTCCAAGGCGGCAATGCTCACCAGCGTTGCAATCGCTTCTTCTGCTGTGGGCGGCTTACCGATGGTATGGAGGCCGCATGGAAGCAGGCGACTCTCAATTTCCATCAATTGGCGGTAGATGGCCCCAACAATGGCGTCGCGATCTTCAAGCGTTAGATCAGAGGAATCATCGTCTGGAAGGGTGACGTCTTTATCAAGATTGCAAAGGCGAGCGGTTTCCACGATTGCATTCACGATCTGAACTCCTCGACCGCTTTCCCTCAGTTGTTGATAGGAACCCACCAACTCACCCAGCTCCTTTAATCCTTTGTAGAGGCCAGCATTTTCTGCTGGTGGTGTGAGGTAACTAATCGTGGACGCATATCCCCGCCGCTTAGCGATCGTTGCTTCAGATGGATTATTTGCTGCGTAGTAATAGAGATTGGGCAAGGCTCCGATGAGGGAGTCTGGATAACAGGTTTCACTCATACCCATTTGCTTGCCGGGCATAAATTCAAGGGATCCATGGGTTCCGAAATGGAGCACGGCATCTGCTCCCCAAACTTTCTCTAAATAGGTGTAATAGGCCGCGAATCCATGGTGGGGACTTGCGCTGCGGGAATAGAGAAGGCGCATGGGATCGCCTTCATAACCAAACGTTGGTTGTACCCCTACAAAAATATTTCCAAAATGACGTCCATAAATCAATAAATTCTGTCCGTCACTGTTTAAATTGCCTGGTGGTTTTCCCCAGTTTTCCTCTAAGCGTTCGGAATAGGGAGTGAGTCGTTCATACTCTTCAACGCTCATGCGATGGGCGATCGAGAGTTCTGGTGAGCCTTGAAGGGCTTCTGGATCGTTGATGACTGTTTCCATGAGTGCCTTGGCATCACGCGGCATGTCCTGCACGTCGTATCCCTTGGCCTTCATCTCTTGAAGAACCCTGTGAATGGAATCGAAAACGTTCAGATAGGCGGCCGTTCCCACATTTCCTTTGTCAGGGGGAAAGCTGAAAACAGTGATCGCTAACTTTTTTTCTGCCCGTGGTTTGAGCCGTAGGGACGACCATCGGATTGCCCTCTCCGCAATGGCATCGACGCGATCTTGAAGGGTGTGGGCCTTGCCAGTGGCGTCATCACGACCAGATAAAACAATCGGTTCGATGGCCCCATCTAATTCGGGAATCGCGATTTGCAGTGCAACTTGTACTGGATGAAGACCTAGATCACTTTTCTCCCATTCCTGGGTGGTTTGAAAGACCAATGGCAGGGCCACCATGTAGGGCCTGTTGAGCTTTTTGAGTGACTCCACAGCCTTCGGGTGATCCTGACGCGCTGGACCGCCAACCAAGGCAAAGCCTGTCAGCGAAACGATGCTGTCGACCAAAGCCTGATCTGAATTGAGCGGGTCGTAGAAGAACGCATTGACCGGCTTTGAGAAATCAAGACCTCCGCAGAAGATCGGAATCACGCGAGCACCACGGAATTCAAGTTCTTGGATGGTGGCTACGTAATGGGCATCGTCTCCCGTCACGATGTGACTGCGCTGAAGCACAAGGCCAATCACGGGCCCCTTACGGGCTTTTTCGTTGAGATCTGGGCGACTGGCCGTCCAATTCAAATATTCCTTCAAGTCCTCAAACATTTGAGGTGCGAGTGGATGCCAAATACCTAGATCAGGAAAGACTTCGGGATCTGCAACGGCTAAATCAGGACGATCATCACTTTCTGATGCAGGAAAAACATATTTATCAGCCAGCATCAGCAGAAAATTGCGCAGATTATCTGGAGTGCCACCCAACCAATATTGAAAACTGAGCATGAAGCTGCGGGCGTCTTGCGCTTTCTCGACAGGCAAATATTTGAGCACCGTTGGAAGGGTGTTTAAAAGTTTGAGCATGGCGTCTTGAAACCCTGCGCCACCAGCTTCCTTTCGCTTTTTCATGAAGCCGGCAATCGCGCTCTTGCTCTGGCCGAGCTGCGCCATCGAGAAGCTGCCAAGCTTGTTGAGACGCATCACTTCTGGCATCGAAGGGAAGACGACTGCGGCCTTCAATCGATCGCGGTGCGGACTGACAGCATCAACAACTTTTTGTGCAAGATCTTCAATGAAGATCAGGGATCCAATAAAGACATCCGTTTCAGCGATGTCTTTTTGAAAATCTGCATAGTTGAGCTCATCACGAAGTTCCTCGATGAGATAACCGCACAGTTCGATGCCAATCGGACCGTCTTGAGCATTAAGGCTGATGGCTGCCTGCGTTAACGCACTCTGATATTGCGGTTCAAGAACGACGTAGACGGCCTTCATGACCGAATGGTGATTGTTGTTCTCAGCAGGAACAATCCGACGATCAGCGGAACGGACCTGCGTAAACATCAGCACTTCTGAGCAATGTAACGAAGCTTACGGGTGTGAGAGTCGCTCTGCTTGAGATCGGCATTTCGTGTTACATCCGCGCCTGGCCCCATAGGCTGAGTCCATCTGCAACACGTTCATGAGCGACATCCAGACCGGCTCGATACCCGTAGTGGTGACCGGTGCGCTGGGTCGAATGGGTGCAGAAGTGATTCGAGCTGTGCAGATGGCTCCGGATTGCCATTTAGTGGGTGCCGTGGACAACACACCTGGTAAAGAAGGGCAAGACGTGGGCGAATTACTGGGGCTTTCTGCCCTTGAGGTGGCTGTTACTGCTGATCTAGAGGGCTGTTTGTGCTCTGCAAGTCAGGCGGTTCGTGATGCAGGTCCTGGGCAAGGAGCCGTCATGGTGGATTTCACCCATCCTTCTGTGGTTTATGCCAATACCAGGGCTGCGATTGCCTACGGAGTGCACCCCGTGATCGGGACCACGGGGTTGTCACCGGCTCAACTTGATGACCTCCAATCCTTTTCCGACAAAGCATCCGTGGGTGGAGCTGTGATTCCCAACTTCTCTGTGGGGATGGTGCTGCTTCAGCAGGCCGCTGCTGCTGCTGCGCGGTTTTATGACCACGCCGAGCTGACCGAGCTGCATCACAACCGCAAAGCCGATGCTCCTAGTGGAACCTGCATCAAAACAGCCGAACTCATGGAGGAGTTGGGCAAACAGTTCAACGAATCAGAAGTGGATGAGCATGAATCCCTTGCTGGTAGCCGTGGTGGGCAGCGTCCGAGTGGGCTGCGATTGCACTCTTTGCGATTGCCTGGCCTGGTGGCCCATCAGGAAGTGATGTTTGGCTCCCCAGGTGAGACCTACACCCTTCGCCACGACACGATTGATCGGGCTGCCTACATGCCAGGCGTTTTGCTTTGCGTCCGCAAAGTGCGGCATCTTCAAGCCCTGGTCTACGGCCTTGAGCGTCTTCTTTAAGGGGTTGGAACGATGTTGATTCCGCTTCGTCCCGGTGAGTTGTATCGGTTGATTCCTGCTGTTGCTACGGGCCAGCAATTCAGATCTGCCCTTGGCAATCCTCGAAAAATTCTGCAGCGTTTGCTGATTGCCACGATTGGGGGAGTGATCACTCTCTTGATCAGTCAGAGCCAGCTATCTAGTCGTTGGGGCTCGATCTTGCTGGTGATTGGTGTTGTGTTTCTCCTCTACATCTTGTGGGGACCGATTGTCGAAGCTGGTCGAAAAAATGCAGTCTTACGTCGCTATCCAGCTGCCGCTCTTTTTGAAGGGGAGATCGTTAAGACCTATCGGCAGGAGCGGGTTGAAAATCAAAGGGAGCAGGCTGATGCTCGCGGCCAGCTCGAATTGATTGAAAATCGACGGACCTGGCTGGTGCTGGAGCTAGCTGATGAGGACGGCTATCTCGGACGGATCTCTTTTCCAATGACCAAACAACATGCTTCGATCCGCTCCGGAGTTGTGATCCGTTGTGTGGTCCTGAGTGATCGCAACGACTTTTCGAGGTTGGGGGCCCTAACGGACGCTTGGCTTCCCGGCCTGCGGATGTGGATCGGTGAGTACCCATATCTGCTGCGCCCTGCGTTTGAAGACCTCTGTCGCATGCGCTTGCGCAAAGTTTCTTCACAAATGGGTTACACTTCTTAAACACCGGCAGGTTCCCCATGACTCAGGCCTCTACAAACGCTGCAACCATCCGCGGCGCAACAGTGACCACCGAAGATGGTGGCCGTCTCAATGCATTCGCAACAGAGCCACGCATGGAAGTTGTGGACGTTGAGAGTGGCTGGGGCTTCCATGAGCGCGCTGAAAAGTTGAACGGTCGCATGGCCATGCTTGGCTTCATCGCCCTGCTTGCAACTGAACTGGCCATGGGTGGTGAATCCTTCACCCGTGGACTGCTCGGAATCGGCTGATCACGGTATGACCGGCTCTTTGGCTCCGATTCGGATCAATGGAGCCGGTCCCACTGGAAGTTTGTTGGCCATTGGTCTTGCGAATTTCGGGTACTCAGTTCATCTATTCGATCCCCTCACTGCGGAACAAATCTGTTCTCGGAGTAGGGCTTACGCGCTAACTCACTCCTCAAGACGTCTCCTAACGCGATTGGGATTTTGGAATGAGTTAGTTCCGTTTTTATCACCCTTTAAGACGCTCCGTCTCGAAGATCGTGGTGTCAATCGATCTGTAAATTTTACAGAGTTAGATCTTCATTCATCGAATCAATCAACGCAATCTGTTGGTTGGATTTTGGATCATCGTTCCTTGATGAAGCTCTTAATGAGCAGGCTTGAGAGTTCACCTCATATAAAGCTTCGTCTTGGTGAGACGACGCATCAACCATCTAAATCTCTCGATTCTTTTGGTTTGGTGATCGCCGCTGATGGCCCCCGTTCTCCTACGCGATCACAGTTCAGCTTTCCGTGGTGGTCCCACACCTATACGCAGGGATGTTTAACCGCAAAAGTTCGTTTTCGTGATCTTAATTCTGAATACGCTTTTGAATGTTTTAGGCCGGAAGGACCTTTGGCTATTCTTCCTCTAGGGAATTCCGATTTCCAAGTTGTATGGAGTGCGCCTCTTCATCGATGCCGTCAGCTAGCAGGTCTTGAAACGTCTGCTTTTTTGGATCAGCTTTGTACCATTCTTCCTCAGGGACTCGAGCCTGATGCTTTGCTCGATTCACCGGCTGCTTTTCCTCTAGAGATTAGTTTTGCACCAAAACTGAATAGAGAAAATGTTGTTCTGGTTGGTGAATCTGGCCATCGCTGTCACCCTGTGGGCGGGCAAGGACTCAATCTTTGTTGGCGAGATGTGGACACTCTCCTGCAATTAATGACGTCTGCTTCTTGTGTACGGCGTGGTTTAAAAACTGTGCCTGGTGCTTACAGCAGGCGTCGTTATTTTGATCTGTTAACGGTCGGTTTGGCGACGGATCTTCTTGTGCGTTTGTTTTCTAACCGCCAGTCAGCACTTTTGCTCGTCCGCCGTTTTGGGCTGTTCATGCTCAAGCACTCTCCCTTGTTTCGTCGTGTTTCGCTGCAGGCGATGTCGGATGGACCAAGCACGCTTTTGCAAAGCTTGCCAGAGTGAGCGCAATTGATTGGTATTGATGGTCATTAGCAGTGACCCACAACCCAAGCCATCCGCTGCGTTGCTCGCTTACTTGCAGGGCAAGCTTGGGCTGAGTGCCAGTGCCATCAATCTTGGCCTTCGCCAAGCTGAATTGGAACAGGCACCCCTGCCGGTGGTTCTCTGGAGTTTTGGACTGATCAGTTTGCAGGGATACCAAGACGTTTTGGACTGGCAGCAAGCTCAGGAGTAGTGAATCAGAGATTCAACATGGATGTCGGAGGGAAGACGTGTGCGTCCTTCTAAATCGCTGAGTTCCACAATGAAGGCGCAACCAACGAGTTGACCGCCTGCCTTTTTGACTAAATCGCTTGTTGCCGAGGCAGTCCCTCCTGTTGCTAAGAGGTCATCAACAATCAAAACTCTCGGCTGGTCTCGCATGGCATCTGCATGAATCTCGAGACGATCCGTTCCATATTCCAGGGCGTAATCAATTCCGTAGACCTTGCCGGGAAGTTTGCCTGGTTTGCGCACTGGAACAAATCCCAGTTTCTTTTGCGTTGCTAGACCCATTCCTACGATGAAACCTCGGGCTTCAATTCCCACAATCAGGTCTGGTTTCAACGAATCGCAGAGCGCTCCTAGACGAACCATGACCTCGGCCCAGCCCACGGGGTCGCGCAACATCGGGGATATGTCTCGGAAGAGAATTCCTGGTTTTGGAAAGTCCGGAATATCTTGAACGTAGTGGCGAAGATCCAAGGACGCTTTCTGGTGAAACTTGCAAGGAATTATCGCAGATATTGCCTAGGAGGAGCATGAACTCGCTTGTCCCTCAAATAGCTCATTAGCTCTGATCCACTTTGCGTGAATCCATCATGACGTTGCAACGATCTGAACTTAACTCCTATTTGCATTTTCGTTCTCACGAACGTTTCCTTTGGTGTTTGTGTTTGACTCTATTGATTAAAGTATTTTTCGTGGGTGTTTCTTTCGCTTGCTGATACGTTGTTTTTATGCCTATGTTTTCGTTTTGTATTTAATTTATACCGCTAGTCTTGCCATGGTTGATAGCGTTTACGGCTAAGAATGACCGCTCGCTGAGCGCTCTCGTTTCTTGTTTGGCTTGGATCCTGTGTCAATTCCAGCTGTTGTCGCCATTCCCTTGAAAGGATTGTTTCAAGCCTTAGAGTTGGATTGTCTTGCATACGGCCAAACGTTTTTGGCTGCTGATGAGGGGGCTGATAACGGCTTTTCTGATCGTGTGTTAGCACTGCATCCAAGCTTGATTTGATTGAAATCGAATCGGTATGACTCGAATTGGTACGCCACCCAACCATGACTGAATCACCAGTCACTTCTCCCCAAGAAGCGTCTTTGCCAACGGCGGTTCTTGGCCGTCGAGGGATGGAGCGTCTCGATCTTCTTTTGCTCACTGTGGAGTCCTTGGACTTCAACGGAGGCGAGGCCATGCTTTGGGCCACCCAACAACTCGGCTTCGAAACGCTTTTCCCTAACCGGGTTGAGCTGTGGAAGCGTCGATGCCACAACCCGCTTCGACGCTCCACCCGTCGTGGAAGGCTTGGGTCGCCTGAAACAGAGGCCCTCATCAGGCTGCTTTGCGCGATGGCTGATCGGCTTTATCCGATGCTTCACCAACTTCTGTCGAGTCGTGAACCGGCCGATCTCAGCAAACAGCGCTGGGCCTTAGTGGACCAACGCTTAAGAGATTTGATTGCTGAGCGTTTCAATCTCCGTCGGGGTGCGGTTCAACGCTTGCTGAGCCCCGACCATTCTCAGACGATTCAACGACAGCTTGTTTTGACCCTGGCACTGGCTGCCGGACCTGGTGGAGTGGATCGCCTGCGGGCCAGTCTTCTTGACCCAACACCCTGATGATCTCGATGCTCAAACTCTCTTATCGCTACGACCAAACGGCGTCCAGGCTTGAGGTGGATGGACTTCCTGACTTCTCCGCTGGACATGGCGACAGCGTGATTGGGATCCTGTCTGCCTGGCGTCTTCAATTGGTCGGTGCTCCTGAACTGGAGGGGAAACGCGATCACCTTGAAGCCCTGATGGCTGTTGTGCTTCCCTATGCACGCCATCAAATTTCCGGAGTTTCCAGGGCTGAAGGATGGTCGCAGCATCCAGTGAGCATCCGCCCTGTGGAGGGTGGTCACCAACTGGAACTGACGAGCAGTCAGCCGGATGTTCCCCCGTTGGAAATCAAGTTGGATGATGCTGATCTCGCCGATCTTTTGCGCTGCTTAGATGCACTCCGTGCTGACGATCGCGTGGCGATCTCTTGGCCTGAGGTCGTCAACCATCCCTTGAGTCGTCGTGAATTGGTGGAGCGGGTCCCCTTGGTTCGTCGTTTAGCTGCACCTGTTTTTGGAGGAGTGGCCCTGGTTGTGGTTGGGGTCATGGCCATGGTGATTCCATTGCCCATGCAGGAGACCAAGGCTCCAACCGACTCCGTAGAGGCTCCCAGTTCAGACTCGGTTAGCGATCCTTCACAAGCCGATCCAGCCCGTTGACCCTGTTTCGGTTTTCGCCCATATATTGGCGTTGATTGCTCGTCTATCAATGTCCCCCAGTTGGTCTGATCTGAGACGGCGTGTCGCAAGGATTGGAGCTTCTCTGGATGTGGTTGTACGCAGCGATCCGGAGGTTTGTGGCTTGAGTGGTGCTGATTATCAACTCACACTTCATCACAGTGGTTATGGAGATTGCACTGTTGGAGAACTCAGTTTAATTAACTGCCCCAATGAGTTGGTTCTCATTGAATTTGAGCGCTGGATGCGTCGCGCGAAGGAGTCGTTAGTGCCATGAGGTCCAAGAACATCACTCGCCTCCCGCGTACGCCGAAAGAGCGTCGGGTGTTTAGCCAACGCAAACGATCTTCCAAGCGTTTGCCTATTTGGAGGATGTTCTTGGAGTCAGTCTTGCTGCTCCTACTTGGGACTGGTTTGCTCGCTGGTTTGAGCTGGTTGCCGACAAAGGTCGATGCAATTGTTGTTGTGAGTGAAGCGATTGCGGATTTAATTCGCGGTCTCAGTCAATTGCTGGAAGCGTTATTGGGTTTGTCGGCAGTGATTCTGATTGCTGCGCTACTGGTGTTGGGTCTGTTGGCGCTGATCTCAGGTTTGATTCGATTCGTGCGTACGTTCTCAGTGGTTTTCAAATCATCAGCTCGTCGACAAGCGCTTCAATCTTCCAACGCTCCGAGACAAAGCTCTCGTTCGGCTCGTCGTCGCCGGCTGCGCAGATCACGCTAATCCGGGTGTATCTCAACGGGACCTCGATCGAGGAGCGAGTGAACGCTGCATCATCCATAGTTCGTTCAAAGTCAGGCCCCCGTCACCATTGCGGTCCAGGCTTTCAAAATTTCGCTGAAGCCAGGGCAGAGATGCCACCTCCTTGCGATCCAGTTGGCCATCGAAATTTCGATCGGCTTGTTGAAAGCGTCGTTGCAAGCGCAGCCCGCTTGGATGCGTAGCCGAGGGTCTGATGTCCTCAATCAACAAATAGTTGCGGGTTGGATGGCGTTGTAACCGTCGCTCGAGATAAGGCTGGCCGCTCACTTCTTTCCTTTCCAGACGTCCATCACGATTGGAATCCATCCGAACGAACAACGCTTCCATTCGGGTGCCGTAATGACGCACAGGGTTGGCTTGCACACCCAGATCTGCCAGCAGGAGACCAGCCCCTAGTGCAACGAGTGTGAAAGTGACCCTTTTCTCCATGACAGAAGACTATGGAGTCTGATTGGTAAAGAGATGTCTGAGTGATGACAGATCGTCAATTAACTGTGACATGGTCCGCCTCGGCGCGACAGTTTGCTTGATGCTCCATACGATCGGAGCGTTCAACTGATGTGGGGCGAGTGGTGAAGAGATCATTGTTGATTGGGATGGTATGGCGATGACCCAGCCCTCCAGCACCGCTTCGAACTCACTTGCAAAAAAAGCTTCGATGATTTGGGTCGTGGATGACGATCCGGACCTTCGTCAGATGGTGGGCACCTATTTGATCGATCAGGGGTATGACGTGCGCTGCTTGAGTGATGTCAAGCAGCTTGAGGCGAGGCTTGAATTTCAGCGCCCAGATTTGATCGTGCTCGACTTGATGATGCCTGGCGATGATGGGCTGACAGCACTCCGACGCTTGCGCGACGCTGGTGACGATCTTCCTGTGGTCATGTTGACGGCGAGAGGAGATGGCGTTGACCGCATTATTGGACTCGAGCAGGGGGCTGACGACTATCTTGCGAAGCCGTTTCTTCCCCGTGAGTTGTCAGCACGCATCGAAGCAGTGCTGAGAAGGCGAAGTTCGATTCCCGCTGGCACTCCTTTGGCAGAAGGCGGTGATGTGACGTTCGGAGAGAATCAATTTGATCTTTCCGCCAGAACGCTGTTTCGCGACGGTACGCCTGTTGTGATTACCAGCGGTGAGTTCAGCTTGCTGGCAGCGTTTGTGCAGCATCCCCACCGCCCTCTGTCGAGAGAGCGGCTCATTGAGCTGGCTCGCGGACCAGGGTCTGATACGGATAGTCGCAGCATGGATGTACAAGTTTCGCGGGTTCGCAAGCTGGTCGAACCGGATCCAGCGCGTCCGCGTTACATCCAAACGGTATGGGGATACGGCTATGTCTTCGTTCCTGATGGACAACCTCGTTCGCGTTGAGGGCTGGAATGACCCCACGGGTTTGGCAAGTTCGACTTCGATCCCTATTCGGTTGGAGTGGCCTTGCTCTTGGCAGTTGGGCGTTTTGCTTGTTGGTTTTACAGGTGTTGTTTGGACAGCAGCTTGAGCAGCTGCAAACAGTCCAGCTTGGCCGTGACTTGGCGCTCAATGTAAGGCTCACGGAGTTGGCTCTCGAGCGCTACCCACCCCATCTGGTGACCGAACTCACCGGTCTTGACCTCACTGTTGCGATCCAACCCAAGCCGGATCAAAAGCTTCCATCCGCAGGCTTTCAACGCCAGGCCAAAGCTCTGCAGACGCAGCTTTGTGAGCGTCTCTCCCATTGTCCGATGGTCGTGGCGGATCGAGATCACGAAGGCGATCGCGGAATCTGGATTGAGCTGATTTCCCCGCTGGAACCGATTTGGTTGCGCGTCAATGTGCGCGCTCCGATGAGCTGGCCGCCGGAGCCCACCCTGTTGGGTTTATCGCTGGTTGGGGCGGGCATGATTTGTGGTGGCCTATTTCTCCTCGTGGAGGTGGAGGCACCGCTTCGTGGATTGGAAAAGGCCCTGTCCCGGGTTGGGGATGGAATCGATCCTGATGCTGTTCCTGCGCGTGGTGCGCCAGAGGTTCAGCGCCTGACCCGCCGTTTCAACGCAATGGTGCGACGTTTGGCTGCCAATCGGAACGAAAGAGCCACCATGCTCGCTGGAATCGCCCATGACTTACGCGCACCCATCACTCGGCTGAAGTTTCGTTTGTCGCTGCCTCAACTCAGCGCCACAGAACGTGAGCGTTGTGCCGGTGATTTGCAGTCTCTGGAACGAATCACAGGTCAGTTCCTGCTGTTTGCAGGTGGCGGCGATGAAGAACTCTCTGTGCCCGTTCCTTTGGACCAATTGCTGGCTGAGGTGGCGAGCAGTCATCCTGCCGATCAATTGCAGCTTCAGCTGGACACCTTTGAGGTGATGGTGAAACCAGTGGCTCTGAGTCGAGCCGTTGCCAACTTGATCGACAACGCGTTCACCTATGGCCAAGCTCCCGTGGTGTTGCGATTGCTGCGCTCTGCTGATCAATGTTCAATCGAAGTTTGGGATCAGGGTGATGGCATGCCTCAGCGTCAATGGGAGCAGGCCCTTCAACCGTTTCACCGCCTCGACTCCTCCCGGGGAGGACAGGGGCACTGTGGATTGGGGTTGGCGATTGTTGTGCATGTGGCGCGACTCCATGGCGGCCATCTCGATTGCCTCTATGCCGATGGTTCGGATGATTTGACGGTTCCAGGCCGCTTTGCGATTCGTTTGTCATTGCCGATGGATCTATTGGTGGAGAACGTTGCGAAAAGCTGAATTCCCAACCCTTTTGTTGATTTCGGAGGCACCAATGGGATGTTGCTGATCCCGTTGTCATGGGCCATAAGGAGAACAAAAAGTCAAAACACAACGGCAAAAGCAAGGAAACGGCCCAATCCAACCCCTCGCAGCCCATATCTGATGCGGTGATTGATGCCGTGGATCGAAGCCAGCGCAACAGCGATTCCTCGCCTGAATGGCACGGAGATGAACTCGAGCGGCCAAGTCACAACGGTGAACGACTCAAGAAAAAGATCTATGAGTCTGAACTGGAAAAACTCCAGACACAGCTCGTCAAAATGCAGTACTGGATCAAGGAAAAGGGTTTCCGCATGATCATCCTGTTTGAGGGACGGGATGCAGCTGGTAAGGGAGGCACGATTAAACGTTTAACGGAACCCTTAAATCCCCGTGGAGCCAGAGTGGTTGCTTTGGGTACCCCTTCTGATCTTCAGAAAACGCAGTGGTATTTCCAGCGTTATGTGGAACATTTTCCAGCTGCGGGCGAAATAGTGGTGTTTGACCGTAGTTGGTATAACCGTGCTGGTGTGGAACGGGTGATGGGGTTCTGTACTCCTAAGGAGGTTGAGGCCTTTCTTGAGGATTGCCCTCAGTTCGAACGAATGTTGGTTCGTAGTGGCGTTTTGTTGTTGAAGTATTGGTTTTCCGTGAGTGATACGGAACAAGAAAATCGTTTTCAATCACGCATCGATGACCCCACGCGGCGTTGGAAGCTCAGTCCGATGGATCTTGAGGCTCGTAATCGTTGGGTTGAGTTTTCTGAGGCAAAGGATCTGATGTTCGCAAGCACCAACATCCCTGAAGCGCCATGGTTCTCGGTAGAAGCAGACGATAAGAGGCGAGCCCGTCTTAATTGTTTGAGGCACATTCTTAGCAAAGTGCCCTGGGAAGACATGACTCCTCCAGCGATTGAATTACCACCAAGGCCAAAACAGGGGTCTTATAAGAGACCACCCATCAATGAACAATTTTTTGTTCCTAATCATTATCCCTATGATTCACCAAGTGATTGATTGGCTTCTTGCGGTTTGATCCTATGGAGTCGATCTTTGATGGTGGAATTTTTGTATAACGAGAGAGTTCTTGCAGCTGCATCGAATGCAAGCTGCCACTAGCTTTTATGGTCAATCCATTTGTTTTGTCTTGGCTACAATGATTTTTTTCATATGTCACTGTTCATTGTGACTATTGATGCGGGTAACTGCTATCTGGCAAATAAGGTTTTGGGGTTCAATTATTCGTCAATACATGGATCTTCGTTTGCTTGAATTGCTTGGCAAGTACCAGGAAGAAGAGCTTGAAGCCATCGAGCGATGGTTCAATCACACACAGCCATTGGCACTTGACATTATGGGAAATATGAAGATTGCGAGAGGAACCATTGTTAGGGAGAAAAACACTCAATGATGCCTGCGTGACTCTCTAAAGGTGACTCGTCGTTGCCTTTTATGGGAACAAATGCTGCATCAGCCGTGGAGCTGTTGAAACCAAAAACCTGCGAGTTGCCAGGAGCTCCAAAGAAAGATTGCGAGAAATAGCCAGTTCACCCAGGCCGGTCGATCGCGATTTTCAAACATGCAGTGATGGATGCAACCCTTCAATTGTGGCTGATCAGCGAGGTCAAATCCTGAATTCTTTGGAAGGCTCGTTCCTGAGTCAGGAGCGCACGGTCCCTGAGTACCAATCAGCACTCTGAAGCGACACCTGAGATCCAGCGGCTCGTTTGAGATCATGCATTCCTTCAAGCTGCCGGTACACGGCTTTCAATTGTCTTTGGATGTGATCTGTGTGCGGCATGGCATATAAGGTCAACAGCGCTTCTTCGAGATGGTGTTTTGCATCAATTAACAGGCGGCAATCGGTACTCCCAGGTTCGTAGCCCATAAAAAAATTCGATATTTCCTCTATTCAGCTCTATTGCTACAAGCAACGTTGTGGCAATTTTTACCAAGTGACAAATATCTAGGGTTGGGTTTGTCTTCCACTGGCCTCGATCAAGTCCCATGGTCGTGACAGTCCTCCTTCCACTGCCCATAGGCCTGCTTTGCTGCGCTGCGCTTGTCTCTCTAGCCTTGGATAGTTCAGGTCGTCGCATCGGCCCAGATAACCGTCGTAGGCAAAGACTTGTCCTCCGCTGATGAGTGGGGAAGCGATGTCTATCTTCTCCTTCAGGAGCCTTGCGACCACCCGCCCATAGACGTCACGGGCCCGTAGTTCCATCTCGACGACAGAGCCTTGCGGCAGCGCATTGCTGAGGGCTGTTCTTGCTTGATTGGCCCAAGGTTGTTGCTGCTCCAAAGGAGCTTGAATGCAGGCCAAGCGCACAGCCCTTCCTTCTCCATTGATTTCCACCAGAACCTCTTGGCCATTGTTGACCTTAAGGACGGTGACTTTTTGGCTGGGATGAGACGGTTGAGCAGCCATAGCGATTGGAAAGGCTGGAGCCATTAGTAGGCCGAACAGAACGTTGCGACCTACCGCCTTCAAGGTTGATGCCATGACCGGATGTTTCCTCAACTGACGAACAGCATCTCCCGATAGGAAGGAAGGGGCCAACGATCGTCATCCACGGCTTGCTCAAGTCCATCCACAACATCCCGCAGCTGTAGAAGTCGTGGTAGCAGGACGTTTGCTGCATGGTTCATGGAGGCTGTTGTGTCGCCGTGATGCAGCTGGTGCAATTCCTCCTCGAGGGCGTTGATTTGATCCTGCATCCGTTGCCCTAGCTCTGCTGTCTGTTGCAACGTCCGTTGATCTGGATTCAGACCGACGGCTTGTTGTTGGCTGATGCTGCGTGCCAAAGAGCCCAGATGCTTCTGAACAGCGGGGCTGATTTGGGTTCGAACCATGGACAGTGCAACCTTGGCTTCAACCTCCACTGCGAGCGTGTACTGCTCGCTGTAAACCTCGTAGCGGCTTTCTAATTCAACCGGTGAGATCACAGCTTGACGCTGAAACAGCTCCTTCACGTCATCCCGTCGCAGCACTGGAAGGGCGTTGGCGGTGTTGCGTAGGTTTTCCAATCCCCGTTGCTCTGTTGCTTCCTGATGCCATGCATCGGAATAACCATCGCCACCAAAAACGGCCGCACCGTGTTGATCCATCACCCGCTTTAAAACATCAGCAGCACCCGTTTCCAAGGATTGGCCTGCGGCCATCTGTGCCTCGATTTGATCGCTAACCCACTCCAGCGAATCGGCGAGAACGGTGTTCATTGCCACCAGTGGACCCGCCACGGACTGTCCAGATCCCACGGCTCTGAATTCGAATCTGTTCCCTGTAAAAGCAAACGGAGATGTTCGGTTGCGATCCCCGGCATCCTTCTTGAACTCAGGAAGGCTGTCGACACCAAGACGCATCACATCTCCTGTGCTGCTTCCGGTAACTTCACCTCGCTGGAACTGCTGAAAGACCTCTTCGAGCTGTTTGCCCAGATACATCGAGATGATCGCGGGTGGTGCCTCATTGGCTCCGAGGCGATGGTCATTTCCTGCTGTTGCAACGACGGCTCTTAACAATGGGCCGAAGCGATGCACGCCACGGATGACGGCGGAGCAGAACAGGAGGAATTGCAGGTTGTCGTGGGGCGTTGAGCCAGGGTCCAGAAGATTGCCCTGCGTGCTGTTGCCCACCGACCAATTCACATGCTTGCCGGAGCCATTGATTCCAGCAAAGGGTTTTTCATGCATGAGGCATGTAAATCCATGCCGTTTTGCTGTGCTGCGAAGCACAGTCATGATCATTTGTTGATGATCGGTCGCCACGTTGGCGGCTTCATGAACAGGTGCGATCTCGAACTGCCCGGGGGCTACTTCGTTGTGTCGTGTTTTTGCAGGAATTCCGAGCCTGTACAGCTGGTGTTCCACGTCTTGCATGTAGACCTGAACCCGTTCAGGAATGGCACCAAAGTAATGATCATCAAATTGCTGTCCCTTCGGGGAGGCAGCACCGAACAGGGTTCTGCCTGCGAGAAGTAGATCGGGCCGGAGCGTGGCAAATTGACTGTCGATCAAAAAATATTCCTGTTCAGCTCCACAAGAGCTGTTAACGGCAGCCACGTCCTTGTTGCCAAGCAAACGCAGCAGCCGTTGTGCTTGGCGATTCATGGCTGCGTTAGAGCGCAGGAGTGGGGTCTTTTTATCGAGAGCTTCTCCTGTCCAACTCACAAACACTGTGGGGATGCATAAGGTGACGCCATTGGGCGTTCGCATCAAATACGCCGGGCTGGTGATGTCCCAAGCTGTGTATCCCCGGGCTTCAAATGTGGAGCGGATGCCGCCATTGGGGAATGAGCTGCCGTCTGGCTCTCCCTGAATAAGCAGTTTTCCCGAAAATTCATGGATGGCGTGACCATCCTTTTGAGGACTGATGAAACCGTCGTGTTTCTCTGCAGTTGAGTTGGTAAGGGGATAGAAAACGTGCGCGTAGTAATGGGCACCGTTATTGACTGCCCAATCCCTCATGGCCTGAGCGACCGCATCAGCGACCTCCAGGTTCAGCTTGCCTCCGTCACGGATTACGCGACGAACCACTTTGAATGCTTCCTTCGGGAGCGCATTTTTCATGCGCGCCAGTGTGAAGACATCACTGGCCCAAATCTCCTCTAGTGGAGGAGTTTTGTCACACGCCATGGGCTTGCGTTGCTGAATGGCCTGTAGGGCGGCCAAACGTGAAGGATGGGGCATCGCTTTTTGAACCCCTCAGGGCGTCTTTGTGTCATTCAAGCTAGGCCCTAGGTGGGGCGTCAACTGATTGCTGCTTTTGTTCCATGACAACAGCTCATGGAAAGAGCACGGCTAAGCAGACCGCTGCCATTCAGCTCAAATGAAACTAAAGTCTTAGCTGGTCAGGAAGCTTTCTAGACTTAAGTGGATTTGAAGCCTTGGCGGCAGAGATACGGGACCTCTTGTTTTGTGACTTATCACTTTATTCCTTGATTGGGAACGCTTTGAATCAATCTTTTGATGATTGGATCAAGATGGATATGGGATTGCGAGCTGTTGATGGGATATGGTAATTGAATATTCTGTGGTTTTATGATAACTATTTATTCTTTAGATATTGGCTCGGCTTTTGGGTCTCATTGACAATCAAAAAGCTTTAATTATTTGTTGTGATGTTTTCATCGTCTGATCAAGACCGTCTTTATTTTCCGGCAACGGAGCGTAATCGTGTCCCCATTGGTGATGCTCTTGCTGAAATGCTGCCTGAGCATGGGTCTGTTCTTGAAATAGCAAGTGGAAGTGGTGAACACGCTGTGACTTTCCAGCGCCGTTTCCCTGGTATTCGATGGCAAGCCAGTGATTCTGACCCAAGCCATTGCCAAAGCATTAACGCTTGGATTGCCCATCAGAGTTTGAGTGATCAGATGCCGAAAGCATTACAACTCAATGTACTTGATCGTCCTTGGTTGCTTCCTGAATCCATCAGGCTTGAATTAAAGGTTGTGATTGCGATCAATCTGATTCATATTGCTCCTTGGAGTTGCTGCAAATCATTAATCGATCAAGCATCTGAAAACCTTCCGATGGGAGGTCGCTTCATTCTTTATGGACCTTTTCGCCGCAACGGATCTCATACGAGCCTGAGTAATGAGGTCTTTGATCAATCGCTTCGTGACCGTAATCCATCTTGGGGGGTTCGAGATCTTGAAGCTGTAGAGAAACTTTGTAGTCAAGTTGGCCTCCTAGGAATGCATTTTCAAGAATTACCCGCTAATAATCTTATTGTTAGCCTAACCAAAGAAGCTAATTGCGCCATTTAATTCTAATCTATCCAACTCTATCGCTTTATTGAATCGTGTTTTGATATCAAAATTCTTTATGGCATGTGCAGTCTACATCTTTCCTGTTGCATTTTGAATTAAAATATTAATTATTTCCAGTCAATTCTGAGGCCAATTTGTCTCTTTTGTATTGGTCCATAAACACCTTCTGCCTGCACTTTTAGGGGGAATAATCCTGCCTTGATGATTAAAAATTTTAATCAGCATTTGCGGAGAAGATTGATTCTAATCGCGGGAAAAGTGCTAGGAGCTGTATCCAGTTGCTGTTGAGTGTTCTTTAGTGGTTGATTGTATTGCACCTAGTTATTTGCGAAACAATGTGATTTAGTAGATAGTAGTACTTGCTGTTTCTTTTGTTAGGCGATTATATCTATCTCTAAAAGTCTATTTCTATACTGCACTGATTTGTAAGACCTTGGCGAGGCGACTGCAACCCCATTGCCACTGCCCAACACTGATCGATCTCCTCTTGTCTTCGTCCCAATTAAAAACCCCTCGGTGGGAGGGAGAGTTCACTGGAATGATCCCCATCACCCAGCCCATTGAAGGATAGGTCGATTCCTGCATTGCAGATGCGCTGTTCTCCACGAATTCGAGAGAATCCTCCACAGATCAGCTCAGTATCAAGCCTTTTTCCCACATGCTGTGGAGAAAACAGGCGGAAGGGTGCTGAATAGCTGATTTTGTGGAAAACAAGCCAAAGTGTGTCATGCTTGTGGTTCCCCATCACCCGGCCCCGCCTAGCGCAGCTAAGCGGGGCTTTTTGCTGCGCGCAAGGCGGGAACAGCACCAATTTGATAGTACTGATGAGCCATTCCTGCTTTGCTGCGGAATATGCAGCTAATTTTATTGAGTTATTTGCTAGATATTATTCAAACTCTATATTTTTTAGGGCTTAAGTGGCAGTCTGAGCTTATTTTTGTCTATACGCGTCTATCTTTCTGTCGAGATCGTTGCTTTGTGTGGATAGATTTGGCAGGAATAGCCTATAGAGGTTAAAATTGCCAGATAAAACGTTAGAATTGATAAGAGTGGCTCCTCTACTCTTTAGCCCATCGCTGGTTGCAACGATTGCTGCACTTCATCTCTCCATCGGGATAGTCAAAGCCAGCCTTCCTTGCATTTTTTTCAACTTCAGCTGGATTTGATCCACTAAAGCTTCGTGTTGATTTAGCTAGTGCTGGTGTGACAAAATCAAATCCAAGCGTGCATGCAAACAAAATTAAGATCAAAAACCTGAGTTTTTGCATGTTTGATTCTGTTCAATCTGCTCTCATCTTACTAGCCCATCTCAATCTCACCTTTTAAATCATGTTTTATATAAAGTATTTTACGAATAGAGTGATGTTTTGTTTTGCTTGTTTCAGTATCTATAATTGCCAGTAAAAGACATAAAAGACATGTAATTTATTATTGATGCGTTTGCAACACATCAAGATGTTCAGGCCTTGTCATCAAACGGAAATAGGTTTTTCAGTCTGAGTTTGTCCCATGACTTCTGAGCTGGCATTGATCCAGATGATTCCCTGCTGCCGTACGAGACAGATTAAGTCGTCGTTGCGGAGAACTCTGTACGTAGAGGGTTCTTCCATGCAAAGCGTTTTCGCATAAGTGACCGCTGTATGGATATCTTCCTGTCTGGCACTGGGTTTCCACCCATCAGGAGTAAGCCGTTCAATATCAACCATGAGTAAAATTACTTATTTTTGATAGTTTCTCGCATTGTGGTTCCCATTAGCAAGCAAAGTGTTCACATCCATACCGAGTGGTGAGAATTGACGGATAACGCGTTTTTTTGTGGTTTGAATTGATACTTAAGTTTTGGCTTGGTTATGTTAAAAGAAAATCATCAAGTTTTCTTCTCCTTTTTTGCGGTTTTCATTTTCTGCTTCGACGATGCGTCTGTCGGAATGATGTGTCGATTTCATTCCTCTGAAGATCAGTCCAGATCAGTGGCGATGTAGCAGCGTCTGCGGAGCTGGTCTACAAAAGCCCTTGCCTCTGTGCCCCTGTACTTTTCCTTCAGCTGATCAACGATTCCCTCTTGTTCAAGGTTCTTACCGTAAGCATCAACGACCAGATCGAGTGCAAAGTCGATGAGTTCAGCTTCTTCTGCACTCAGTCGTACATCGACAAATTTGTCCATTCGAGCGCGGTCTTTCTAGGATTTTCATCAGAATTCTGGAGCAATTTCTCGTATTTGTCTTTCGCGTGAAGTGATTCCTTACAGGCTCTTGGCTTTATTCCTGAGGGATTTGAAGATAAGTCTAGTTTATTCCGAGTGTTCGTTCGTCTGATTAAATCAGATTTTCTAAGTTGTTAATCATGTGGTTAATCTAAAGCGATTTAATTTGCCTGTAATGATCATTTTCTGCTCGCCTCGATGAATTGATATTGATGATGTCTTGTTCGTGGAAAGATTATTGATAGCTTCTCTGATTGCGTGAGTGAAGACAACTGCGGTCGGAATCTTAAATCTTTCCAATGTTCGCTGATTTGTGTCATTCACGACTTGTGTCCATCTGCCGAGACAGCTATCAGGGATTTAGTCATTACCAAATCTTGCTATGGCCGTTCTATTCGCCCCTCCTAAAACACAGTCGATCTACCGTCGTTATTGGGCTTCGACCGCTAAGTAGGCCATTCAATTTTCAGGCCATCTGTTGAGATGGCCTGTGCACGGTCGGTTGTTTCCTCTTGGGATGTTGAGCTAAGGCTTTTGAGCTGGGCAAGGGTTTTCGCGAGAATGGTGCCATGCTCAAAATTCTTTCTACCGTCTTTCTTCTTTTGTTGGCTCATGCTTTTTCGGAACGTGTGAGTGCCCAAGGCATGCCTTTGGTGCGATTTCAGTCGTGTTACGACGGGGATACTTGTACGACCACCAATGCTGAAAAAGTCAGGTTGGCGTGTATCGATGCTCCTGAAAGGAAGAAGAGGCCTCGTTTCAGGGCAACCAGAATGCAGCCCACTGCTTATGACAACAGCTTGGCCGATCAGTCGGCATTCCATTTGAGGACATTGGTTTTAGGTCGATTGGTGGGTATCCGCCGCATCGCCACTGATCGCTACGGGCGCACGGTTGCGGAGCTTTTTATTGATAACACCAGCGTTGGCCAGCAGCAGGTAGAGAATGGTCATGCTGTGATTTCTCAGCAGCATGCTTGGCAATGCGCGTGGGCAACGCACCGCACTGACCACTAGAAAAGTTCCCTCCTTGATCGTCAGCCACCCTTTTGATGGAGTCTTCCATGCCAGTTGAGGTTCTCCTGTGACAGTCATCTAAGTGTTGACGATCTGTTGCAGGGCGTTGTTTGGGACGCAAAATACATGTGTGAGGAGGGCTTCTTCACGGAGTGGAAACTAGGCAACACGCCCAACGAGAAGCCGAGAAACCCTGCCTTTGGCGGGGTTTTCTTTTGTCTGTTCAATCTTCGTGTGCATCTTTAGGACCCGCGGCAGAGGCCATGCGAGCAGGTCTTCGAGTTTTGCGTGTTTCTACATTGCGGATTCTCAGCCTGACGTGAGGTGAGAATGGTGGAAATCGAATCGTTCGTCCATGTCCCAAGCTCGCGAGATGATCAATGCCCACCTGTTTCCCGTATTAGCTGTTGTTGCCACAGTGAGTTCTGCATCAGTTGCGATTTCACTTCGACCCATTGCTCAGCATGCGGTGCGTTGGAACACCTGCTACAGCGACAGCATTGCCTGGTATCAAGCCAATAAACCCGATTGGACAGTTCAGGACAAAGAAGTGTTTGCTTCTAATTTCTGCAACGGTGGTACTCCGGTGATGCCAGGGCCAGGTTTCAAGCCTGCAAGCTGATTTTGATCGCTGCCTGTGAATTTCACTCTGTCTTTAGATGGTTTATGACGACCTCGTCGGCAATTCCCCTTGCGGTGTTTCACCGCTTAAAAGCACAGCTGTGCCACTGAGTGACACCATCATCATTCCGCCTTCACCAAAGACTTCGTAATCGATATCCACGCCAATCACCGCATTGGCTTTCATAGCGGTTGCTCTTGCCACCATTTCTTCAGTAGCGACTTGTCGGGCTTTCTCCAGTGCTTGCTCGTACGCCCGTGAGCGCCCCCCAATGATGTCCGTCATGCTTGCAAGCATGTCCCGGAAAATATTGGCCCCGATGATTGCTTCGCCCGTCACCAGACCTCGGTAGTGAATGATGTTCCTGCCTTCCACCGTTGGCGTTGTTGTAATCAGCATGGTCAGTGTTCAACCCTTAAATCGTCCCAACTTAAGATGCCATTTGCGATTGAATTTGCTGAGTTGATCTATGACTTCGGTCTCTTCAATAATGTTGACCTTTTTGTTCTAGGGTTACGGCGTAGGGTTTAGTTATCCATCCATCTGGCGATTGCAGGCAGGGATTTACCTTCAATATTTTATTATGGCAACTGCATACGACTCACCAAGATGGGTAAAAAGTGATTCAGTCCCCTACAAGCGTTTGTTGAGTCCTATGGCCAATGCCTTGATGAAGGCTGAGCGGCAGTAAAGCGTTTCTGCTCAAAGGCGAGAGCTCTTCCGGCTTCCCACCGTTGACCATCGGAACATTGAGCCAGTGTGTGACTTTCAGATCGTTAGTTTTCAGACCAAGGCTGCAAAGGGTGACATGAATCCGGTGGACTATCTCGCTTACTGTCTAGCTGTGGTGATCTACCACAACCTTCAATGTTTGGTGTGATGACAACGTTTTACCATTCGTGTCTGATGTTGTGAATCATGCTCTAGCCCCTTTAGGTCAGGAAGACCTATCTCAGCAATAGAACGCTGAATCATTTAAAAGTGATGACTGCCACGTTTGGGCTTCCGCCGCTTTGATCACTACAAATTTATGGTCCCTCTCTAAAGCAAAGGTTAACAACGGTAACCCTGAAAACCCTGCGGTGATGACATTCCAGCAATGAGATGATGTTAAGGCAGGGTGTGTTATTGACGGCACGGAAGTTGATTCTAGATTTGGAGAAACTTTCCGCTGGGAGAGAAACGCTCAGCTTTGGGATAAGGATTGCGTAAACAGAAAAATGAAAGAGAAAGGGTATGCCAATGCGGTTGTTTTTGACCCAGATAAAATGTCTGATTTCAAAAAAGAAATCTGTGACCTTTATGATCTATCGGTTGTAACGGTTGATGGTGTTGTTTGGGAAAAAGGTTTGGAACTGCTTTTAAGCAATTTCAATAGAAGATCCTGTGGCTTATAAATAAGTGGATGGATATTATTTAGCAGGGAGTTGCAAATAGCAGCTTCAATGGCTGACTGCAGCGATGATTCAGCTATCAGCCCACGCTGTTATAAACGTTTCTTTGAAGAGCGTTTTTCTGATCAGAACCCGATTTGCACATTGAAGCCAGAGGGACGGTGATATCTGACTCCATCCCTATAGCCATATCCATAGGCATAGGCAGGGCGAAGAGGGCGGTATCCGCTGTATAAACCATTGCTATAGGAATTACGGCGATATCGTCTCCAATCTCGCCTGTCATGACGCACGACACGCCGTAGTTGCCTGTTCTCATGGCGCAGCTCTCTGTTGTGCTTGTTTGCTTCAGCTGCTGGAGCTGTCGCCAACGCTGTGACTCCGATCATTCCAATGCAGACAACAGCATTGATGACTCTCTTTTGGATGGGGCCTGAGAAAACTCTCGATTTGATAGCCATCGAATCCTGTGTGCTCACCTGACAATGACGCAATCTCAGCTAACCGTGGTGGTTTAGGGGTAGTCCTTAACCAATACATGCAAGTGGCTGGGATGAAGACAGACGCCAATGAACCCATCGCTCTCCTCAATAAAATGCCGAGAACCCCTGTCTTTGGTGGGCTTTTTCTTCCAAGCACAGACACCATGAGCGGTTATTCAGCCGCACCCCATGGCTTTCTCCGCGCCGCTTGTCTCGACACAGCCTTCGTTTGGAATCCCTATGTTCGCCCACAGTTGTCACCGCTGTTGCAGGGATACAGGGCATATCCCTTGCCAACTAGTTCAGAGAAAGCGCTGTTGTTAATCATCCACTTGTCGATTTTGAGAACATATTTCTCACTATTTCCTTGAGAAAGGCCAGCGAAGTAGATTTTGATGAAGGGTGGCCAACCGTCAGTGCTTGTAGGTTCATTGTCTGCATAGCACTTCCAGCCTCCATCTCCTAGTTTTTATTGGCACACTCCTCAGACGTCTTTGAGGCATCTTCGGAAACTACATTGATCTAGAGATCATCTGAATCTGCTCTACCTGGAACCTCAACTCCTTCCATTCTCACTTCGGATAGTGGATCTCACTTCGTCTTTATAGAGAACAACACTTTTATCATCTTTGATGAGATTGTATTTAACAGCTCTGTTCTGTGACGCATCACGCAAAGGCTTCGTAAACCCACTCAAAATCTGGTGTTTCAAGAATATTTATCATTGCATCTCTTCCTTCAGATTCGACTCTGTATGGCTTTTTTATGCTTGAATGATCACCATCTTCAGGAGACCAGGATATCATGTAAGCATTGGAAAGATAATTTCGATTTGTGGCCTCAGCGGCGTCTACTAAAAGTTGTTTGATGTGGGGATCTGAGAGGCTATACCCAAGAAAAACACAAGGATTTTCAATGAAATATATGAGTAATTTAGCAAATGAATATCTGTGCTTTATAGAAAAATTTTCGTAGTCCGATGGGAGGATGATTATCGAATCGGGGTTGTCGATTGATCCATGTGCATGCAGAACAGAAGTCGCTCCATCCTTCTCAATGATTTCATGCCCTCTTCTCTTCCTTAGGCCCAAGAAGTCTGATAAAAAGTGATCGTAGTTCGTTGTTACTACCTCTTGAGCGTCTATGCTTTTTAAGGCTTCTAGTTCTGAAGCATGTTCGGCCAATGGCGTATTGTACCTTGATATTATATTTGCAACAAGCCTTTTAAGAAACACCTTGTGAGAAATGTTAGGGCTATAAAGTGATTCATTGAAGAATTTCTTTCCTTCTCTGGTCCATGCCCATGTGTGAACAAGATCTGCAATGATTTCGGCAACTTCGATTAAGTCGTCATCTAGATCTTTTTTGTCAGTTTTTTGAAGATAAAAATCAATCTCTGTTGGGTTTTTGATAAACTTAAGGACCTCCTCCAGTAGTGCTCGCCAATTGGGGGCATTTAAGTATCTTCGTGATAAGCCTGCGCCAACGAATAAGACGGGCTTGGTAGAGCCGCAATTGAGCCTATTGTCTTTAATCCATCTTGATGCTTCCATTCTGTAATTCATGTCATGCACTGCAGTTGTTGATGAAATGTAGATTCTCTTTAAGATTTTCTTCTTAACTTGCAAATTGATGTCAAAGCATCCGTGTGTATCCAGTGTTTTTTAATCAAATTCACTTTCTTTCATGATTTCCACCCCGAGTGGCATGCAAGTTTCAATATGTTTCTCGCATGCTTTTTGGGCTGCCGCATTGTTCATCAATCCTGGCATTATGAATCAGTAAAAACTTAGTTTGATCGCAAGCATTAAATAGGTCATCACCCAAACGGGTGATTTTGAGTCCGAAGCCAACAGTTAAAACAAGGGTTGACAGCGGGATGTTTGCTGACCTCTTAAGCAGCTAGCTGACTGCCTACGGGCTAATACAGAAGAACTGCCCCAGGGCGAGAAATCGCCCCGCCTGGTAATCGAGCCATGGCAATGGCATACGCCCCCCCTGCATGGGGCAAGAGTGATTCGGATACCTACAAGCGTTGGCTCAACCGCAAAGCCAACTAATGATCAAGCGTCACCGCAAGAGAGGAGGCACTTACAGGGTGAAGGAGGCCATGGATGCCATCGATGAAGCGATGCACCGGTCACGGCGTTCATCCATTCGACGCTCAAGAAATGGATTCAGAGCTGCTTGGGGCCTACAACATCGCCCAAAGTAAAGAGCGGCGAGCAACCCAGCAAGCTCGACAATTCTGGTTTCCGCTAATCCAAGAACTTCTTCCTGTGCATTAAGTCGCAGGTGAAACTTGCGTATCTTGCTCTCACCAAATGCGTCAGTTATTCGAATACGCCAATAGAGAGAACCTCGCTCCTCAAACAAGCTTCCGCTAAGCCCTTTGGCTTTGATGCTGGCGTTTGTGGCGGCCAGATCCACGCTATTTCTTCGACACATCTTCGAGATATTCCGTTGCGTTTAGGCATATTTCAAGCCGAACCAAGCTCGGAGAGGCTTCACGCTAGGAGGCTCTGTGCCCGGCCCTAGGCAATAAAAAACCCAGTCAATGACTGGGCTTTGCTTGGCTATTGAGCGGAGAGGGTCGGATTCGAACCGACGGTGCCCGTGAAGACACGCTGGTTTTCAAGACCAGAGCCATAAACCACTCGACCACCTCTCCTGGAGGCTTCGATATTTTATCATCTCAGCTTAATGATGGCTGGAGTTCTCCAAATCTGTCTCAAGATGATTGAGTGGTTGTATCTTCCTTTCGTTAGTCATTGACTAAGTTTTTATGATCGATCGCGTGATTAATGTGTAGATATTGGGTTTGCTTTTTGGATGGTTTTGAGGGAGTTATGACTTACCTTGTCTGCATTTATTTTTTTACATAAAAAAGTCTCAGGATTGAAGCCTGAGACTTTTGGGTATTCTTTAGTTATTGGGTTTGGCTAGAGGTAAGAGGCATTTATCTGAATCGCATCCAGCTGGACCTGCTTCAGTGAGCTCTCCGCTGTCATACCTTTGCAATGCGTCGAAAAAGTCACTGTTGACCCTACGTTGAAGCACTTCTTTCTGCATTTGCTCGTAGGTTTGTGCATCGATTGGTTCGAATGGCAAACGAGGGAAGGTTGCGTTTGCGTCGAATCGAGCGAGTAGTGCCGCAGAAATGTAACCGCCACCCTCTTGGATGGTCTGATGTAGAGCATCGGTTAAGGGCTCAATCTCATGCTCACGAAATTCGATTGTTGCCGATGTGTTGTGGGCGGTGAAGTGCGATTGGACTTGCATGTAAAAATCAAACTGTGCCAATGCTGAAAACGCATTGATGTCCACAGTGTCTGCTCCAGGCAGATTGGCCCAACTCACCTCGGTTGGAATTTCTACTAACCATTCCGTGCAGCGTGTATCGAATGGGTCGTTCAAAAGACGACCTTGATCATCTTTATCAGACTGAGAAGGAACCACTGTGTAGCCGTAGTCCATGCAGGCCATCGCTACAGGATCGTTTTTCCGGAATGTAATCCTGCGGATAAAGCGCTGAGCTTTGGGAGGATGCCAACCAGGTGCAGCACCTGTAAGCAGACTTTTTGTTCCAGCGGGTTGAACTGTGGTGCAGCGGTTTGGCCTCCTCAGTTCATGACGATCGCAATAATCCCATACGGTTTCATTCACAATTGATTTCCAGCGCTTTAAGTAATCAGCCTCTTGCCTCTTGTATTCCAATCCTTCTTCTGTTTCAGGTCGGCCAGCTTCCCACCATTGCAACCAAGGTGTGCCGAATGCATGCACGAAAAAGTCAAACAAGCCAGTAAAACTCACACCTACGATTGGGTCCCAGGCACGACTCTGGCGGTAACGCTCTACTTCAAATTTGTGATTGAGTAGGCAGGCAACAGAAAGGGCTGCGGCGCGGAAAGCATCGCGTTGTGACGCTTCATCCTTGGGGTCGATTTGGTTTAAATGAACTTCTGCAAGGTTGCAATGAAAATCTGCACCGAGGATTTCACCGCAAGGGTTTAATCCATAGCGGCTCAGTCGATGCTCAAGTTCGTCTTCTGAGATCGGACCATGATTTTGTTGAAGCCAGCGACCAGCTTCTTCACGACCTTGGTCGCAGTAAATCTCGATAAATTCGCTTTTAAGTTCTTGGGTGGTGAGCAAATCAGCGTTGGAGCGAGCCAGAGCTTCAGGTGCAAACTGAATGGCACCTTCTCCGCTGTGGAATTGACGCGTCACCGCTTCGAGCAGAACATCTCTGCTTGGGCGGGTGTGATAAACGCGGGTATGGTTCGCCATTCGTAGCGCATCGCGCTCAGGATCAATTCTCCAATTCCCTTCTGAATCCTGTTGCCACAAATTCTCCTTGGCTCCTGCTGCTGAGGTGTCATCGGAAGCGAATTGGCGCATCCCTGCGCTGCGTCGGATGTTGCCGGCAACAATCGTGACGGCTGCTTCGTCAATCAGCAGACAGCATTCAATCGATGTGAGCTTTCGACCGATTGCTTTGCCAAGCAATTTTGCGACGCGACCGTAGAGATCTTTCAATTTCACTGGGTTCGCCATGCCTCCGAAGCCCTTGAGGGTTTCACCGACGGGTCGAACATCAGAAAGATCGATCTCGACTTCTACTTTTCTGCCTTCGAATCGAGGATCGCTGCTCAGTTCTAAGAGCAATTGATAGCTGTCGACCCAGCCACGTCTGGTGTCCCCCACCTTGATCGAGACGCTGTGATCACTGATGCTGTAAGTGGTTGCTTCTTGGCGTTGTTCTGCAGCCGTGATTCCAATATCGGAAACGCTCAGAACTTCAATTGGGTTGGTTACGACTGGAAGTCGATCAATGAAGTGAGGCTCAATGATGGCGCCTGTTCCACACCCCATCATCGCCAAATCCATCATCAGCCCGAAAGCCTCCCAATCGACAAGATTTGTGGAGGTGCAGTTGTAGGCCCCGGAGAAATTTTCAGGCTTTTCGATCCATGGAGTACCACCAATCCATTGCCACCGTCCTGAGGGAAGGGCTTTTTTCTCAGCCTGCATCCTGGCCAAGAGAGCCATTTCTTCTGCATTGAGGGAACCAAGCTTTAGGAGCCCCGATCGATTTCTTTCCCCGACTTCGCTCCAGCTTTCTCTTCCTTTGGTTAGGCGACGGCTGTAGGTGCGATAAAAAACCGGGTTAGCGGCAGGCGCGCTTGCTGGGAATTCACCATTGATGGGCGCGAGCCCGCTGGTTTGTGTATCTGACTTTTCTGTGCGGCTTGGTGTGAGAGTCACTAGCGGTTGTCATCTTGTCCTAGGCCAATTCTAACGCCACCAATGGGGTGTGTATGTGTTTGTAGGCACCATCAACAGTGTTTTTCTGGGATGGAGGCCTGATGGTTCACCTGAGATCTGCCTTGCTGGCACGATGGAAGTCTGTATTCAGCGTCCAAGAGGCATGGTTAAGCGCCGCCGCAGTGATTCATGGAGATGGCGTGCACTGGCTTTCGTGGTTGCTGTTGTGTTGTCCGTACTCCCAACAATCGGACTTCGATCAGCGGAAGCACGATCCGTCTATTCCGTTTCAGCTCCCTCGAGCGCGATCCCAGTTCAAGACCAACCTTTTTATCCTTCCTTAGAAGAAATTTCATCGTCTTGGACTGACATTGTTCTGGGGCAAGTGGTAGGGGAGAGTCCAAGAGTTACATTGCTGAATTTTTATGCCGTGATGGCAAAGGTTGGCCATCGTGCTGATTCACTTGGTCAACAAGCAACCCTGAGCAAAGGATTGTTTTCGTCCCAGAAGCGACGAGAACAAATTGAAGATACAGATTTATTATTTAATCTGGCGGTGAAATCGCTTGATTCCTCCCGTTTTCCGGAGAGTGTTCGTAGCGATATGGCTGATGAGGCTGCTATTCAGTTGAAACATGTACTTGATTATGTGTTTTCTCACAGTAATCAGAATATCGTTATTCCCAATATTGAGGATCTTAAAACCTCGGCTGATGGAGGTGCTGATTCAATGTCATCTTGGAGGATCCCAGGAACGGCCATTGAACTCACGACTGCGATTGATAATGACACTAGTAATGAGAATTTTTACTTCTCAAGCAATACGGTTGCGTCCATTCATGAAATGTACGAAGAAATTGAAAATCAAGCGCCTATCGATCAACCCTACGCAACCCCTCATTTTTATAAGGATTTTATTTTTACCCCTGGCTACTTGGTTCCTCCCAAATGGTATTTGATGCTTCCTGTCGGGGTCAGACGTGTGATCGAGATACCTATTGAGGGGCAAACTCTCTTTCAGATTGGCTGTGCCATTGTTGTCTTTGCTTTGTATATTCTTGCAAGTCTCTGGTTTGTTGGTCAACTGATCACAACGTATAGGGACTCCGGGTCTCTTCGGATTCCAGTGTCTTATTGGCTTCAGGATAATATTGCTTGGAGAAGAGTTCTGATCGTTCTTCCAGTTGTCTTGCTAACTAGCTTGACCGATAAATTTATTGATGATGTCATTAATTTCACTGGATTCCCTTTAGTATTTGCGACTTATCTTTTCTATATTATTTTTTACTCTTCTGCAAGTATCTTTGTTTTTTATCTGTTAGAGGCGATTGGCCGAAGTGGTGCTGAGCTTCTGACGCGTTTGCGCGGGGGGCAGTCCACCCTTCAATTGCAGCGGATTAGCAACCTGGTGATGCCTCTGAGTAGGGCTGTAGGACTGCTTGTGGCGGTTGTGCTCATCTATCGATTGCTTTTGCTGCTGGGTTTGCCAGCGAGCACGGTGCTTGCTTTTTCAGCCGTTCCTGGACTCGCTATTGGTCTCGGTGCTTCTAAATTGCTGGGCAATTTATTTGCCGGTTTATCCATTCAAACGGACCGCCCTCTTCGCGTTGGTGAATTTTGTCAAATTGGTGAGAATCTTGGTTTTGTGACGAAAATTGGTCTTCGTTCTTTAGAGCTGCAAACGCTTGAAAGTCTTGTCAAGATTCCAAATTCGGTTGCTGACGAAGCCACGATTGTTAATTTTTCAAGGAGAGATCGTTTCCCCTCACCCCATCCTCGGCAGGGCATGGAATTGCGTTTGCAACTGCCTGCAGATTTTTCACCCTTCCAGTTGGAAGAGTTGCTTCGTCAATCACGTCTATTGATCGATGACCCTGAGCGCCTTCATGGTTTAAAAGCAGAGTCGTCTCTCGTGAGTTTGGATAATGATTCTGGAGATTCCAAGACATTGATCGTTTTTGTCTTGGTTGAACTACACGGCTGGCCTGCCTATCTGCAGATGAGGGAGACCCTGCTGGTGCAGCTCGAGGAATTGCTTGAGAGGATTGATTTGTATGAAATTACGATTGGGGTTTCTTACTCCACAACCTCAGAGCAGTTGTTGCGTGTTCCAGAGCTACTGAGATCCGCTGTCAATATCGATCCTTATCTCCATTGTGTTAATTGTCGTCTGCTGAAAATTTCCGCCTGTAGTTATGATCACGAGTTGGAGATATCGTCTACTCATCGCTTGCAGGATGATTTTGAAGAAAGCATTCACAGGTTGCATCAACGCTTCATTAAAGTTCTTGCTGAAAACAATATTGAAATTCCTTTCCCCACTCAGACTCTCTTTGTGGAGTCTCCACGTCCTTAAGTCAGATGCAACGTTGTCCTGAACCAGAGTTGATGAATGCGCCTGATCAGGTGATCGCCTATGCCGAAGCAGATTTTAGTTCCGGCGACCATTCTGTGATTGAGCGTTTATACGAACTGATTGATGAATCTTCGACTACTCTTTCTCCAGGAAGCTTGATCCTTGACTTGGGTTGCGGTCCGGGAAATATATCTGAGCGGCTTGCTGCTCGTTGGCCCCTGTCGAACGTGATTGGTCTGGATGGTGCTCCTTCCATGATCAATATTGCTACACAGCGACTGACTAGTTTAAGACCTGCTTTTCAGAATTTGAACTATAAGCTTGTTGATTTAAGCCATTATTCTGTCGATAAAATGAATCAATTAAAGGGTGCTTCTGTGATTGTGAGTAATAGTCTTTTGCATCATCTCCATCATCCCCAAAAGCTATGGGATTGCGTGAAGGAGCTTGCCGCTCCCAACGCTTTTATGTTGCACCGCGATCTTCGTCGTCCCTCCCATGAGCAGGAGGTTGATGCTCTTTGTGATCGGTACGCCAGGGAGGCTCCTTCCGTTTTGCAGCGCGATTTTCGAGCATCATTGTTCGCCGCTTTCACTCCAGAAGAGGTTCGTGAACAGCTCGATCTGGCTGGACTGAGTCAATTCAGGGTGGAGGCGATTGGTGATCGTTACCTCGAGGTATGCGGTCAGTGGTGTCCTTGATGCTGTCTCGACCGTTGACTGTCAGGCTGGTGGTGTCAACAGCGAGATCATGAGCACGCATTTGGGAGCTGAAAGCAGCGAGTCGTTGGATGCATTGCGTGGTGAGGATGGGCTTGCTGAAGCTGTGGCGAGACGTCGCAATTTTGCGATTATTTCCCACCCAGATGCTGGAAAAACCACGCTCACCGAGAAGCTCTTGCTGTATGGAGGTGCGATTCAGCAGGCTGGCGCTGTGAAGGCTCGTGGTGAGCAACGCAAGGTCACCTCTGATTGGATGGAGCTGGAAAAACAGCGCGGTATTTCGATTACGTCGACCGTTCTGCAATTCGACTATTCCGGAAGCACCATTAATTTGCTTGATACTCCTGGTCACCAGGATTTCTCTGAAGATACCTACCGAACCCTTGCTGCCGCCGATAACGCGGTGATGCTTGAAGATGCTGCAAAGGGTCTTGAGCCTCAAACGCGCAAGCTGTTTGAGGTTTGCCGGATGCGGGAGATCCCGATTTTTACGTTCATCAACAAGATGGACCGTCCTGGAAGAGAGCCCTTAGCTCTGCTCGACGAAATTGAGGCTGAATTAGGCCTGACTCCTTGGGCTGTGAATTGGCCGATTGGCAGCGGTGAACTGTTTCGTGGTGTGATTGATCGCCGTACGCGTCAGGTTGTTCTATTTAGTCGCGCTGAGCGTGGTCGTCAGTCTGAGGAAAAGTTGTTGGATTTGGATGATCCACAATTAACTGACTTGGTAGAGCCAGAGTTGCTCGCTCAGGCTGTGGAAGATCTTGATCTTCTTGAAGCCGCTGGTGCAGAACTTGATCTTGAATTGGTCCATGCCGGTGAACTCACTCCGGTCTTTTTTGGATCAGCCATGACTAATTTTGGCGTGCGTCCATTCCTGGATGCATTTATGGATATGGCCCAAAAGCCAGTTGCACGTGTAGGTACAGACGGCCCTGTTGATCCTTTGCGACCAGAATTCAGCGGATTTGTGTTCAAGCTGCAGGCAAATATGGATCCACGTCACCGTGACCGTGTCGCTTTCGTTCGTGTTTGTAGTGGGCGTTTTGAAAAAGATATGTCCGTGCGCCACGCCCGTACAGGACGCACCATTCGTCTTTCGCGTCCTCAGAAGTTATTTGGTCAAGATAGGGCTGTTGTTGAAGATGCTTATCCAGGTGATGTAATTGGTTTAAATAATCCCGGTATGTTCTCTATTGGAGATACACTTTATACGGGGGCAAAGGTTGAATATGAAGGAATTCCCTGTTTTAGTCCGGAAATCTTTAGTTGGTTGCGCAATCCAAATCCATCTGCTTTCAAAAACTTCCGCAAAGGCGTTAATGAACTCCGAGAGGAGGGTGCCGTTCAAATTCTCTATGACACCGACGAAAGCAAGCGTGATCCAATTCTTGCCGCCGTGGGTCAGTTGCAGTTGGAAGTCGTTCAGCACCGCCTGGAAAATGAGTATGGCGTCGATACCCGCCTCGAACCCCTTGGGTTTCAGGTGGCACGTTGGGTCACTGGTGGCTGGTCATCGTTGGATGACGTGGGACGCATCTTTAATTGCAAAACCGTGCGCGATGCCTGGAATCGCCCCGTCTTGTTGTTCAAAAACGAATGGAATTTGAATCAACTTGTTGAGGAGCATCCCGAGTTGGATCTCAGCACGGTCGCGCCTGTTGTGAGTGGTGTGGAGCCAATCAGCCTTTAATCGGCCGTCGCTGCTCCAAGGCCACTCACAACATTGCTTCACACTCGCCAGACTGATCCAATGGATCTGTTTGTGTTGAGCCACGTTTGGCTTCTACGCCCATGCTCTGATGGCGGCACCGACTATGTGTGTTTTCGTCCTGGGCAGGACCGTGTTGAGGTGGTTGAGGGCTATCACCTCCCCCCCCAGATGCCATTAATCAAACGCAGAAAATGGCTGGATAGCGCTGAGGTCCCCCATTGCAGGAGCCAACTTGAAAAAGTTCAGGGGTTCAAGCACGGCCAGCCACTGTTTTGATTCAACTCAGCTCTCCCGATTACGCGCTCCGCTCGATACGCTCAATAGAGACTGAAGTGGATTAATGGCATCAGGGGTTGATCTCGGCTCGAGCTCAGAGTCCCAGGATCCTTACGAAAGGCTCGGAATTTCTGCTGATGCAGGGTTTGAGGAGGTTCAACAGGCCCGCGAAACCTCTCTGAAAGCCGCTGGTGATGACCCAATGGCTCGGGCACGGATCGAAACCGCCTACGACGCCGTTCTGATGGGGCGCTTGCGTCAACGACAGTCGGGAACGATTAGCTCCGCTGCTGTCACGGCGTCTCGGCTTGAGAGTCAAAGCACAACGACTGCCCCAACGTCACCTGTCAACAGCTCCGCGCTGTTAACCAGAATTCGGAATCTCTCCCTCCCGAATCCAAAGCTGAACTCAGCCACTTTTCTTCCGAGTTTGCGCTTGGTCGATGGGCAAGGGTTGGTGGTGAGACTCATCGCTGGCGGAATTGGTCTGTTGCTGCTTCTTGCCGCTCCCACCGCTGTCGACTTAGTGCTTGCCCTCTCCACGATTGGCTTGTTCATTTCTCAGGTCAAGCGTGGTCGCCGTCCACTTTGTGCTTTGGGGTGGAGCTTGGCTTTCGTGGCCTTGGGTCTGGTGCTGGGAGCCGTGGTCGGAGCCTTGTTTGCGACGCAAGCAGGATTGCCCTTTAATCCGATTCTCCTCCAAGCAGTCCCTGCCTATTTGGTTCTGCTCGCTGGAGCGTTGTTGTTGCTTTGAGCTTGTTGCTTTGAGCTTATTGCTGAGTAAGTCACTTACAGGCTCTCGACGAGTGTTGATAATTCCTTTTCGTCGAGTTTGTAAATCTCACTGCAAAAATGGCATGTGAGTTCAGCTCCATTGTCTTCTTTAAGCATGGTGCTTAGCTCTTCTTTGCCGAACAGTCTCAATGCATTGAGGCTTCTTTCTCGGCTGCAAGGGCAATAAAATTGAATCGGTTGCATCGGTTCCCCGGCGGGAATTGGCTGAGGATCTAAATCTGGGAAAACATCTTTGAGGAGATTTTCTAGGTGATCCTTGCTGCTACGTAGATGTTCGCTGAAGTTGTTGATTTCGCGGCAACGTTCCTCGAGTAAAGCCACCAACGCTGGTTCTCTCGCTGCTTTGGGTAACACCTGCACTAAAAGTGCACCACTACATTCCAGCCCTTCTTTGTTGATGGTTTCGCCCACAAATACTGCAGAAGGTGTTTGCTCTGAGTGCAGCAAATATGATGCAACATCTTCTCCAATTCCTCCACGAACCAACTCAACAGTGCTGCTGAATGGTTCTCCTTTCCCTTCATCCCTTACAACGTGAAGGTAGCCCGTTCCCGCAGCCGCATTGAAATCAAAGCTGTAGTGACCAGCTTCATTTTCAATGGGGTCTAATTCCAGTTCGGGGTGTCCTACATATCCGCGCACGCGACCATCTCTTCCGGCATCGACAAACAGCCCACCGATGGGTCCATCGGAGCCAATGCGCAGGTTCACACGGCCGTGACGCACCTTCATCGAGCTGGCTAACAACAGCCCAGCACCCATGGCACGACCGAGCATCACCGTTGTCAAATAGGACAGGCGATGCCTCCGCCTCGCTTCGCGTGTGGCTTCTGTGGTGGTCACCGCCACAAGCCTGATGCCTCCGCCAGCTGCCGTGGCCCGGACAAGGCAGTCACCCATGGCGTTTGTTCATCACACCGGCAATGGTGACAGAGCGTGGAGACGCCCCTCCCTCAGGCTCCAATGGTGACCGATCCATCCTTCAAACAGATCCGGTTCATGGGTGACCACGATGAGCAAGCGATCGTGGGCGAGATCTTGAAGCAATTCGAGCACTTCGGAGCGAACGGACCAATCAAGACCAGCGGTTGGTTCATCCAACAGCAGCACTTGTGGGCGGCGCAACAGCTGCACGGCTAAGGCAAGGCGTCGTTGTTGCCCTCCGCTTAAACGTTCGGGGGCCTGTCGCAGATCCACATCACCGAGTCCCACTCGTCTCAGCACATGGCTTCGCTCCTCACTCGTAAGCCGTTTATGGCCAAGCTTTAACTCCTGAGACACGTTCAATCCCAGAAAATGACGTTCAGGAAACTGAAAAACCACACCGCATAGCCAGCGCCTTTGCCGCCGCGAGAGCTCTTCTTGATTCCAGCGGATTGAGCCTTTCTGCGCTGCCGCTAAGCCACTGATCACTTCGAGCAGGCTTGTTTTACCACTGCCGCTATTGCCCGAGATCAGCACTGGCTCGCCTGGGGACGCCTTGAGGTTGATGTCGCTCAGGACCACGCGTTCTGACGTCGCCGGCCGGAATCGAATGTCGTTCAGCTCCAGCATGTGATTCAGAGGCTTCCGTTGGTAGCAGTGCTGTAATCAGCATGATTGATCATGATCGTGGCCGATCTCTTTTGAGACAGCGATGATGCGGAGGTCTCCCATAGGCCATGCACGTTCGTTTCCGAGAGGTTGATCCGTTTAATTGCTGGGTGTGGCTTCGCTTCAGTGAGGCACCCAGTCAAGGGGAGCGAAATTATGTGGATGGCATCTTTGACAGTTGGTATGTGATCGGTCGTCTGGGAGGTTTCAATGCCGAAAACCTTCAGGTGCATGAAGAAGCTGAGGATCTCAGTTTCATGCGTTACGACAACGACGATGCCTCCACGGCGATGCCGGCCTTGATGCACAACATGGGTCAGCTCGAATACCACGAGGAGTGGGCGCGTTGCTGGTTGGACTTGGGGACCAGTGATGGAATTGCTCTGGACGTTTTAATCAATGCCTTAAAGCAACTCAACTCTGATGTTGTGAAGCTCGATGAATTGCTGATCGGTGGCGTCAATGAGGATTGGCCTGTTGAGGATCACCCCGACAGCGTGTTCCCAAACATGAACTGACTCTTTGTTAAATTAAGGCGTCCTATTCACCCCGCACACCTGTCCGTTTCGGGTGCTGGACGTTGTGCTCTGAGCTTTGGCTCATCACGCGCCATACCTGACAGGTGGAGGCGAACCCGAAACCCTCAACAAACATGGCTGTTGTCACTCTCGCCGAGATGATGGAAGCTGGTGCCCACTTTGGCCACCAGACCCGTCGTTGGAACCCCAAAATGTCGCGCTACATCTATTGCGCGCGCAACGGAGTTCACATTATTGATTTGGTGCAGACAGCTGTCTGCATGAATAACGCCTACAAATGGGTGCGTTCAGCTGCGCGTAGCGGCAAGCGTTTCCTTTTTGTTGGTACCAAGAAGCAAGCGTCTGAAGTGGTGGCTCAAGAGGCCCTTCGCTGCGGATCGTCTTACGTCAACCAGCGTTGGTTGGGCGGAATGCTCACCAACTGGACCACGATGAAGGCCCGGATTGATCGTCTCAAAGATCTTGAAAGGATGGAATCCAGTGGTGCCATCGCGATGCGCCCCAAGAAAGAAGGTGCGGTTCTGCGCCGTGAACTCGAGCGTCTCCAGAAGTACTTGGGTGGTCTGAAGAACATGCGTCGGATCCCCGACGTCGTGGTGCTTGTGGATCAGCGCCGTGAAACCAACGCTGTGCTCGAAGCTCGCAAGCTCGACATCTCTTTGGTTTCGATGCTGGATACCAATTGCGACCCTGACTTGTGTGAGGTGCCCATTCCTTGCAACGACGACGCTGTTCGTTCGATTCAGTTGGTTTTGAGCCGTTTGGCTGATGCGATCAACGAAGGACGTCACGGCGGCCAAGATGGCCGTGGTGATGATGGCCAGGGCTGATCATCAGCTCTTAGACGCTTCGTTTTAGCCGCTGCGCGCTCATCGCCGTAGCGGCATTCTCATAGACCCCCCACTTAATTCACCTCATGGCGGCCGTTTCAGCCAAGCTGGTTAAAGAACTGCGCGACAAAACTGGCGCAGGAATGATGGATTGCAAAAAAGCCCTGGCAGAAACCAGTGGTGACACGACGAAAGCCATCGAATGGCTTCGTCAAAAAGGCATCGCAAGTGCTGAAAAGAAATCCAGTCGTGCAGCTGCAGAAGGTGCGATTGGCAGTTACATCCACACCGGTGCTCGTGTGGGTGTGTTGTTAGAGCTCAACTGTGAGACTGATTTCGTTGCCCGTGGCGATCTCTTCCAGGGATTGCTCCGCGACGTGTCGATGCAAGTTGCAGCCTGCCCCAACGTGGAATACGTCAGCACAGACGACATTCCTCAAGACATCATCGATCGTGAGAAATCGATCGAGATGGGGCGCGACGACCTGGATGGCAAGCCTGAACAGATGAAGGTCAAGATCGTCGAAGGACGCATTGGCAAGCGCTTGAAGGAGTTGTCCTTGCTGGATCAACCCTTTATTCGTGACAGCTCAATGTCCGTAGCCGATTTGGTCAAGGAGGTGGCTGGAAAGATTGGTGAAAACGTGAAGGTTCGCCGCTTTACCCGTTACACCCTTGGTGAAGGCATTGAAATCGAGCAGGTCGACTTTGCTACGGAAGTGGCATCGATGACGAACAGCTGATTTTGACGGCTGAGTCTCACTCCACGAGCGGTTACGACCCCAAGGAGCAGCTGCGTCGGCTTCAACAACAAAGCCGACGTCTTGCTCCAGTGTTGTATCGAGAGCAAGCGCTTTACCTACAACTTTTGCGCGAGCTCTTGTTGCCAAGCGTGCGTAATGCCGTCGGCCATCTCTTGTGCGAACGGGGTGAACGACTGTCGCGGATGTCCGTAGAGAAACAGGCGGAACTGCAGCAAACCTTTGATGGACTTGTCCAGCGCTGCTCCAGCCTGCTGACTGTTGAGCAGCTGATGGATCTTTCCAGGCGCCTTCAGAAAGAAGTTTCAGAGTATCGGCAGCAGGCCCAACGCGAGGTGAGCCAGTCCCTTCAGGCTGATGCTCAAACTGAACCGAGAGACATCAATCGTGGTGGGATTGAGTTAAGCCTGAGTCCTCCCATTGAGCATCCTGATCTGCTCGAGGGATTGCTTCCTCGCATGGAGCCTGATGTGGAGATTGAGGTTGATGACCCATCCATGGAGCCCGTGGATGAGCAGCCTCCATCGGTTCAGGATCCGATTGATTCAGAGTCAGCTACTGATGGCACGTCAGCGGACTTTGATCTGTTGCGCTCCCTGTTTTTGATGGCTGGTGAGGCGATGCAGCAGGGCGATTCGGCTGGTGAGCCAATGAGTTTTGAATCCGATGCGTCTGGGCTGGGTGACTCCGTTCTCCCAGCAGATCAGCTGGAGAAGGAATGGCTCCCCTCGATGCCTGTGGATTTGGTCAATTGGCTGGAAGGACAGGAGGCCGCGTTAAACCGCAGGATTCGCAATTTGTCCCATGCCCTCAATGTTGAGTTGCTGAGTGCAGGTTTGGTGAGCAGCCTGCTTCCAACCACGCTCCTGGATGCCGCCATCGCTGGACAGTTGCAGGCGCTTCCTTCGCCCTCAAATCTTTTACGGCTCAAGCTTCCTTTGCCCATTCCTTCGCAGGACCAGCCGTTGGAAATCCTCAGCATTTTGCTCAGGCCAGCAGATCTCGAATACGACAACGGTTCTCTGAGGCACAGCCGATACCGATTGCGCCAACATCGCAGCAATTTGCTCACAATGGTGCGGCAGCAGCGGCATTGGCAGAGCCGTCTTACCAGTCAGGAGGTTCAGAGTCAGTGGTGGCCCAATCCGCCGACGACAGGTCAGGACTGACCCCGGCGCTGGATCGTCAGGGCTTGGAGTGTTTTCTTGCCTGGCTACGCCCGCTGCAGCAGTCCCTCTCCTTAGAAGCGGATAGGGGATTTCTCGATCTACAAGGGCGTCATGAACGGTTTCATGCCTTTCTGAGCCGCCAATTGGCAACGCCCCCTCCGGTGCCTTTGCCCCATGACAGCTTGGTCCGTCTGCAGGCTTTATCAACTGACTTTGCTGCCTATCCCGAATTAGGGGATGCCGGCCGCCGCCGCCTCGTCACTGGCACGCGGCAGTGGCTCCACGGTTTGCGTGCGCGCCTTGAACCATCGGCACCGATGGCCCCCCCGCGGATCAAGGTGGCGTCGTCGTCCCAGTCCTCCGAGCGGGCCACCTCCACTGCTTTCAGTCTCGATTTGGAGTCACCGCTTGCCAGGGTGCATGGCATCGGTCCCAAGTTGGCTGAGCGTTTAGCCAGCCTCGGTCTGCTGGTCGTTCGTGATCTGATCCAGCACTACCCGAGAGATTATGTCGATTACTCCGCCTTGCGCAGAATTGAGGCCTTGGAGGCTGGAGAAACCGCAACGATCGTGGCCACGGTGCGTCGATCCCATGGATTTACCAGTCCTCGCAATCCGAATCTCTCGATTATTGAGTTGCAGCTTCAAGACCCCACCGGTCGGATCAAGGTGACACGCTTTTTGGCGGGGAAACGATTTAGCAATCCCTCCTACCTGCATGGTCAAACCCGTCAGTACCCAGTGGGTGCCACGGTGGCTGTGAGCGGTTTGGTCAAAAGTGGGCCCTATGGCGTCAGCTTTCAGGACCCCTTGATTGAGGTGATGGAAAGCGCCAACGCACCGTTGCGTTCTCGTCAAATTGGCCGCTTGTTGCCTGTGTATCCCCTCACCGAAGGTCTCACGGCTGATCGTTTTCGAAGCTTGGTGGAAGCGGTTTTACCCGCCGTTCATCTTTGGCCTGAACCCCTGCCTGCGCCGCGCCGCGAAGCACGTGGTTTGTTGGCTCGCGATCAAGCGCTGGTGGCCATCCATCGGCCAGAAAATAGCGAGCAATTACAGCAAGCGCGTCATCGCTTGGTGTTTGACGAATTTCTGCTTCTGCAGCTCAGCTTGATGCAACGCAGAGCTGCCCTGCGTCAGCGTTCGGCGCCCGTGCTTCATGGGGGCTTGGAGCGTGAAGGATTGGTGGGTCGATTTCTATCCCTGCTCCCGTTTGAACTCACGGGTGCTCAGAAGCGGGTGTTCGCGGACATCGAACAGGATCTGGAGCGACCCGAACCGATGGCCCGGCTCGTGCAGGGGGATGTGGGAAGCGGAAAAACCGTTGTAGCGATTGCGGCGTTGCTCCGGGCCGTGGAAGCTGGCTGGCAAGGCGCCTTGATGGCGCCAACAGAGGTTTTGGCGGCGCAGCATTACCGCAGTCTGTGTAGCTGGTTGCCTCCACTCCACGTCAGCGTGGAGCTGCTCACTGGCTCAACCCCGCGTCGCAGCCGACGCCAAATTTTGAGCGATCTCGCCGGCGGTACGTTGCGCATTCTTGTGGGCACCCATGCTCTCTTGGAAGATCCAGTCGAGTTCGAACGGCTGGGACTGGTGGTGGTGGATGAGCAACATCGCTTTGGCGTGCGTCAACGCAACCGTCTTCTCGACAAGGGACTGCAGCCCCATCTGCTCACGATGACCGCCACACCGATCCCGCGAACGTTGGCCCTGTCGCTCCATGGTGATCTCGACGTGAGTCAAATCGATGAACTCCCTCCGGGGCGAACGCCGATTCGCACCAAGGTTGTGAAGAGCTCTGAGCGTGAGGAGGCCTATGAGCTCATCCGGGAACAGGTGCTTCAGGGGCAGCGGATTTATGTGGTGCTCCCTCTGGTGGAGGAATCAGAAAAAGTTGATCTGCGTTCAGCGGTTGATGTGCATCGTCAACTCTCGGAGGAGGTGTTTCCAGAGTTCAGCGTTGGCCTGCTCCACGGCCGTTTAGCCAGCGCTGAGAAGCAGGCCGTGATTGCTGATTTTGCCGGCGGCGCAACTCAGATCTTGGTATCAACCACCGTGGTGGAAGTGGGGGTGGATGTTCCTGAAGCCAGTGTGATGGTGATTGATCATGCCGATCGGTTTGGTTTGGCTCAGTTGCACCAGTTGCGGGGACGGGTGGGTCGTGGAGCGGCCGCTTCTTACTGCTTACTCGTGAACGACAGCCGCAACCCTCTGGCCAGACAGCGCCTTGAGGTGTTGGTGCGTTCCAATGATGGATTTGAGATTGCGGAGATGGATCTTCGCTTTCGAGGTCCTGGTCAGGTGTTGGGCACCCGTCAATCGGGTTTGCCCGATTTGGCGCTCGCCAGCCTCGCCGACGATGGCTCTGTTTTGGAGGAAGCTCGCGATGAGGCAGCGAGCATCTTGAAGGAGGATCCCGAACTGAAGGCTCACGATCAACTTCGTGTGTTGTTGGAACAACAACGCAAGCGCGCTGCTGCAGCTGTGCAACTCAACTAGCCATCAACGGGATCGAGATCTCAGCGTCGCTGCGTGTCGCTGCGTTCTCGCCAAGAAACTGGCAATCTGCTCACAGCGATTTCTGTGACTTCTCACCATGCAGCGTCCATGGCATGCCGTTTCGATTGACGATTGCGGTGAATCCTTGCGACCGCTGCGGTCTGTTGTGACCTGCATGGAACCGCACCCCTACGTGTCGTTAGGGGCGCCCTATGGCAAGGGAGCAGACCCCTTTTGTCTTCGCCAAGGGGTGAGGAGCCGTTTGCTGGCTGCTCAGGTTCATCTTTTGGGATTAACGCTGGGTGCAGGACTCCCACACCTTCGGCTTGGGATTTTCGATGCTTGGCGTCCCGTGTCCGTCCAAGCCTTCATGGTGAACCACGCTGTTGAGCAGGAGTGTGCTCGCCAAGGCATCAATCCGGATGATTCTGAGCAGCTGGAGCGCCTGGAGAGCGTTCGCTCCGAGGTGGCACGTTTTTGGGCTCCACCGAGCACTGATTTCTTAATACCGCCACCTCACAGCACCGGTGCTGCTGTGGATCTCACTCTGATTGATGCAAAGGGCACCCCCTTGGATATGGGGGGAGACATCGACGCGATCGGACCTGAATCTCTGCCGCTTCACCATGCCGATGCCGCAGCTGAACATCCTGATGGGAGCGCAGCTTTATTCCATAACCGACGGTGTTTGCTGCATCGGGTGATGTCGCAAGCTGGATTTGTTCGTCACCCCAATGAGTGGTGGCACTTCAGTTTTGGAGATCAGCTTTGGGCTTGGAGCGTTCAAGCGGATCGTGCCATCTACGGAAGGGATCCAGACTTGTTCAGCCTGGAACCTTGAGCATCTCTTGAACAGTGGCGTCACCAAGTTTGGTGATGTGTTCGCCAAAGCCACGCCGCCCGCCAGCATCTTTCCAACTGAGAAGTAAGGGTTCGATGGTTGCTTCAAGGTCTTCCAGGGGCATCTTCTGTAGAAACGGACGCGCCAGTCGCTGCAAATTGGCGCTGCCACCAAGCCAGAGCTGATACTGATTAACGCCGCTGCCAACAAGGCCAAGCTCGGCCATGTAAGGACGAGCGCAACCATTAGGACATCCGGTCATGCGGACAAGAATGGATTTTTTGATCTCTAAATTGTTGAGCTGGGAGTCAAGTCTTTCAAGAACATCGGGCAGAATGCGTTCTGATTCCGTCACGGCCAGTCCGCAGGTCGGTAGGGCTGGACAGGCGAGGGCATGGCGGACCAGGGGAGCAACTTCTGCTGGGAGTTCAAACCCCAATTCAGCCAATTCGGCTTTGATGGATGATTTTTGACTGGATCCAATATTGCAAAGGAGTAGATCTTGATTAGGAGTTAGTCGGATTTCAAGTTGATATCTTTCAACAATCGAGCGAATCCCTGCCTTGATGTCTCCTTCAAGGCGACCACACATGAAGGGGAGGCCTACAAACCACAACCCGGGTTTTTGTCGGTGCCACCCCAAGTAATCCATCAACTTTGCAGGTGCTTCGTTGATCAATTTCTTAATATCTCTTTTGAAATAATCCTTGATTAAGGTTTCACGAAACCACTCAATCCCACGCTTGTGCAAAAGATATTTCATGCGTGCATGCTTTCTAACCTCACGATCCCCATGGTCTCGTTGCAGCGCCATGATGGATTGCAGGAGATCGAAGATGTTTTCAGCTTCTACATAGCCCAAGGGATCAGCAATTCTTGCGAATGTGTCGTCTTGGTTGTGTGTTCTTCCAAGGCCTCCGCCAACGTAAACGTTGCATCCACGCATGGTTCCATTCTTGTTGGTGAAAAGAACGAGTCCAATGTCTTGGGTTAGGAGGTCAACAGAGTTGTCTCCAGGGACGGTTACGGCGACTTTAAATTTTCTGGGGAGATAGGTGTCGCCATAAATGGGTTCATCTTTGCTTCCGGAAAACACCCCTTCGGCGAACTGACGTTCGCGGGCTTGCTTAACAGGCTTTGCAGGCTTAAATCGATAACTAAGGTCTCCATCAACCCACATGTCTAAGTAAGAGCCTTCTGCTGCTTTAGGGCTCAGTAGATCAGCAATCTCGTCGGCAAGTTTTCTGGCAGCCGGATATCCATTGTTTTCAAATGGTGCAGCTGGTGCCATCACGTTTCGATTGATATCACCACAGGCAGCTAATGTTGATCCAAGGTTTTCAATGATCGTACCTATAACTGTTTTAAGATCAGCTTTCGGTATGCCATGCATTTGAAAAGCTTGGCGTGTTGTGATGCGTAGGGTTCCGTTTCCGTACTGATTGGAAAGATCGTCGAGAGCCGAAAATAGTTGTGCTGGAACTCTTCCGCCTGGATTCCTAAGGCGAAGCATCATCTGCCAGCATTTGATTTTATCGGTTTTTCTTAATTCTCTATGGTTTTGTTGGTAACTCCCATGAAACTTGAGTAACTGAACCGCATCCTCACTAAAGCGAATTTCGTCATTGCCCAGCTCTGTCAATAACGGTTCTCGAAGATGTCCGCTGTAGAGCTTTCTCTTTTCAGCCTTAGACAGCGCAGTGTCAATCGATTCCGTAGGTTTTGAAGGGCCATCAAGCATCCGATCGTGCCCTGCTTCTTGCGTCCCTGAGGTTGTCGTCAAACCTTCGTTCACGGATTCAAGGGATAGGTCTTTTGAAACTAGCGAAGCGGCTTCCAATACAGTCAATTGCTACATACCCAATCGGCGTGTCCTCAACATTCCTCCTTGAAATCGGTACCGAGGAACTGCCAGCAGAGTTTGTGCACTCTGCACTGAAGCAGCTTCAGCAGATGGTGGTGTCCGATTTGAAGGACCTTCGATTAAGTCATGGCCGAGTCAGGGTTTCTGGGACGCCTAGACGCCTTGCTGTGCAGGTGGAGGCGTTGATTGATCGTCAGCCCGATTTAGAGGAAGAACGCAAGGGGCCCCCCGTGAAACAGGCCCTGGTGGATGGTCAACCCGGTCCTGCGGCTTTGGGTTTTGCCAAACGTTGTGGGGTGGACCCGGCTGAGCTTCAAGCGCGTGACACCCCGAAGGGTCCTTGTTTGTTTGCCCGTGTTTGCACCCCCGGTGATGCCACCACAACCCTGCTGACGGAGCGCATTCCCGCCTGGATCAATGGTCTGCAAGGCAGGCGATTCATGCGCTGGGGTGATGGTGATCAGCGCTTCAGCCGTCCCGTGCGTTGGTTGGTGTCGCTGGTCGGATCTGAGCTGATTCCGGTCACTCTCTCGGCGGCACAACCCCCGGTTCAAAGCGGGCGGTTGAGTCGATCCCATCGTCTCCGCGATAGCACCTTGGAGATTGCCCGTGCGGATGATTACGTCGATGCCCTAGCGAAGGCTGGTGTGATGGTGGATCGCTCTCAACGGGAGCAGTTGATTCGCTCAGCGTTGGACCAGGAGGCAAGTGCGTGCTCTGCCTCTGTTGATTGTCCAGAAGGTTTATTTGAGGAGTTGGTTGATCTTGTTGAGGCCCCCAGGGTGCTGAGTGGGGAGATTGCCGACTGTTATCTCGATTTGCCACCAGAAGTGATTGTCACGGTGATGCAATCCCATCAGCGCTACGTCCCTTTGAAACGGGAGAACGCTCATGACGATCCCCTGGCTCTTCAGGCTCGGGACGTTCTGCTGTCCAAGTTTTTGCTCGTGAGCAATGGCCTTGATCGTGCAGATGCAACCATCGTTCGGGGGAATGAGCGGGTGTTGGGTGCTCGCTTGGCTGATGCTGAATTTTTCCTGAACGTGGATCGGAAAAGTCCGAGTGAGACGCGCCGCGATGGCCTGGATCGCGTCACCTTTGCCAAGGGGCTCGGCAGCTTGCGAGATCGATGTGATCGGATCGCCTGGATGACGGAGCGTTTAATCGAATCGCTCTCCATTCCTGCAGACATCGCCACGCATGCCAAGAGAGCAGCTCATTTCTGCAAGCATGATTTGGTGAGCCAGATGGTGGGCGAGTTCCCTGAGCTGCAGGGATTGATCGGCGGCAAATACTTGTTGGAAGAGGGTGAAGATCGCCAGGTTGCGCTTGCTGTCGCTGAGCACTACCAGCCCCGCGGGGCTGGAGATGCCCTTCCCTCCAGCGATGCTGGAGCGCTTTTGGCCCTATCTGAGCGCTTGGAATTGCTCTTGAGCATCTACGCCAAGGGCGACCGTCCCAGCGGTTCATCGGATCCTTATGCCTTGCGTCGGGCTGGGAATGGCATTGTTCAGATTCTTTGGGACAGGGGATGGCGTCTCTCGTTGCAGAGCCTGCTGTCGGATGCAGCAAATTATTGGGCGGAACGGTTCCCCTCCTTTGCGGTGCAACCTGAGGCTTTAGTGGCAGATCTTTCGCTGTTATTACGACAGCGGATGGTGTCTCAGTTTGAGGAGGATGGTTTCCCTGCCGATTTGGTTCAAGCGGTGGCAGGGGAGTCCGTTGGCGACGAGCGTCTGCTCAGTGATCCAGTCGATGCTCGAGAACGTCTTGTCCTGCTGCATCAGCTTCGTGGCGATCAACGCCTGCAGGCCGTGCAAGCGGTTGTGCAACGTGCAGCCAAACTCGCCGAGAAGGGTGATCTCGGAAGCGATCAGCTCAGTCCTAAGGGGGTTGTTAAAGCTGATTTGTTCGAATCAGAGAGCGAAGCTTCCCTGCTGCAATCGCTGGAGGACCTGTCGCCTCTCGCACAATCACGCAATTACATCGAGCTTGCGGAGGGTTTGCAGGGTGCCGCCAAGGCACTTGAGGCCTTTTTTGATGGACCACAAAGCGTGATGGTGATGGCGGACAATCCAGATGTCCGCCGTAATCGCCTCAACCTTCTAGGTATTTTGAAAAATCAGGCATCAGTCCTGGCGCAATTTGATTGCATCCAGTCCTGATGTCTCGAAGCGGGGCCTCAGCTTGCAGTGACCTTGGAACGCTCTTCCTCGATCCCCGCCTCTCCTTGTTTGGGAGCATGACCTGAGGTCTGAGCCTTGATCGCTTGGGCAGCTTCGTCGGCTAAGAAGTCACCATCGGACCTGCCAACGGCTGAAGGAACGGAGTCGTAGGTGGAGGGGGCTAAAGCTTGACCGCGGAGAAGACTGCCAAGGGTGCGAGCGGTGAGTTTCACCTGTTGCCAGGGATTCATCATCACGACCTTTTTGTACAGATAGCTGTCAAAGGTCAGCTTCTGGACGTCTTGGTCATCGCACATTTCAACGAATGCTTCTCGAGCTGCATCAGTGCGATAGAAGATGCGTTGAAGAATATCGAGCACGATGTACGTGGCTCCATATTTGCGATCCCATCGCTTGAGGTAGGTGTTTTTGATCTCCTTTTCAGTGGGCATTTGCGTGCCGTTTTTGGAGATTTCAACAATCGCTTCCGCGCACATGCGGCCGCTCTTTGCGGCGAAATAGATCCCTTCTCCTGAGCTCTTGGTCACGTAACCAGCGGCATCTCCCACAAGGGCCATACGGCCCACCACTCTGCGAGGGCGGGGATGTTCGGGAATGGGGTGCGCTTCAACTTTGATCACTTCGCCCTTGAACAGACGCTTTCGGGCCCGTTCGCGAATGCCTTTTTGAAGCCCCTTAATCAGGGATTGATTTTGTTGCATGGTCCCTGTCCCCACGGCCACGTGGTCGTACTTAGGGAACACCCAGGCATAGAAGTCGGGTGAGACATCTGTTCCTACGTACATCTCGGCGAGATCCTCGTAGTAAGCCATCTCTTCTGCCGGCAGCTTGATGCGTTCCTGAAACGCGATCGCCACCTTGTAATCACCAGCGTCCATCGCTTTGGCGACCCGGGAGTTGGCTCCATCGGCGCCAATGATCAGATCCACGTCCAGGCTTTTCATTTCGCCGGTAGGACCGCCTGAGCTGTAGTCGGCGTAATGGAGGGTGTAAGGACCTTGGCGATTGTCTCCAGTGTCGATCTTTTGCACCAACCCATTAATAAGGGTGGTGCCTAGGTCGGCAGCTCGGTTGCGAAGGAAGGAGTCGAACACCTCGCGTCGACACATGCCGATATAGGCATTGTCGTCGTATCCGAGGGGATCCAATTTGATATCAACCTCCCGATTGGAGGGTGAAATCATCTTCATGTTTCGTACTTTGCGGTCGATGATCGAATCCGGAAGATCGAATTCCTCAACCATGCAAAGCGGAATCGCTCCCCCGCAAGGCTTGGCGTTATCGAGTTTTCTCTCGAACAACCAGGTCTTGATGCCGGCCCGTGCAAGCACTTCTGCGGCACAGGATCCGCTCGGTCCACCACCGACAACGGCAACTCTCAGCATCTCAGCAAACTCCGCCGGGTCATTGATTTCAAACTAATCACGCATCCTGAAAAGTGGTACTAGGCCCTGGCGGAGCCCCTTACGATTGAAACAACACTGCATGAATCCTCTGGGAAGAGCCGTCGCCACTCGTCGCAGCACCCGGGATGACATTCCTGTTGCCCGTCGCTCGAAACCTGCTCCTCGTCAGCGACGGAGTGGTTTTGGAGTTTTTTTGGCCTGTCTCCTCGTGGGGGGAGGAAGTTTGGCGGCTGTTTGGTTAGGGCCAGGTTTGTTGGCGCGTCGTTCTTTTTGGTTTCCTACGGCTCCAGTTCCCGTGGTGGAAGGGATTGAAGCGCCGCCAGATGCCGATGGTCGACTGCTTGGACATTTCCCTTATGACGAGGCGATTGCCAGCCAACTCGTGCCCGTTGAGGCTGGAATTGAGTTGCACCAGGATGCAGCCTTGGCCCTGGATTCGATGCGCCGTGCCGCAGCTTCCGATGGAATCGATCTAAGGCTGATCAGTGGTTATCGCTCCCATACGTTGCAGCAAGGGATTTTCTTTGATGTGAAATCAGAAAGAAATCAAACCGCCGAAGAGCGGGCCAAGGTTTCGGCACCGCCGGGTTATTCCGAGCACAGCACTGGTTATGCGATTGACCTTGGCGATGGCAGCCGTCCAGATACCAATCTTTCCGTCTCTTTTGAGACGACTCCGGCATTTCGTTGGTTGCAGGATTACGCCGCTAGTTATCACTTCACGCTGTCCTTCCCTGAAGTGAATCCTCAGGGTGTGAGCTATGAGCCTTGGCACTGGCGTTTTGAGGGGTCGGCGGAGGCTTTGCGCCAATTTGAACCCGCACGTCAGCTGGCTCTTGGGCGTTGAACACATCATCTTTCCCAGAGTTGCTCTCCCCAGCTGGGGATTGGAAGGCCTTGAGGGCGGCGGTCTCCAACGGTGCTGATGCCGTTTATTTCGGGGTTGAGGCTTTTAATGCTCGTCTTCGGGCAGAGAACTTCCAGCTTGTTGAGCTACCCGAGATCATTGCCTGGCTTCATGCCCGGGGGGTGAAGGGATTTCTCACGGTGAACGTCCTCATCTTTGGCGATGAGTTGGAGCAAGCGGCCCATCTGCTGTTGGCCGCAGATCGGGCTGGCGTTGATGCTCTGATTGTTCAGGACCTAGGGCTTTGCCTTCTTGCGAAAGCGCTTGTGCCCACGTTGTCTTTGCATGCATCCACCCAGATGTCGATCACCAGTGCTGCTGGTGTGGCGCAGGCAGCGGCAGCGGGCTGTGAGCGGGTTGTGCTGGCGAGGGAACTCGCCCTCCGCGATCTTGAGAGGCTGCAAAACCAACTGAAGGAGAGATCCCTTGCCATGCCTCTCGAGGTGTTTGTGCACGGGGCCTTATGCGTGGCCTACTCCGGTCAGTGCCTCACCAGTGAATCCTTGGGCCAGAGAAGTGCCAATCGTGGTGAATGTGCACAAGCTTGCCGTTTGCCTTATGAATTGGTGGTGGATGGTGAATCGCTCGATCTCGGAGATCAACGCTATTTACTGTCTCCCCAGGATCTCGCCGCTTGGCCGCTCCTGGCGGATTTGGTGAAGCTCGGAATCAGGAGTTTCAAGATCGAAGGTCGCCTCAAGGACCCCACCTATGTGGCGTCGGTCACGGATGCCTATCGCCGCAGTCTCGATGGCTTGGACTGTGATCTTGCGGAAATTCAACGCCAGCTTGAGCTTGGTTTTTCCAGGGGCTTATCCACTGGTTGGTTGCGGGGCATTGATCACCGTGCCCTCGTGCATGGTCGTTGGAGCAAGAAGCGTGGTCCGGTGATTGGTGAACTGGTTCGCGTCGAGGCAAAGGGATGGTTGGTGTTGCAGTGCACAGAGAGCCCTCGCAACGGTCAGGGTTTGGTTTTGGAAGCGTCGGATCGTCAGGATGACCCTCTGACACCTCCGCGTGAAATTGGTGGACGGGTGATGGAGGTGAAGGCGATGGAGAGAGGGCGCGTGCGTTTGCGGATAGGACCGGGCCGTGTCGATCTATCCGGACTGCGTTCAGGATCCTCGGTCTGGCTCACCAGTGATCCGCAATGGCAAAGCACCTGGCAGCGTCGGTCGGAACGCGTGATGTCTCCGCTTGAACGGGGTCTTCAGGTTCGTGTGAGTGGGCAGATCGGTGAAGCTCTGGCGTTGGAGCTGATTGAACCTGTTTTGCCTGGTGGAGAACGCTGCAGCGTGACGAGTCAGGCCGTGTTGGAGCCTGCCCGTGATCACGGTTTAGATCGTGAGCGTTTGGTCGCTCAGCTTGGGCGTTTGGGCGGCACGGGCTGGTGTCTTGAGCATCTGGAAACGAACCTGGGATCGGGGTTATTTCTTCCCGTTGCTGAGCTGAACAGGATGCGCCGCTCGTTGTTGCAGCAGATGGCTGATGGCGGCCTCACGGCAGCCTTTCAACAGGCGGGGCTGGAGGCGTCTTCGGAGCGTGTGGACCCTCAGCCCATCGTTGCGGCAACACTCGAGCGCTTGGCTGATTGGCGGGACTCAGCACAGCAGCAGTCCAAGTCGCCGTCGTTGGTTGTGCTCGTTCGAAGCCTGGAGCAGTTGCGTGCTCTTCAAGACATGGGCGATGGACCGATCGCCTCGGTTATTGCCGATCTAGAGCATCCGAAGGATCTCAAAGAAGCTGTGGCGATAGGCCGTGGCTGCTGGCCTGATGGAATTTGGTTGGCCGGACCGCGCATCACCAGGCCTGGTGAACGCTGGATGTTGGAACCGCTTCTGAAAGCGAAAGCGGATGGATATCTCGTGCGCAACGCGGATCAGTTGGAGCTACTCACGGGCCAGGCTCGCTGTGCTGGAGACTTCACGTTGAATGTCGCAAACCCGCTCAGCTTGCTTTGGTTCCTGGAGACCTGGGGACTGGATCGGGTCACAGCCAGTTGTGATTTGAACCTCAGCCAATTGCTTGATTTGGTGCAGGCATCTCCACCCGAACGGATTGAAGTGGTGTTGCATCAACACATGCCGCTCTTTCATATGGAGCACTGCTTGTTCTGTTCGTTCCTCTCGGAAGGCCACGATCACACCGATTGCGGAAGGCCCTGTGAGCAGCACACCGTGATGCTCAGAGACCGAAGTGGGGTGGAGCATCCACTGAAAGCGGATCTTGGTTGTCGCAATACGCTCTTCAATGGCAAACCTCAGACAGGAGTGGAGGCCCTGCACGCCCTGCGTCAGGCAGGAATTCGCAGGTATCGCTTGGATCTTCTCGATGAAGACGCCAAGGCCACGTTGCGGCGGGTCCAGCTGTATAGCGATGCTCTTTTGGGTCGCACCCTGTCAGCCGACGTATGGAAGAGGGAGCAAATCGATCACAGGCTCGGCGTCACGCGTGGCAGTTTGCGCATCGGCAATGAAAATCAAGCGTTACAAGTCTCACTTTGAGATAGCATGTCGCGGCTACGCCTGTAGGCGTTCCCAAGTTTCCCTTTATAACGTTACGGACCTCATGAGCGCCCAGAATAAGGCGATTCGCAATATAGCGATCATCGCCCACGTGGATCACGGCAAAACCACGCTTGTGGATGCTCTGCTCAGCCAGTCCGGAATCTTTCGCGACAACGAGGCCGTTCCAACCTGCGTTCTTGATTCCAATGATTTAGAGCGGGAACGCGGAATTACCATCCTTTCCAAGAACACTGCGGTTACCTATAACGACACGAGAATCAATATTGTTGATACACCTGGTCACGCCGATTTTGGTGGAGAAGTTGAGCGTGTGCTCGGCATGGTGGATGGTTGTTTGCTGATCGTTGATGCCAATGAGGGGCCCATGCCCCAAACCCGTTTTGTGCTTAAAAAAGCCCTCGAACAGGGTTTGAGGCCGATTGTTTTTGTCAATAAGATTGACCGTGCGCGTGTTGATCCAGAAACGGCTGTCGATAAAGTTCTCGACCTTTTTCTAGAGCTTGGTGCTGATGATGATCAGTGTGATTTCCCTTACTTGTTTGGTAGTGGTTTAGGCGGTTTCGCGAAGCCCGACATGAAGACAGAGAGCGATAATGTGCGTCCTCTCTTTGATGCCATTTTGCGTCATGTTCCGCCTCCAGTAGGAGATCCTGAGAAGCCTCTACAACTTCAAATCACGACTCTTGATTATTCTGATTTCCTTGGTCGAATCATCATTGGTCGCGTTCACAATGGTGTTATTAGACAGGGGCAAAGAGCCACGCTCATTAAAGATGATGGCAGCGTCAAAAAAGGTCGTATTAGTAAACTCCTAGGCTTCGAGGGTCTTCAAAGAGTTGATATTGAAGAAGCTTCTGCTGGCGATCTTGTTGCAGTTGCAGGTTTTGACGATGTCAATATTGGCGAGACGATTGCTTGCCCGGATGAACCAAAAGCGTTACCTCTGATCAAGGTTGATGAGCCCACGCTTCAGATGACCTTTGTGGTCAATGATTCGCCTTTCGCAGGAAAAGAGGGCAAGTTTGTTACCAGTCGTCAGCTTCGAGATCGTCTGCAGCGCGAATTGCTCACGAATGTTGCTCTACGGGTTGAAGATACAGATTCTCCTGATCGTTTCTCTGTTTGCGGTCGCGGTGAACTCCATCTCGGCATTTTGATTGAAACGATGCGCCGTGAGGGATTTGAATTTCAGGTGTCTCAGCCAAAGGTTATTTTTCGCACCATCGACGGCACCCCTTGTGAGCCTGTGGAAACACTGGTGATGGACGTTCCTGAAGCTGCTGTTGGTAGCTGTATTGAGAAGTTGGGAACCCGAAAAGGTGAAATGCAAAATATGGAAACTGGCGCTGACAACCGCACGCAGCTTGAATTTGTGGTTCCGTCTCGGGGACTCATTGGCTTCCGCGGTGAATTCATTCGCGCTACTCGGGGAGAAGGAATTATGAGCCATTCATTCTTCGAATATCGTCCGATGCAGGGTGATTTTGACAACAGAAGGAATGGCGTGTTGATTGCTTTTGAAGAAGGCACAGCTACTTTCTATGCTCTAAAAGGAGCTGAAGACCGTGGACAGTTCTTTATTACTCCAGGTACGAAAGTTTATAAGGGAATGATTATTGGTGAAAATACTCGTCAACAAGATATGGAAATCAATATCTGTAAAGCGAAGCAGGTCACAAACATCCGTTCAGCTGGCGCAGATGTTTTAGATTCGCTTCAGTCACCGATCCAGATGACGCTCGAGCGTGCTTTGGAATATATCGGACCTGATGAAATGCTTGAAGTTACCCCTGAATCGATGCGATTAAGGAAATTACCTGCAAAAAAAATGGCTAAGCGTTGAGCACTCAAGCCGATCCGCGATTCCTACAGGCCGTCGATCTTTTCAATCGACGGGCCTGGTACGAAGCGCATGATGCTTTTGAGGAGGTGTGGCATGAAACGGCCGGGTCCGACCGCCGATTGCTTCAAGGTATTTTGCAAATCGCAGTCGCTCATGTTCACTTAGAACGTGGCAACCTTAGGGGCGCAACAATTTTGTTAGGTGAAGGTGTAGGTCGCCTTTCCGCAGCAACGCCAGGAGATCTTGGTCTTGATTTGCCTTTGGTTCGAGATCAGGCTCGTTTGAGATTGGAAGCGCTTCAACGGGAGACCGATCCTGTCGTACTTCCAGTTCCTGAGTTACGTGTCCACTCTTAGGTTTATAGGTAAATTGGCTGGAATAATGAGGGTGACCTGATGCTTTTTCCTTCCCTCAGATCTGAAATGACCACTTGGATTGCCAAATTCTCAATCGCTGCTGCCCTGTTGGTTGTTTCTGGTGCTGTTCTTCCAGTCAGTGCCCAGACAGCAGCAGGTGAAGACAGCTTGATCACGATCGAATCCGATACACAAAGCGCTGACAACATCACGGGTGTCGTCACCGCTGTTGGAAACGTTCGGATCGTTTATCCCTCCCGAGGGATGGTGGCAACGTCCCGTCAGGCTCAGTATTTCAGCAGGGAAGCGATGCTTGTATTAAGCGGTGATGTGGATGTGGTTCAGGAAGATGGAAACAGTATTCGCGCTGAACGGGTTACTTACAACCTTGATGATGAACGCGCTCTGGCGAACCCCATCCCAGGTCAGCAAGTTCAGTCCACTCTTCTCTTAAAGCTGAGTCCCGACTCGCAGACTCCCCTAACGCCATGAGTTTGAGTCTTGATCAGGTCACTCTGACCCTTGGAGGCAGAACATTGGTTCGCTCCCTGTCACTCACCTTGAAACCTGGTGAGGTGATTGGCTTGCTTGGACCCAATGGGGCAGGCAAAACCACCAGCTTTAATTTAGTGATCGGGCTGCTGCGTCCTGATCGTGGTCAAGTTCTGCTGGACGGTCATCCGGTTGCGGATCTGTCAATGCCCCAAAGAGCTCGTCTTGGCATTGGCTACCTGCCGCAGGAACCCAGTGTGTTTCGCCAATTGACCGTTCAAGAAAACCTTGAACTTGTGTTAGTTCAAAGCGGACTTTCTAAGGCCGATAGTCGTCAACGTCTCCATCAATTAATTGAGGACTTTCATCTTGAGTCCTTCATCAATCGCTGTGGGTACCAGCTTTCGGGTGGTGAACGCAGGCGCTGTGAAGTCGCCCGTGCCCTTGCTGTTGGTTTAGAAGGGCCGCGCTATTTACTTCTTGATGAACCCTTCGCGGGGGTGGATCCACTGGCTGTGGCTGATCTGCAACAAATGATCCACGGGCTGCGTGAACGCGGGATGGGAATCCTTATCACCGACCATAATGTTCGCGAAACTCTTGCCATTACCGATCGGGCCTACATTTTGACGGATGGAAGCATTCTCGCGTCCGGACGTTCCGATGAAGTGGCTCATGACCCACTCGTACGCCGTCATTATCTTGGGGAGGATTTTCAGCTTTGAAAAATAATATTTTGATAGATATCCAACATAAAATTCGCAAGCTCATTCATCGCATTCCATTACTTGATCGGTGGCTGCTTGGTGAACTCATTGCCCCATTATTGTTTGGTCTTACACTATTTACGGTCGTATCCCTATCCGTAGGGGTGATGTTTGATCTGGTTCGCAAGATTGTTGAATCGAATCTCCCTTGGACGATCGCCGTTCAGGTGTTGTTGCTGAAGTTGCCCAGTTTTTTGGTGATTTCTTTCCCAATGGCCACGTTGATTGCATCACTGCTTGCCTACAGCCGACTTTCTGCTAACAGCGAGCTGACGGCACTAAGAAGTGTAGGCGTCACAGCGAGTCGCATGATTGCACCTGCAATTGCCTTGGCACTGTTGATGACAGGCCTTACATTTGTTTTCAACGATGTCATCGTGCCTCGCACGAATCGTTCAGCAGAATTTACGTTGCAACGTTCCCTTGGTAAAGCCATTGCGGCTGAAAAAGGTGATGACATTATCTATTCCCGCTTCGGCCGAGTCACGGGCCCTGATGGGGATACAGGGAAGGGTTTGACTCAATTATTTTATGCAACAAAATTTCGAGATGGAAAAATGATTGGAGTTACTGTTTTGGATTTTTCAAGATTTGGCTTTACTCAAATGCTTGTTGCTGACCATGCAAATTGGAGTGAGGCTCAGGCTAAGTGGGAGTTTAATGATGGTAAAATTCTTACTCTGACTCCTTCAGGTAGTACAACAACAGCTGATTTCGATCGATATTTCTATCCACTGAGCTCTGCGCCATTACGGATCGCGAAACTGCCAAAGGATGCCAACAATATGACTGTTTCTGAAGCCATCGAGGCTGAACAACTCTTATCTGATGCTGGTGACCGTAAAGAAGCTCGCAGGCTAAGGGTTCGTATTCAAGAAAAGTTCACGGTTCCAATGGCCTGTTTAGTGTTCGGCTTGATTGGCTCGAGCCTTGGTGCAAGGCCAAATAGCAGAACAAGTCGTAGTCAGGGTTTTGGCATCAGCGTGGTGCTTATTTTTGTTTACTACGTGTTGAGTTTTAGTTTCAGTTCTCTTGGCGTCAAAGGAACCTTGGATCCGCTTTTGGCTGCTTGGGGTCCTGTTCTGATTTCACTTGCTGGTGGTGGAGTGTTGTTGCGGCAGGCCAGCCGGTAAGCAAACACGTCAGAATCAGGTGGTTTCGTGGTGATGGGGTTCATGGAGTTGGCTGGGATGGATCCGGTGCTTGGCCTCGGATTGTTTGCGTTTGGTCTGTTGCTGTTGGCCTTACCGCTCGCCTTCTGGAAAGTGAGCTCTGAACAAACGTCTGGCCTCGTCACGTTGTTGATTGCCACTGCCAACCTGGCCCTAACGGCTCAACTGGTTCTGCGTTGGTGGCAATCGGGACATTTCCCGATCAGCAACCTCTACGAATCGCTCTGCTTCTTGGCTTGGGCCTGCACGCTCACGCAATTGCTGGTGGAAAGAACCTGGCCTACTCCGATTGTCGCTGCAGCCGCGACTCCGATGGGTTTGGGATGTATTGCCTTTGCGAGCTTTGCACTTCCTGACCAGTTGCAAGAAGCGTCTCCGCTGGTTCCAGCGCTGCGATCCAGCTGGCTGGTGATGCACGTGAGCGTGATCATGGTGAGTTATGCAGCCCTTTTGGTGGGCTCACTGTTGTCAGTGGCTGTTTTGGTGACCGACCGTGGTCATGCGTTGGAATTGCGCAGCAGCTCGATCGGAAGTGGAGGGTATCGGCGTGCTGCGCTCGCGACTCCCCTCGGCAGCGTGGGTGACCCTGAAGAACCAATGGCTTCCCTTGAGCTCTCCTCTGTTCAGTTCACTCGGAATGAACGCTTGGACAGCCTCAGCTACCGCACCATTACGGTGGGCTTTCTATTGCTCACCGTTGGCATCATTAGCGGGGCTGTGTGGGCCAATGAGGCCTGGGGCAGCTACTGGAGCTGGGATCCCAAGGAAACCTGGGCACTCATTTGCTGGCTGGTGTATGCCGCCTATTTGCATACACGCTTAAGCAGAGGCTGGCAGGGAAGGCGTCCGGCGTTAGTGGCGAGTGCCGGCTTGGTTGTGATTGGCGTTTGTTACATAGGTGTGAATCTTCTGGGTATTGGTTTGCATAGCTATGGCTGGTTCTTTGGATAACCAGGTTTTCGTTGGGTACTGAGTTGTGATCCCTTAGAAGTCTATTTATTCTATTTGGCAAACGTCACGCAATGCAATAATGCCAAGTTTTCTCCCTGCCTTTCAATCATCTCACCAATGGATTGAGAGTAAATCCCTCAAACGGGGGATGCACAAGTTTCCTCGCTTACCCCTTTGAGGGAAAGCATGGCAGATACTAAATGAGTTAGTGAATGCATCTATATAGTGGTAGACCACGGTTCGGAAGTGAATGGACTAAAGTGATTAATCTCTCGTCAACACAATGGAACAACAGAGATACGTACCCTTTGACATCGATAAAGGTGCAGACAAGGTGTTCCTAATTGGAAGTTCGTTCATTGTTCTCTTTCTGTTTCTCCTGTGATCTAAACTCCTCTACGTTGTACCAAGACAGAGGGTTTGAAAAGTTTCTGAGTTAGTTGGAGTAGGCGTTGACATCAATCAATTTGCCTAACGAGGCTGCAAGATTCATATCGAATCGAAGATCAATTTTCAATTGCCGAAAAAGAAACTCAAGCAGCAGAAAGAAGTATCACCTTTTTGCGTGTGAAAGAAGTTATTGGTTAAGGGCAACTGCTTAAAGCATTACCCCTTCGAAAACCCCCCGCTCGTGGCAGGGGTATGGGAATGCTGGTCTTCTCTTAAGTGGTTACAACGCTGCGAGTGGACCGTTCCATCTGCTTGCGTTTGTTAGCTGATTGATGTCTAGCTAGTTCACCGGTTCAAAGTCGCCTGGCATCCAGCTTTTTTCGAACCATGGTTCAAGAGGGCCGTAAAGGCGAAGAATCGCGTTGTATCCCTTGCCTGGCATGGTCTGCACCCAATTAACTTCTTGTCCTTCCGGTGGCTTGGGGCCGAAGTAAACGGTCGCAGACCCATCATCATTCAGTTTCACGCCTTTTGAGTTGCTATCCAAACCACCGGTGACCTGATCGGTCTCGAGGATCGAACGAGTCTGATTGTCGTAGACCATGAAGGACCAGAAGTCTTTGGCCGGGATCGGCGCTGGCAAAGTCACCTTGTAAGTCATCGCTCCATTCAGAGGCACGCCATTGATGTCAGTGGTTGTCATCGCATAGACCGATCCCTTACCAACCATCGGCTTGACCATCATCGGGGTACTGCCCGTGGCGTAGTAGTAAAAGATCAGGCGATCATCTAACACTCGCTCGCCATTGTTGAGAAACTCATGGCTCCCTCCAGCGAGAGGTGAATACCACTGACGCTTCCCCGGATAGAAGTAAACCTCTTCATTGCGAGGGCTGAATACGACGGTCCGGGCATAGGCATTGGCGATGGTGGAAGCCTCGGTGAGGATCTTCTTCATCCGATCGTCCGGCTCGAACGTCTGCCCTTTTTTGATGCCAATCGCCCCAGCTTGCCCAACTAGCTCAGGATCCCAGGCGGTCGCGGGCTCATACTGAATCACTTCATTGAGCTCCTCATAGAAGCTCGCGTCATTGGCATGAATGGTGTTGTATCGGTTGTTTGACAGATTGATAAACCCAGTCGGTTTCGGATTGTTGGCGTCGGCAAGTGGGTAAATCTTGAAGGTTTTCTTGAAGGCCTCAATGGCCTCCTTGGTTTCACCGGGCTTGGCGGCGATACGCATCAACGCCCAATGACGGTAGGTCGATGTCTTGGAGACGAAATATCCTTCGGGGATCTCCCCTTCATAGTCAGGGCCCACCAAGAGGTATTTGCCTCCTCTGCCCTTGTCGGCACCGACCACCCCCAGGTCCGTGACATAACGGAAGAAGGCATCATTCACAAAACCGAGCACCGGTGTGCCGATCTCGAGCACCACGGGTCCGTCTTTCACATCGATTTCCGCATGCACGTAAGGCGTGGTCGTCTGTGGCGTGAGCCACAGGGAACGGGCATTCATCAACTCCTCAGTGATCCCCACCGAGTGGTTTGGCTCGAGCCCGATTTTGACGTGCCCGTTAAGCATTCCATACATCGAAGCGGCTGGCGTTCCATTGATGAACAGTTCGACCGCACGGGAGATGTCTACGAAGTTGCTCACTTTGGAGGCAGTTTCCTTCGTCGGAAAACCGTCTTGAAATCTCAGTTCACCGAGGTAGCTGCTCTCCATCTTGTCGGGAGTTAGCAATTCCTCGGGAACCTTGGCTTTATAGGTTGGACTCTCCTGCGCTTGAAGGGGTGAAACGGCAATTGACCCTGCAAGAACCGCGGCGGTGAGGATGAGGCGCTTGATTTTCATTTTCTAATCTGCTTAATGTTGAGTTGGATTGCTTGAAGACATTGGTGAGACAGGAAGGACTGATCTCGCGCCCCGAGTAGAACTTCTGGTAGCAGCCCCTTAGTGGGGCTTTCTCATGCAATCGTTAGTTCACCGGCATGATGTCCTGCAGGGGATAGGTCTGATCGAAATAGGCCTGAGTCGGTCCGTAAAAGCGCAGATAGGAGAACCAGCTCTCATTGGGATTGGTCTGAATCCAATTGGCTTTTTCAATGCCAACCGGCAATTCAGGGCTGAAGTGCAACGTCACTGAACCATCGTCGTTCTCAATCAGACCCGTTCTGGAGCTCAGTGCAGCCCTGCCTTCATTGTTGAGAATCAACGTGCGCGAATTGACGTCATAAACCACAACCGACCAAAACACTTCCGCAGGCGCGTTGGGTGGCATCGTCAGCTTGTAGTGCTTGTCGCCTTCCAAAAAGTTGCCATTGCCATCCTTGTAAGCCGTCCGGTATTGCTGTCCTATGCCTGCCTGCTCGATGTAATAAGCCTTGCCCCTTGAAACAGCCTCCCAGGTAAAGGCAGCCCTGCGATACAGCTGATCCATATCACCATCTCTGTCATCCACCGTGACCACCATCAGCTGATCCCAGTACGTGCCCTTGTAGAGATCATTGTTCGAGAAGGGCTTGTCAAAGGTGATCGATTTGAGCATCGCCTCACCAATGACGGCCGCTTCTTTCAAGACCCCAGCCTGAGCCGCTGTGGGCTGAAAGGGTTGGCCCTTCTCCAGACCAAGCGAGGCGAGCATGCTCAAAAAGAAGCGATCGCGATCTTCAAAAACTTCGCGATCCATGATTTTTTTCAATGCCTGCCAGTAGGCCATCCCATGGGGCTGCCATTGCCCCCACTCCGTGCTTTCATCCACATCAATGATCGGAAGCAGCGTGGGATTGGCCCGTTTTGCGTAAGGGAAGATGCGAAAACTTGATAACAGCTGATCCGCCTCAGCAGGATCAGGCATCAGAGCCCTGATCCCAAGAAACGCAATGTTCGAGCCATTGCGAATGACGGTGTACTCATTGGTATCCAAACCATCGGGGATGGACATCTTCGGCGCAAGGATGAGCAGCTTTGCGCCATTGCCCTTATCCGGACCAGACATCCCGAAATCATGAATGCCACGCTGCCAGATGTCATTGACAACCCCGGCTGACATTCCTTTGGGAATGTCAAAAACTAATGGCCCTGTTCTGGAAAGATCGGCAAAGGCAACTGCATAGGGAGTCGTGGCATTTGCCGTCAGAATTCCTTGCTTCGCCTTGGGAGAGGTCAGCCGCACGATCTGTCCATCCTTGGCACCGAAAAGCTCTTCATTGGACTCAAGCCATCGGGCATAGCTGACTATCGGAACGGCCCAGATGTACGACTGCGTTGCTTTGTGAAAATCGAGCTCGTTCTTAAGCGCATCGATGGTCTTAAGACTGGGGTAACCGCCAGCAAAACCGCCCTTTGTGAAGGTTAGATCACCAAGGCGAGATCTCAGTGTCTTGGGTGAGCTCTCTCCATAGGCCCTGAATTCAGATGGGCTGAGTTCATCTTTGATGTCTGTGACATCAACGGATTGAGCATGGGCGATCGGCCCCCGCTCAGCCAATCCGCCAAAAACCAGACCCAAGGACAAAGCAATCGGGAGAGCACGCATGAAAATGAAAAACCCTAATCTGAGTCAATTGTTTTAATAATTATATTCGAGCTGTAAAAAAATTTGGTCCTAATAGTGCATTCTTTCTCTTATGGAGGCGTGCAGTGTTTCTCCCCGATCTTCTGCGGGTTAATTCAGGTCTCGATGTCTAGGGGCATGAGCTTCGGTGTGATTACGGTTTGACCACCATCCTGAAGCGAGCTGGGCTCGAAGAAGACCTGTTGCATCTATATATTGCGACGATAAGACATGAATTGCATTTGCTTTTAGCACTTTATGGTTACAGTATTGATTGAACAATTCTCAGAAAAGATTTATTTGTATTAGTTGCTCCGCTGTCAACTTCATTAGCCAACATTGATTAACCTTTTGCTGATAATTTCAGTATTTTTTGGCTTCATATTGATGATATCGTATTTGTATTGATCGCTACAGAGAAAGGCTAGCTGTGCTTCCCAGCCTGAACTCTCAACTGGTACTTTCCATTCTTTTTTGCCTGCTGGTCTGTGCAACTTTCTTTTGCAATCAACTTCATAGTTGTAAACCGGAGAATATTTTTCTTCTCTTTATGTTGGATGTAAAGATGTTCCACTGTACTGAATGATTCCATTATCGATCGTATTTAGTTTGATCCAGCTGCAAAACCAATGGCATTCGATTAGGCACCACCCTTCCCAGCATGTTTTTTCAGTATCAGCAAATCGTACATCTTTAGATAGTGCAGGAGCTACAAATAAGCTCGACAGAGCTAAGCCGATGATCGTTGTTTTTCAATAGTCTCCTTCTTCTAGCCACAATTCTATATTGCGCATCCACTAGTCAAGATCATCTAGTACACGAGCCGAGTTCCCCAGGATCTGGGTGAGTTTTGATTCGTTATGATTTTTTAGATTTTTAAATCAACCACGCCATGTCGGATGTCCATCACTTACAAGAACTCCCCGATTACGCCATAGAGCTCCTGAATACCATGTTGAGAGGCTAATTGTGCTGCAGAAGAACTGGTAGGAGTCAAACGCATTTGAGCAGCAAAGCTCTCATCCTCTTTGAGCAATGCTTTAAGGGCCACAAGTGAGTCACTGGTTTGCGAAGTCATGATTATTCCCTTTTATATACCTGAATTTTAGTTTTGTTAATCAATTCTGGCATGAGTGCAATTACTGATCTTGCTTTTAACAATAGATCTGTATCACTAGGTTTATCTGCTCAGTGATTCAATCTTTCAATATTCTAGGTCTGACTGCATAATTTCGTGGCCTTGATTCTTTTCAGGAGAATCAATGATTCAAGCTTTATCACCTAATCGGAGAGTATTGCCTGAATGAATATTTTGATTGACTGCCTAATACTTTTCATTTTTTCTGATTGATGTCCAGTTTTTAGGCTACTTGCTGTTTGTCTTTTGCTTCTATGATTCGTGAGATGGTGATCGTCTTGTTAACTGATTGTCGATAATCTCTTTGAAGCTGCTGTGCATATTCGATAACTTCCCCCCATTTGTTTGTGTTGTTGTGATGTTTCAGCTTTTGTGTTGGATCATGAAACCGCCATCAACGAGCAACATCGATCCAGTCACAAAGCTTGCCTGATCAGACAGTAACCAGACCACGGCATTGGCGACATCGGTTGGTTCGGCCATTCGCCCCAGGGCGTGGAGTTGTTTGGCCTGATCAAGCAGTTGATCAGGATGATCACTGACGGCCAGAGCTTGATGGGTGAAACCTCCATTCACCCATCCAGGCGCGACATTATTCACCCGAATGCCACGACTTGCGAGTTCCCCTGCTGCTGCGAAAGTGAAACTCAACACAGCTCCTTTGGAGGTGGTGTACGCACCTCCATCATTGGAGCCAATAAACGCAGAAACGCTCCCAATGGTGACGATGGCACCTTTGCTGTTTTCCAGGTGAGGAATAGCAGCGCGTACTGCATGCATAGTGCCGTCCACATTCACCGCCATCACGCAACTCCAGTCTTCTTCACCCTGGGTCGTGATACCCCCCGTTCTTAAGACTCCTGCTGCTGTGACGAGCCCATGCAACGGTCCGAGCTGTTCAACAGCCTGGGCGGTGACGGCATCAACATCGTTTCGGTCGCGTACATCGATTCTGAATGCCGTGGCTTTTCCCCCCTTGCGTTGGATGGCATCAGCAACCTTTTTGGCAGCGCATTCATTGATGTCACAAACAGCTACCGCTGCACCTGCCTGTGCCGATTCCATGGCTATGGCACTTCCGATCGCTCCCCCTCCACCGGTCACCATCACAAGGCCACCGTTGAGATCAATGTGTTTCATTGATTAATTTTGCATCGTTGCCATGGTTGTGGCGGAGGCTCCGTTTCCCGTTGTTGAATCTGTCTACAGAGACCCTGGCAAGGGATGTCAAGGTCACAGTATGAAATGCACACATTTGTTGCCTTGGGTGCAAATCAACTGTGAGTTTTGATACCAGGACAATTAATCGTCATATTCATTTAATCCATTCGATGGAATGTACAGTTAATATCTAATTGTTCTTGTTGACTCATCATGACGGACATCACCGATAAGTACGAAAAGTTCAAAGTTCCCTACAGCACGAACGAAAAGCATTCTGCTGACGAGTTTGATCCCAAGGAAAATGGTGGCTTAGACAATCCAGCTAATCGTCACAAAGACAAAGTATTGGATGATATCTGTGATACTCATCCCGGTTCACCCATGTGCAAAGTGTTCGATTGCTGATCAACTCAGCTGATTCATCGAGTTTTAACAAGGCGCTGCGAGGCAAGAGATGATCTCTAGCTTTGCAGCTTTTTTATTGCCAAAACGTTGTTTCATTCACCTGATTTGATGATTTGTTGATCGTTCACGATTGATGCGTTGTCATAGGTCCGTCTTGGTTGATCCTGGTTACCTTTTCTGGCATCGAGGAAAGCATGCCGGCGCTGGCTCCTACAGCCGTTTGCCTTTGAGCTCTCTCGACTTTGAGCCCTTGATTTTGAGTTCAGCGCCCTGATGAGCCTTGGCCCTTTAGGTTTTCTTTACATTTCGCTATCCAAAGTGGCATTTATTTTTTGTTTGGGTTAGAGCTGTAGAAGATAGGGCTGAAATCATGAGTTATGAAGCTAAAGAGCGCACGCCATTTCCCTATGGCCAGGTTGCTTATCCAGCTTTTCTTGGTGTAAAGCCCGGTGATTACATCATTGTTAAAGGGGAAAACCAAGTACAACTCAAGAAGGATCACAGCTGGTGGATGGGACAGGTTGTTTCTTGTAAAGCTGAAGCTAGAGATCCCAGTGGACAGCGTGTGATTCAAGTTGTGGATGTTGATGACGAGAAGATCAGCTGGGTAAATGTGGATGAAATATCACATGTGTTGTATGGGCTTGATGGTTTGTCAAATGATTAGATAGCCTGCTTCTTTGCAGCTATGATGTTCAACGCTCCCCTTGCCTATGTCAATATTCTATAAAAAGAAAGAATGCTCTCTGTTTACACATAGCGAGTCATGAATTCCGATAGTGTGATGCCCTCTTTCTTTGCTGAATTGCAGCAATCCCTGAAGAGTTCGTCATCAGTTTCTGTACGGGCTAGGTCTCGAAATTGTTCTGAGCTCAGCTGATTGTGATCAGGGCTGCTCTCCCGCATAGAATTCCATTTGGCACAGAGTGAATCGACCATCTCTTTTCTTGAATAGGGAAGGTTGATCTTTTTCTGTTTTGCCAAATGAATGCGACTCCAGTTCTTGTCAAAACTATAGTGACCAGAAGGATTTTTGACAATAGTCTCTAGTCGTGACGCTTTTTTCGCTTTTGATATTTTATTGTGTTGCGTAATTGCATTAAATGCAAGTAATCCGTACTGCTTGCTTTCAATGCTCTTGATTGTTTTAGGCTGAAAATGGTTTGAATCGAAGTCTATTCAACTCCATGTATCTATTAAAAGTTGTCTTTGAAAGTTCACTTGGCGACTGATTGCCGCGCCAATCGCCAAGATGGCATTGGCTAACTGGCCAGTGTTTGGCAAGACTGGACATCACCGTTCATCCGTGATCGCCATCTGCGCAGTTCATGGTGATCAAGCATGGCTCGACGAGATTTCTCTGCATGAGCTAAGCGTTGAATCAATGCATGGGTGTCATGGGTAGAAAGCTCACCGTCTGAATCCCACTTCATGCAGAAAACGCCTTTTTTGGAAGTGTTGACCATTGCGCTTGCCTCTTTCGTTCTGTCACGGTATGCGCACATAAAGCCTTTGCCATGGAGCAAACCTTAAGAAGTCTCGATTGCGACGCCTGCGACCGGCAGCAGGTCTCTGCGCTGTTCTTGGGAGTGGTGTTTTGCTTCTTGCCCTTCTCGTTGATGCGCTGCAGGGAGGCCTTTTGGGCCTCCCTGCAGCACGATGTTCCCGATCAAACAATCGATCTTTACCGAGGTGACTCGACAAATTCAGCATCGATCACATCATCGTTCTCACTGTTTGGTTGTGAGGCTTTAGGCGCCTCTTCCTGCTGCGAGTACAGGGAGGCTCCCATTTCCATCAGCGCAGTTTTCACTCCATCAAGGCGTTCCTTGATGAGCGCTGTGTTCTCTGTTTGAAGGGTTTCTTTGAGTTCCGAGAGCACCAACTCCACTTTGGTTTTGGCCTCGGCTGAGATCTTGCTTTCCAATTCCAGCAGTTGCTTTTCTGCCTGATAAATCAGGGATTCCGCTTCGTTCTTGGTGTCGATCGCGTCTCGCTTTTGCTGATCCGAGTCAGCGTGTGCTTCTGCGTCCTTCACCATCCGATCCACTTCGTCCTCGCTGAGGGTTGAGGCACCACTGATGGTGATCGATTGTTCTTTCCCTGAGCCTTTGTCTTTTGCTGTGACACTCAAGATTCCATTGGCATCAATGTCAAAGGCCACTTCCACTTGAGGAACACCACGAGGGGCAGCAGGGATCCCATCTAGTCGGAAGGTTCCAAGGCTCTTGTTATCAGACACCATCTGTCGCTCTCCTTGGAGAATGTGAATCTCCACGGAGGTTTGGCCATCCATGGCGGTGGAATAGATCTCGGTTTTGTTTGTTGGAATGGTTGTGTTCCTCGGAACCATCACATTCACCACACTGCCCATGGTTTCCACTCCCAAGGAAAGAGGCGTGACATCTAATAAAAGGATGTCTTTCACTTCACCTGAGAGAACACCCCCCTGCACAGCAGCACCGATGGCAACCACCTCATCAGGATTCACGGTTTGATTGGGATCTTGACCCGTTGCCACTTTGACCAGCTCCAACACGGCAGGAATGCGTGAACTGCCGCCCACCATCACCACTTCATTGAGGTCATGAGCTGAGAGTTTGGCGTCCTTGATCGCCTGTTGAACTGGTTTCTTACAACGATCAATCAAGTCAGAAGATAACTCCTCAAATTTGGCTCGGGTCACTGTCAGCGTCAGATGCTTGGGACCATCAGCCGTTGCCGTGATGAAGGGGAGATTCACTTCGCTCTGTGTGGAGGCGGAGAGTTCAATCTTTGTTTTTTCTGCCGCTTCCGTGAGGCGTTGCAGGGCTTGCGAATCCTTCCTTAAATCAATCCCTTCCTCCTTTTGGAAGGTTTCAGCCATGTAATCAACAAGCACTTTGTCGAAGTTGTCACCTCCAAGATGGGCATCACCACAGGTGCTGATCACTTCAAAAACACCATCTCCTACTTCCAGGATGGAGACATCAAACGTTCCACCTCCCAAGTCAAAGACCAGGATTTTTTCTGCATCCTTCTTGTCTAAACCGTAAGCAAGCGCTGCTGCTGTGGGTTCGTTGATGATCCTCAGGACTTCTAGGCCAGCAATTTTGCCAGCATCTTTTGTGGCTTGTCGTTGGGAGTCATTGAAGTAGGCGGGAACAGTCACCACCGCTTGAGTCACGGTTTGACCCAAATATTTCGAGGCATCATCGGCCAGCTTCCTAAGCACACTGGCGCTGATCTCCTCTGGTGAGAAGGATTTCTCCATCCATGATGATCGGATTTTGATCTTGCTTCCGACCGATTCAACGGTGTATGGAACGTCTTTGGTTTCATCTGTGACCTCATCCGTGCGCCTGCCAAGGAAGCGTTTGACAGATCCAAATGTGTTGTCTGCATTCATCACCGCTTGGCGTTTGGCGATCTGTCCAACGAGCTGGTCCTTGCCCTTGGTGTAGGCAACTACAGAGGGAGTGGTCCTAAACCCTTCTGCATTTGCGATCACGGTGGGGTTTCCCCCTTCCATTACGGCGACACAGCTGTTGGTTGTGCCTAAGTCAATGCCAATTACTTTTGTCATTTGTTTTTATTGATTGAATCTATTTTTGTGGATAACTCTTCCAAACAAGGAGCGAGTAAACCCAACCAATGAGGTGGGTTTTCCCCCAAATCCATCCTTTTGGTTCGGTTAGAGTACGGTTTATACGACTTCTTTATTCTGTCTCTTTGATTCGCATGTCCAAGGGAAAGTGTGTGCCTTATTTCTCTCGATTTTAGGTTCGAAACGTGTCTACTTTTCTTGTGGTATTGCGGTTATCAGTTGCTCTTCTAGCAACATGTTGAACTCAAATAATTGTTCGTCACTGAGTTGTTGTCTTGATGAGGCCCCTAGTTTTGACTGCAGGAACGTCTTTGCACGTTCTTGATCCCATTTCAAAGTCGTGAGCATTTCGTCGCCTTGCGCGATTAAGTCGCTTCTGCGTAACGGAGTTGGAGATGAACTGGCATCCGCGCCGGTTTCAATGCTTTTAAGCTTATTGAGAAAGGAAACGAGATCGCTATATCTCGTTAATCTGTGCCTGCTTCCATGGCCATAGGCTCGCTCCAAATAAATCTTTTCCTGATCCCGGGTCCAGCCAATTCGTTTTAGTTGTAGATCGATGGCTGTTAGTTCTTCGCTCCAATCCTCTGGGTCCGTGGGAGCTTCGCTTGGTTCAGGATTGGAGACGGCCTGAGGCTCATTGTTTTGAAAGGGGATTGGAGACGCTGTGTTGGCTGGATTGGTCTCACGACTGCCTGGATCTTTGGCTGGTTTTGCTGGTTGAACCTGGGGGTCACCCTGCTGTTTGATGGCTGGCTGCGGGTTCCGCTTCGGCTCAGAGCTCACGCTCCCTTTCAGATTGCGTTCCTCTAATCGCTGTCGAGCTCTGTCCTCTGCCTCCTCAGCATCGGCTCCCTCTCCTAGCGCGCTACCGAGATCTCGTTCTCCATCGAAGCCGCTGACACGCACCACACATCGATTGCTATCGATGTGGCAAATCTCCACCTTTGTTTTCATGCCTCTGGAGGGGGTTAACCATTTCTAAGCTGTTGGGATGGATTCAGCTTCCTTAACGTCCCTCACGCCTGTTCTCGACGGTGTAGATCGATGGGCTGAGCTCTTGCCTCTTCTTCCAGTGCTTGTGGCCCTGGAACTGGTGCTCTCCGCTGACAATGCGATCGCTTTAGCTGCTGTCGCTCGCAAGCAACATGACCCAATCAAGGAAAAGAAGGCCCTTGACCTTGGTATATCCATTGCTTTTTTCCTCAGGGTTGGCCTGATTTTGTTGGCTCAGTGGGTGTTGGCATTCAAGCCATTGCAACTCCTTGCGGGTGTTTATCTTCTCTGGCTTTTCCTATCCCATCTTTGGTTCAAGCCATCAGACACCGAGAGTTCTTCTGGATCCTCAGGGCAAGCACCCTCGATCTCTTTTGCGCGAGCGATTGTTGCCCTAGCTTTAACGGATCTCGCCTTTTCTGTTGATAGTGTTGCTGCCGCTGTCGCGATTAGTGATCAACTAATTCTTGTGATTACGGGGGCCTTTATCGGAGTTGTGGCACTGAGATTTACCTCGGGTTTGTTTATTCGCTGGCTCGATATCTATACCCGTCTAGAGACGGCTGGTTATCTTGCGGTTGGTTTAGTGGGAGTCAAACTGATTGGAACGCTGGTCGTTTCGGACTTGCATCCACCTGCATGGTGGACCCTACTCACTGTTGCCTTGCTAATGATTTGGGGCTTTTCTGAGCGCAAAGAGCCCCTAGGTGGAGAGGCTTGATCCGATGCTTGTTGAATTACGTCAGGCTGCTACGCAGGTTTTGCTCGATCGCATGGAGTTGAGTGATCCTCCAATGCCGGGGCAATGGTTTACTCATGATCAGGACAGTTATCTCGTGATTCAACGCAGACATCGCTATAAATTGTATTCAGGTCGTTATGAACTGTCTTCGATTGTTCTCCTTGTTAAATGTCAAAAGCAGCCTGCTGATGCACGGTTTATTGGTCACGGTTGGGTGATTGGAGACGCTGAGTGCCGCTTCAATGCTTTGAGCCCTTTGCTTCGCTGTGCCGTATTGCCCGATGGACCTTGTGATCGTTGTGTTCACCGGGAAGTTCGCTGATGACATCCCTCCGTTGGCATTCAGCTGTTCTGCTCGCTGGGCATGGAGTGGCCTCAGGCCAAGCTTTGGATCGCGCTGAACCACGCCTGTCTCCTTACCCGAAAGGCACGATTGCGATGCAAACGTCGTTTTTTGCGGCGTTAGGTCTTGATCTTTCTCCGTATTGGCCTGGAACACTCAACCTTTCGTTTTCTCCTGCTGAGCTACAGCTCACCAATCCAGATTATTCGTTTCCTGATTTGGAATGGACCGATTTGCATCCGCCTGAAACCTTTTCCTTTTGGAAGGTTCGCCTGCGTTCTGTAGGACTTTTAGATTTTGATGTTCCAGGGTTGGTTTACCGGCCTCATCCAGAAACAAAGATAAGGCACTGGCAAAACACGTCCGTTCTTGAGATTCTTGCTCCTTATCTTGATGGTGTTTGTTTGGGTCAATGCCTTGAGCTTGGCGTAAATCCTGACGCAATAAAAGTATTGGGTTCTTCGTTGTCGTGATTGATTGTCTGTTTTTTGGGGTTTGTTGGTCGCTTTTCTTTTTATCTTGCGGTTAGGTGTGCTTGCTGCCCGTTTGTTGAATCTCCCCCTCTGTTTAAATTTGGCAGATCCTCAAGCTTGCGGGTAAAACTTGATGACGGATGCTGAACGGATAAAAACTCGCTCAGTGCTGCTTGAATTTTTGAAATTCAGGGTGTTAGCCGCAGGCCAGCAGTTTTTTGATGGCACGGCCTCGGATCATCGGCGGCAGTGGTTGGCTTTGGTGCACCCGCAAGCGCTTGCCCTCTCAGATGAGGATCTGGAGCAGATCTGGAATCAGGCCCGTTCGCTCTATACGGAGGGTTGAAGGTGTGGATCTAGGCTGAATCTTTCGCTCTGCTGGCCATTTCCGCTTCTCCTGTTGCATCTGAGTCCACAGCCTCTGGTTTTGATTCCCTTGGTTTGAGTCAGCCGTTGCTGAAGGCTTTGCAGGAGAAGGGATACACCGCTCCGTCGCCGATTCAATTGCAGGCCATTCCCGCTGTGATCTCTGGTCGTGATGTGATGGCGGCAGCGCAAACAGGAACGGGTAAAACCGCAGGCTTCACGCTGCCAATGTTGGAGCGCCTGAACCATGGAGCGCGTCCTGGACGCGCACAAATACGCGCCTTGGTGCTGACCCCTACGCGTGAGCTTGCTGCGCAGGTGTTGGCGAGTGTTCGTGATTACAGCAAGCATCTTCCGCTGACCAGCGACGTGGTGTTTGGTGGTGTCAAGATCAACCCTCAAATTCAACGGTTGCAGAAGGGCGTTGATGTGTTGGTTGCGACACCAGGCCGCTTGTTAGATCTGCTCCAGCAGGGGGCTGTTCGTTTCGACCGCGTGGAATTTTTGGTGCTTGATGAAGCCGACCGAATGTTGGATATGGGGTTTATTCATGACATTCGGCGTGTGATTTCTCGCCTTCCTGATCGTCGTCAAACCCTGATGTTTTCGGCCACTTTTAGTGCGCCAATTCGGAAACTAGCAACAGGCCTGCTTGATCATCCTGTTCAAATTCAGGTGGCCCCTGCCAACCAAACCGTGCGCTCTGTGGAGCAGGTTGTTCATCCTTGCGACATGGTCCGCAAGATTGATCTGCTCAGCCATCTCATTCGCAGTGGAGAATGGCTCCAGGTGTTGGTCTTTTCCCGCACGAAGCATGGTGCCAACCGTGTTGTGGAACGTCTCAGTCAGCAGGGTCTCCTAGCGGCTGCCATCCATGGCAACAAGAGCCAGGGTGCACGCACTCGCGCTTTGCAGGGATTTAAGGACGGTTCGGTGCGCGTTCTTGTCGCCACCGATATCGCAGCCCGAGGAATTGATATTCAGCAGCTGCCTCATGTGGTGAATCTCGATCTCCCGAATGTTGCTGAGGACTATGTGCATCGCATTGGCCGTACAGGTCGGGCTGGAGAAACTGGACACGCCATTTCTCTTGTTGCTGCTGAAGAGGCACTGCTCTTGAAGGCAATTGAACGCTTAACGGGTGAGTCCCTTCGTCGAGAAAACGTGCCGGGATTTGAGCCCACCGTTCTCAAGGCCGCCCCCCTGGATCTGAGTGGAGGACGGGGACGGCGCTCAGGAGGTTCATCGCGCCGTCGGCAAGACACGCGTAGCACGAGAACGTACCGCCGATAACGCTATTTCGTTACGTAAACGTGCCAAACCGTTGTTTGGGTGCCGCGTTTAGTTGTTGGATCAGGGAGTCGCCATGGCTCCGCCCTTTCCCTTCCAGCTGCGCAGCGCGAATCAGGATTGGGCAGCCATTCGTGCTGACCACGACGCCCATTCCCTTCACCGATTCCAGCACTGTGCCTGGTGGATGCCCTCCCGTGGGCCAGCGGCCGATGAGGGGGTGCACCTCAGCCGGCAGCTCTTTTCTCAAGCGATCGATGAGCGGTTCGCAATGCAGAAGTTTGAGGCGTTTGTCGTTCCAAAGCGTGACGGCATTCGGATAGAGCGCCATCACCTTGCGATGAATGTTGAGTGCCGATGCGGACCAGTCGATTTGGTGGTCTTGTTTGGTGAGCATGCGTGCGTAACTGGCTTCTCCAGGACGATCGGCCTGGTCGACCAGCTTCAGCCTTGCTCTGCGTTCGGGTTCGGACCCGTGTCCTGCCGATTCGATCAATGGCAAGGCTTCCACCATCAGATCAGCTGTCAGAGCACTCATCCGCTCGGCCAGGGTGTGGCCGTTATCGAGTAGCCCAATCGACAGGTTCCTTTCGATCAGAACGGGTCCAGTGTCGAGGCCTTCTTCCATGGCCATCACCCCCACACCTGTTTCGGAGTCACCTTCCAGCAGGGACCACTGAATCGGTCCTGCACCTCGCCAGCGGGGAAGCAGAGATCCATGGCCGTTCCAGCATCCCAGCGGCGGTTGATCCAGCACACTTTTGGGCAAAATTTGCCCGAAAGCCACCACCACGGACAGATCGGCGTGGAGCTCAGCGAGTTGCTGTTGACAGGTTTTGTCCTGTTTGATGCGTTCGGGGGTGAAAACCGTTAACCCCAGCTCAAGAGCTTTGGCTTTCACCGCTGAAGGAATCAACGTCTTGCCGCGTCCCCTGCGTCGATCCGGCTGGGTGACCACTCCCACAAGCGCATGGCCAGCTTGATGGAGAGCCACCAGTGTTGGCACGGCATAGTCGGGCGTTCCCCAGAACAAAATGTTCATCGAGCGAAGCTCAGGCCTCTCCCGTGATCGCTAAACCATCCACCCAGACATGGGGTGAAACGCCTTGATGGGTCACCACCTCATGGGGTTCTAGGTGAACGATTCCTTTCAAAACCTCGCGGATGTCGCCAGCGATCGTGGCTGCTTCCACAGAGATGCGCTCACCATCCTTCACGAGCCAGCCATCAAACGGCAGCGAAAAGGCTCCTTGGCTGGCTTTTACGCCTGCATGGAGTGCGCTCAAGCTTTCAATCAACACGAAGGGCTCTTGGGTGCTGCGATGGTCGAGATGGGGAGAGGGACTGATCAATCCTTGACTGGAACTCACCTCAAACCAATCGGGTCCAACGGAGACCTTGGCTCCGAGTCCGGCATGACCGGTGGGAGACACTCCAAATTGACGTGCTGTGGCTTCGGAATGGAGAAGATTCTCCAATGTGCCGTTGCCGATGAGGCAGAGCCGTTTGGTTGGTGTGCCTTCTCCATCAAAGGCCGCCGCCCCCACGTGATCGGGATGTAACCCGTTGTCGTGCAAATTAAAAAATGGCACGGCGAGCTGTTGGCCAAGCGACTCTTTGTTGCTCAGGCTGACGCCATCGAGAATCGATCTGGCATTGAGCATGCTGCTGAAAGCACCAATCAGATCAAGGAATGCCTCCGGTGTGAAACAGACCAAATAACGACCGGTATCAATCGGTTTGTAGTTGAGATGGCTGATGGTGCGCTCGGCTGCTTCCTTGATACAGCCGGCCAGGTCAAGATCGGCACTGCCAAGCGCAACGCGAACGGCCCCACCGCTGCGTGGTTTTCTGCCGCTTTCTTCGGCACGTGCATACAGGTAGAGGCTTGCCTGAGTGCGTTGCATGTGGCGAAGTGCCCCCTCGCTATTGAGGTAGATCCGCTCGCTATTGCCTTCGGTCAAGCCGTTGTAGGGGACGGTTTCGATCGCAGGATGTTTGGAAAGCAGCTCCCCTTCCACCTCTTTCAGGGTGCTGAGCAATTTTTGAATGCTCTGAGAGGGTTTTAGCGGCCGATCAAGCTCTGGAATCGGTGCCGTTGCCAGGGGTGAAAAGCCTGGGATGTCTTCTGTGTTGCCAAAGGAACTGGCCTGATAAGCGCCATGCAGGGCTTTTTCGAGGCCTCCTGGAGAAAGGTCAGACGTGCTGGTCACACCAACCAGTCCTTGCTCATTCCAAACGCGAACGGTGATCGAGCTGCGTTGAGCCGCTTTCATTTGCTTGGCTTCACCCCGATCCACTTGCACCGAGGCATTCATTCCTCGGCTGGCTCCAAGGTCCCATCGACGGATTCCGTCCCTGGTCGCGAGGGTGTGGAGCTGATCGCGGAGCTCTTTCACATTGAGAGGTGTATGGGTCATGCTCAGCGGCCTCCCACCGTGATCGAATCAACCTTGATGTGGGGCTGCCCCACCGTGACAAAAATGCTGCCGCTTACCGAGCCGCAGTATCCAGCGGCTAAGTCGAGATCATTGGCGCACATGGAAATCCTTGGCATGACTTCCTTGGCTTCACCGATCAAGGTGGCCCCTTTGACCGGACGGCCTAATTGGCCATTTTCAATGATGTAGCCCTCTTCCACAGAGAAATTGAATTGACCGGTGGGTCCCACACTTCCACCGCCCATGGACTTGCAGTACAAGCCACGATCAACGGATTGGATCAGCTCATCGGTGCTGTGGGGACCTGCAGCGATGTAGGTGTTGCGCATGCGGCTGGCAGCTGCAAATCCATGGTTTTGCCGTCGACCACTTCCCGTTCGCGGATGTCCGGTGCGGAGTTCACCGGCGCGATCGCTCAAAAATCCTTTTAGGACACCATTTTCAATGAGGACGGTTTTCTGCGATTCCATTCCTTCATCGTCCATCGATAAAGAACCGAAGGCACCGGTACTCAGCCCTTCATCAATCGCGGTTACAGCCGGATGGGCAATCGTTTTCCCAACTTGATCGGCAAACGGGGTTGTCCCCCGTTCCACTTGGGTGGTTTCGAGCAGATGGCCGCAGGCCTCATGGAAAATCACGCCGCCAAAACGATTGGCGAGGACCACAGGCATTTGTCCTCCATCCACGTAATCGGCATGAAGCATGGTGGCGGCACTGCTGCACACTTCGTTGGCGGCTGCATCCACATCCCACTCCCGCAAATCATCCGGGCGGTCGCTCGATCCAAAGCGGCGAGCGATGCTTGCACGATGCTCACCATCGGCGGCTAAGACACTGAGGCCGCTGGACTGATGCAGGCGGATATCGCGGGCATAGGTTCCATCACTCGCAGCGACAAGCACCTCTTGCCAGTCGCGTGAAAAGCTGCCGCGACGCACGTCCAGATGCTCTCCGAGCTGATCCAGTCGCGCTGTTCCTTCCAGCAAACGTTGGGTGATTTCAGCGAGCTCAGGTGACTGAGCCAGCCAGCCATCTTTCTTCGCACCAAAATCTTTGAGCTGATGGAGACCTTGAAAGCCTCCCTCGCGCTGGAGACCGTTGTGCTCCAGTTCGAGCATGGCCAACGCTTGGTCCAGTGCTTGGACAAGGCCTGATTCACTGAGGTCGTTGGTGCTAACGAACCCATCTCGGTGTCCAAGGAAGACCCGAATCCCCGCTCCCATCCCGAAGGATGGAGACACGCTGGTGATGCGCTCCTGTTCGGCGAGAACGCCGAGGTGATCTGTGCGTTCTAAGAACACTTCCACAAGATCAGCGCCCGCACGCATCCCTGTATGGAGAAGCGTTTCCAGGCGATCTTTCCAGGGTGTGTGGCTCGGATCCAGATTGAATGTCTGGTTAAGACCGGGATGGGTGACGACCAAGCCCCTCGTCTGCGTCAACCTTGATTATGGAGAATCGCGGAAGGAATCGGAGACAGGGGCTCTGGTTGCTTGGCAGCTCTCAACGAACGCTGGGGTGGTACTGATCGCTGCGGATCGGTGCCATGAAGAACAGGGACGCCATTTGAACGCCGTTGGCCACCCAATGGGGAAGTTTGCGCAGCACTTTGATGGGTGCAGGGGAGTGCGTTGCATCCACAGCGCTGAGCGCTGCGTTGTTGTTCACCAGGCGCTCGAGACCATCGAAAAAGCGGGGATTTTTCACGTCGAGGACCACGGGGAACACCCGTGCCGTGTTTTCGTTCGTCTTGTCGATGACCAAGCGGTCGTATTCGCGCGCATCCAAACCGAGGGATTCGTAAAACTCTTTGCGTGCCACATCACGGACATACATGGTGGCGAAGACCGCAAGAAGGAAAAAACGGCACCAGAGCCTTGCGCGCAATCCCCTCACCGTGTCCGGCTGAGCTTTCATTAAAGCGTCGAAGAAATCACCGTGGCGATTTTCGTCCTGGCACCAATTTTCGAAGAAGTTGAAGATCGGGAAAATCTTGCAATCTGGATTTTGCTCAAGATGGCGGAAAATGGTGATGTAACGCCAGTAACCGATTTTTTCAGACAGATATGTGGCGTAAAAGATAAATTTCGGTTTGAAGAATGTATAGCTTTTGCTGGCCGTTAAGAAGCCAAGATCAAGTTGTAGACCGAAATCGCTCATCGACTTATTGAGGAAGCCGGCATGCCTAGCCTCATCACGGGCCATGTGCGAGAAGCATTCGGCAAGGAGGGGGTTCTTGGTTTTAATCCGACGGCTGAGCTCTTTGTAAAGCAAAAATCCGGAAAACTCAGACGTGCAACTTTGCTCTAAAAATTCAACGAATACTTTGCGAGTTTCGGGGTCGAGTTGATCGGCAGCTCCATCAAATTCGCCATTGCGGACGAAGTGATGACGGTTGTAATCCTTGCGAAATTCTTCGCAGATGGCCTCTAATTCCGCCTCATTCGGGCGCAGATCCATCGCGGCCATCGCCTCGAAATCTGTCGTGTAAAAACGAGGGGTCAGGATCGTGTCCTTCTCCGGGTCTTTCGCCGTTACGTTGGATCCTGGTGCTGCTGTGGCTTCCGTCACGGCTGTTGGAGGCACCATCGGTTGCATCAGTCACTACAGCCCATCGTAGGTCGCCCTCTGGTAACCCCGCAGCCCACTGTTACGAGCTCTCAGTTAATTCCCACCTAGCCATTTCTGGCCATTCAGACGTTGCAGCAAACGGGACTGGAGCAGGGCCAGATTGATGCGCTTTTCGTCGATTAAAAAAGACTCCAGCAGGCTTGGCTCTGTACCGGACTCTGCAAGCGCAATCGTTTTACCGGATGTGATCGAATCCGATTCAAAGCAAACCCAGAAGCGCCGATCGCCAGGAAGGGCACCGGTGAGCATCCAGCATTGGCCTCCCACCACGGGACGATCGCCTTCAACTAAATCGATCGAAGCGCTGATTTGGTGTTTGGTGCTCAGCGCTTTGCTGAGAGATGGGATCAGGTCGTCCTTCATGAACGCCTGAAAGGGCTTGTCCTCCAGCTTGGGCTTTGGAGCAGGCTTGGCTGCAGGCTTCGCTGCGGGCTTTGCCGCTGATTTGGCTTCAGCTTTGGGTGTTGCGGGAGTTTCGCTCACCGGACTTTGGTTGCTGGGCGAACTGTAGACAGCCCAGTGCGCTCTCTACCAATCATCGCCAATCTGTTGATTCCAATCGTCGGCCTCAACGCCTTCTCCTCTCCCGGCATCAGCCGCCGATGGATTGGTCTGTTGTTCCCTTGGCTTGATGGGGTTGGTGTCGGCGGCCTGGGTTGCTGAGGTCGTGGCTTGATTGCCTCGATGCACCACCCTGAACGGCACCGAGACGGTTGGGGCTGGATCGCGCACGTCCCGTTCTGGCCAGGGCGTGGGTTGAGCCGGTCTGGCCTGGGATGGTTGCTCGCGAGGCATCGGCTCGTGAACATCGGGTCCTGTGGCTGGACGCCGAACCTCTCGGCGCAGCACAGGTCTTGAGGTCACCATCGCCAATCCCCCCACTGCGCTGACGCTCGATCCCAACACGGTTGCGACGGCGATCCAGGCCCCAATCGGCAATGGTGGCAATCTCCAGGTGAGCACCCTCAACGATGAGGCTTGTCCGAGATTGAGGGTTGCGATCAACAGCATCACCACCACCGGACTCAGACAGGGAATCAGCAGCAAGCGTTGAAAAGGCGTCATGGCTGGCGCCCCTGCCAACGGTTCAAAGGACTTAATTCCTCACCGAGGGAGTCGAAGAGGCGTACAACGAGGAAATCAACCATCTCGCTGAGATTTTGAGGTTGGCTGTACCAGGCAGGAATGGGGGGGGCAATTCTTGCTCCCGCTTCCGCGAGCGTTGTGAGATTGCGGAGATGGATCAGGCTCCATGGCATTTCTCTTGGAGCCAGCACCAGGGGTCGGCCTTCCTTGAGATGAACATCCGCACAACGTTCGAGAAGATCACTGGCGACACCGGCGGCAATGCGTCCCACGGTGCCCATCGAGCAAGGAACAATCACCATGCCCCGGGTGGCCACACTGCCACTGGCAATGGTGGCGGCTTGATCTCCCCAGCGATGGCAAATTAGAGATCCGGTCTGAACATTCAGCCGCGTTCTCCAAAAGCGTTCCTGAAGCTCAGGATCGACGGGCACTTGGATGGATTGTTCCGCGAGCCAAACCTCATGGGCACCACGACTCATGATCAGGTGAACGCTGCGTTCCCGCTGAAGCAGCAGTTGCAGGGCCCGCTCGGCAAGCGGTTGGGCTGAGGCACCGCTCACTCCCAGGACGTAAGGACGATCTCGTTGCTCCGAGAGGGACACGGCCTTAACCCTCACTCACGGCCACCGGCAGCGGCGACGCATCCTCAGCTTCTGCCGATGCCATCACGATGTCCAGGTCGATTTGATTGCGCAGGACATCCACCTTGGTCACACGCACCGTGACGGGATCTCCAAGTTTGTAAACGCGGCGGTTGCGTCGACCGACTAAGCGATTTTGGCGTGATCGGTATTCGTACCAATCGTCGTTCAAGGAGCTGACATGCACGAGTCCCTCCACCATCGAGGGGGCAATTTCCACGAAGAATCCATAACTTTGAACGCCGCTGATGACGCCTTGTTGCTCCTGATCGAGCATGGGTTCGGCACTTCGTGCCTGAGCCATCGCAATCACATCTCGGCAAAGCTCTGCCTGCTGGCGACGCCGAGAATTGAGCCGTTGTAGGTGGCGTTCTTGGAGCAGCTCCTCCAATCGTTGTTGCAGAGACCCACTAAACAGGGGCCAGGTCAGCGTTGAAGCAGCCCCTTTGCTGCCAAGATTGACCGTTTCTTTTTGGCGAACGCTGGGACGATCTTTGCCGTCGTTGAGTAGCTGACACAGCACCTGCTGGTTCAACAAATCGGCGTAATGCAGGGTGGGACAACACCAAGGAGCCAAGAGGGGAGTCGATCCATCCTGAGCGGGCAGAGACGTGTCTTCTGTCTCGGTCGCTGATGCATCGTCTTCCCCTGCAATGTCCTCGCTGCCGTGCGTGATGTGCTTGGCTTTCGCCTGCATCAAACGGAACTGGGGATCGGGAAGGGTCTGTTTCAGCTGAAGGTTGAGCACCCGTCTGGATGGGCTTGCGATCAAGGCTTGAGCAAGTTCGGATGCCGAGGTGGTGCCCTCCTCATCCAGGGAGAGGGGTAGCTCTAAGGCAATGGCTGCTTTGGCAACATCATTCAGAGCTCCACTTTCGGGCTCGTTGGCTTGAAGCACCAAAGCGGGAAGATTGAAATCCTGGCAATGCTGAGTCCAGGTTGCATGCGCTGCTCGCAGGAATACCGCCAAGAGTGAGAAGGGATCCTCTTCCCTTAGGGGCTCCATCCACTGACGATTGCCCCCATCAGGTTCGCTGGCTCGGAGGTCTCCCAGAGAGTCCAAATCGGGTGTTGGGAGATCCAATTCGATCTGACCCTGCTTCAACTCGGCGGCGTGAAGAGCTTTGGCACAAAAAATCAGTGTCTCGAGTTGTCCGATCTGATCTTTGATGGATTTGAGGGCTGCTGGAATGGCACGAGATCGGGGTTTTCGCCCCGCCAAAGCTGCCAAAGCCCCAGATGTGACCTCAGCGACAGGGCGAATCTGCGTTAAACAAAACTCCCAATCGCGTGCTTCACCTTCAGAGTCGAAATCAACGCGAAGACTCAACGCGGCTTGGGACTCACCAACGTTGAAGGCTGCCGCTTTGGCCAGGTTGGGACTCAGCAGCGGGATCCACTTATTGCCGAGACAAAGAGCTTCGCTTTGTTCGCACAGCCATTGATCAAGGCTGTTTCCGGGGTTAACGCGTTCAGCCACCGCAGGAGCATGAATCCATAGCTGGGTCCCACCTTCATGAGGGCTGACGTGGACTGCAGGTAGGTGGGGAGCACCATCCATCACCCAGTTGTTCAGGAGCAAACAGGGCTGATCGGTGAGGTCCTTGCGACGTTTATCTGCTGGTGCCTTAATCGTGGTTCTGGGCGCACTTGCCCTGGTGTGCAGATGGGCCTTGGTGAGTAAGAGATCGCGATCAGCATCCACTCCGCCGTTGAGTGGCAACGATCGGGCCACATGACCGCGCGCTGGGTGTTGAGCGATCGGATAGCGATCGAGCTGAACTTCAACCACCGATGTGGCTGGTCCCTCAAGGCGATAGTTGCTGTCGCCTTCGGGTAATTCGATCGAGGCGAGCACTCGATCATCAAGCGGGACGGCGAGCAGGCGCTCATCCTGTTGTTCCACCTGGGCCAGAAGGCTCGTCGTGGCTCTCTGCAAAATGCATTGCACCCCTCCTTCTGGAGATCGGCGTCGGCCTGCATCACGGATGATGCGCACCAACACACGGTCGCCATTCCAAGCGTGATTCAGCTGATGGTCACGGATGTAAATGTCTTCACCGCCGTCATCACGAATGGCAAAACAGAACCCTTTGCTGCTGCAGCGCAAACGGGCTTCGATTAACCCGATTTCATCGCCTCTGGAGACGGAACTCTCCTCTTCAAGGCTCAGCACTCCAAGCCGATCAAGGCCCTTAAGCGCAATGCTGAGTGACTGTTTGTCGGCTCGATTCGTTAATCGGAGAATTTTCTCGAGCTTGCTGACCTCAAGGGTACCGTCGTGGGGGACCTGGTCGAGAAGGTCGGCGACCGTGAATTTCATCGGAGCGTGAAAGAAACCGGCCTTCAGGACCGGGAGTTGAATCAAAACCGTTGCACTCGAAGAGTTGGTAATGCAACAGCTGAATGACTAACCGACTCTAATCGCCCGACTTGCGCAATCCCCTTCTTATTCCTCCGTCTGGGTGGATCCCAGCCCGGCTTGGAGCATGGGCAGGAGCAAGCGGCCTCCGATCACCAGGAATCCTGTGGAGGCCACCAGTTGCAGCCACTCGGCGGGAATCACAGCCGACAAGGACCCTCCAGCAACAGCACCAATCAAGCTGGCGAGCACTAAGGCGCTGGACGATCCCAGAAACACAGCCAACGGTCGATCGGATGTGCCGCTGATGGCCACTGTTGCCAGTTGGGTTTTGTCACCGAGCTCTGCCAGAAACACGGTCACAAAAGTGGAAATGAGAAGGGCGAAGTCCATAACAATTTCAGAGTGATTGGGTCTCTATCAGTGACTTCAAGGCCTGACTTCCCAGCCACAATCCCAGTCCCACCATCAACAAACCTGCCATTTGTTCCAGGCGTTCTGGGGGAAGGATGGTGGAAAGCCAACGTCCCACCAAGACCCCCACAAGGCTTGAACAGATCAAGGCCAGCGCGGCCCCGATAAACACCAACCATGGCTCGCCGGATTGGGCTGACAGAAGAAGGGTTGCTAATTGGGTTTTGTCACCCAATTCAGCGAGAAAGACGGTGGTAAAGGTGCTCAGCAGAACGGCATTAAAACCAAGCTTGCTGTCGCTACCTGCTTCAGTCATCGGAATCCTGACGTGAGCGAATCAACCGCTCGAACTTACGCAGTTCCAGGCTTCTTCCGCCATGAACCGATCGAATTTGCTGTCGACAGCAATCAATGGCAAAGCCATTGACCTCCTCCGCTGGTACCGCAAATAAATCGGCTAAACCGCTCACCCGGCAAAAGTCGGGTCGGTCCTCATAAATCCTGCAGCGCCGGCCTCCCTGGTCGAAATGCTTGCACCATCCGTCTTCTCCCACCATCTCCAAATAAATCGTTTGCTGGTCGTCCGATAACGCTTCAAGAGCTTCCGGTCGTTCGGCCGGCGCAAGCCTGCAACATGCTCCGCATTGACTCAGGCATGACCAGTGAAGAGGAGGGCGGCTCATGGCTCAATTCAAATGCTGCTGTGACAAGGCATCACATTGATACCTATCGATCAGGGCAATGCGGAGGAAAGCCCCGTACCCTTTTTGAGGCATCATGCTGATCAACTGCTTTCCTTCCATGGGATTTGATATCCACCTGATTGCAAATTTTGGGGCCCTTGCTCTAATCACGCTTGCTGGCCCAGCAGTGATCTTCATTCTCTTCTACAGGCGCGGAGCTCTCTGAAGCTTGGCGAGTGCGTGATACACCGGTGTTCGGGAGACCAGCCGGCCGGTGTAAGCGGCGATGACAGCCGTGAGACAAGCTCCTGCAAATAATTGTTGATCGCCCACCAGTCGCCAGGAAAAAATCAGGGAGACCAGTGGCAATTGGGTGGCTCCAGAGAGTCCGGCTGCTAACCCAAGGCCAACGCCAACTTGGGTGCTGAATCCGATCACAGCACAGACCGTGTAGCCGAGAACGGCACCAAACGTCAGGGATGGATCGATCAATCCGCCTGGGACTCCAGCTGCGAGGGCCAGCATCGGTCCGATCACTCTGACCACAGTGATCCAAATGCTCATTAGACCCGATCGGACATCACTGTGCTCGGAGCCAAGTTCGGGCATTCCTTGACTGAGCAGTTGCCTCACGAGTGCCTCACCATCCGCCGTGCTCGTTCCCCAGCTCAACAGGGCGAGCAAACTGAGCGCCCCGCCAAGGCAGAGACCGGTGCGTAGGGGTCGCTGCCGGACCATGGGAGCCAAACGCGCTGTGGTCCAAACCAGACCACGGTTGAAGAATCCACCCACAAGACCAGCGGAGATCCCGATGGGAATGGCCAGCAACAACTGCTCTGTTTCTGGCGCGAACACATTGATCAGACCCAATCCAAAGATCGGCTCTCCCCCAAGGTTTGAAAACCCAGCAGCAGCGACGCACACCAGCAAAGCTGGCCAAATCGTGACGATGGAATATTCAGCGGTGAGCTCTTCAAGCATGAACACAACGCCAAGCAGAGGCGTGTTGAAACCACCGGCTAGGCCCGCACCTCCACCAATGGCAACCATCTGCCGTTCGGTGAGAGCTGGCATCCAATTGGGCCAGCGTTTCTGAGTGGCGCGTGCCACGGCAGAGCCAAATTGCACCACCGGCCCTTCCCTGCCCAGAGGAAACATGGCTGCTGTGGCCACTGACCAAAGGATTCCTCTTTGCAGTGTGCTGCCTGCTTCCATCGCGGCCGGCATCAACGAAGAATCCTCCAGGGCGTTCATCGTTGAAGGAATGCCCGATCCAGCGCCTCCCCGCCACGGTCCCCGTTGAAGAATCAACAGGATTGGCATCACCACTAACGGGACAAGGGCAATCAGGAGACCAATCGAGCTCCAGCCGGTTTGGCCGGTTGTTGGCAGGAAATGGAACAGCCACTCCTGAATTCGATCAACGAGATTCAAGGGGAGGCAAGCCAGGCCGATTAAGACACCAACAACGAGCAAGCCAATGAAATGGCGCCCAAGTCGACGGATCTCGTTGAAGACCGATGCTGTGCCACGGAACCGTGAGCTGGTGGTTTTGCGTTCAGAGGTCATGGAAGAAGGCCAAGGCCAATGCAAGCGTCTCGGATGAGGTCAGCAACGTAAGGGTGCCCGGCTCTGCTGTCTTCAGTTTCAAATACACCGTTGCGGTTGACCAGTCCAGACAGTCGCTCTCCAGAAGGGTTCTCAATCTCTACGGTTGCATCGTCGGGGCTCGTGCAGCGATAAACCCCCAGGCCGCGGTGGAGATCCAAGCAGGCGTGATGTTCTCGTAGAGCCTGGATTTCGAGTTGTAGTTTTGCTTCTCCTTGCCAACGGTTGAGGCTGATCCGATAGGCAACGTCCACGATCGCTGGCAGTGGTTGGGTTTGCTGCCAGCGCCAAGCGATGGCTTCCCTTTCACAATCTCCCTGCCCCAGGGTGAGTTTCAGGTGTCCGCCGCGGAGCAACCGTTGGGAGATCACCTTGCAGCCTCTCGACCAAAACAATGGCGCTGGATGGCCGATTCCAAAGGGTTCAAGAGAAAGCAACGACGACCAAAGGTCGTGATTGATCGCTGAGAGCGAGAGGAGGGCTTCTGGTGCCACAAGAATTCCCTCCCCACGCGTTTGGATCCATGACTGAGCCAAGCCATTGAGCTCCTCATGGAGGCGATGCACGTGCTCGGCTTTCACCGTGAATCCACCTGCGGCGGGGTGGCCACCATGGCGTTCCAACAGAGCGGTGCAGTGGTCGAGGGCTTTGTCGACAGCGAACCCTTCGGGTGCACGAACCGAGGCCCGCATCAGGCCGTCGCCATCCGCAGCCAGCAAGGCGGTTGGGCGTTGAAATCGTTCCATCAATCGTGCCGCAACGATGCCAATCACGCCGTGATGCCAGTGGCCTTGGGCGAGCAGAAGAAACGGTGGTAAGGGATCACGGTCAGACTCCAATAAGGCCAGGGCCTCGGCCTCTATGGCATCGCAGAGCTCTCGTCGCTGTCGGTTGAGACTGTCGCATTGGCGGCCCAGCTCAATGGCGCTGTTTTGGTCGTCTGCGGTGAGCAAATCCACCACCAACTGGGGATCGCCGATCCGTCCCACCGCGTTGATTCTGGGGGCCAGTTGAAAACCGATGTCATCCGCGCGCAGGGGGCGATCGCCGAGTCCTGCAAGTTGCTGTAGGGCGCGCACTCCTGGGCAGTTGCTTCGATGGAGATGAAGCAATCCTTCTCTGAGAAGGGTTCTGTTGGCGCCTGTCAGCGGTGCCATGTCGGCCACCGTTCCAATGCAAAACAAATCACGAGCACTGGCGATGGCCGCTGGCTGGCGCATGCGTTCTGCGAGTTCGCGCGCTACGACGTAGGCGAGCCCAACGCCGGCTAATCCGCGATAGGGAGAGTGTTCCGGGGTGGTGGCCGGATGAATCAAGGCGAGAGCTTTGGGGCGTGTCTTTGGGAGCGTGTGGTGATCGGTTAGCACCACCTCGATGCCCAGATCCTCTGCTCTGCTTAGGGCCTCATGGGCTGCCACTCCGTTATCGACAGTGACAATGAGCCGGACTCCATCGGCATGGAGCTCATTCACCATCGAGCAGTTCAAGCCGTAGCCATCAGCCATGCGGCTTGGGATCGCCGCTTGGGGTTCCGCTCCCAAGGTGCGCAAGGTGCGAAGCAACAGCGCAGTGCTTGTCATGCCATCGGCGTCGTAGTCGCCACAGATCGCAACGCTCTCTGCCGTTAAACAGGCCTGATGCAAGCGTTGGACGGCCTTGTCCAATTCGGGGAAGTGGCCATCAGGTTTTGGGAGGGGTGAATCACTCAGAAGTGCATGGACCTGATCTGGTTCTGTCAGACCACGGCGGAAGAGCAAGGCCTTGAGGGGAAGAGGCAGTGGCACCGCATCCAAAGCCCCGGGGTCAATGCCCCTCGGTAGTTGCCATTGCTGAACGGACACGGCAGACGGCAACGGGCAGGTGCTCAAGCAGCCTGCATTGTGCTTCGTCCTTCAAGCTGTTGCCATGAATTGCATGACCGTCATGCCTGTCTTGAAGACCGTGTTCTGGGATGTGGATGGCACCCTTGCGGACACGGAAATGGATGGGCATCGACCTGCCTTCAATCGAGCTTTTGCAGAACAGGGTTTGGATTGGACCTGGGATCCAGAGACCTACAGAGCCTTGCTGAGCATTCCTGGTGGAAGCCTTCGGATGAAAACGTATGCCCAGCAGCAGGGAGAGGTCTTGACTGACGCGCAGTTTGCTGAGCTGCGCGTTTCAAAACAGCGTCACTATCTCGATGCAGTGCGTTCCGGCGCGGTGTCTCTTCGCCCAGGGGTCGCAAGACTGCTTCGTGAGCTTCAGGCTCGGGCGATTGATCAATGGATCGTGACCAGCAGTGGCGGTCCGTCCGTATCGGCATTGTTAGACACCCTATTTCCCGGCGGCGACCATCCCTTCGCTGGGGTGATTAGTGCCGATGATGTATCGAGGCATAAACCCAGTCCTGAACCTTATTTAAAAGCGCTGGAACGCAGCAAAACCGAGCCGAATGCGGCTTTGGCACTGGAGGATTCAACCCCAGGTCTTCTTTCGGCCAGAACGGCTGGACTGCGTTGTCTGCTCATGCCTTCTCCCTGGGATCAGGAGCTCCATCGGTATCAAGATCAGGCCGAGGCGGTGCTGGATCATCTAGGGAGTGCCCAGTGTCCATGCACTGTTTCGAGCGGCCCCCCTTGTGTGGATGGCCTTGTCACGCTGGAGTACCTGCAGATGCTTCTCGTCTTACCGGATTGATGACGACCCATCTCACCCGCTATGAACAGTTTCAGAGACGGATTGGTGTTCAACTCACCCAAGCGCTAACGGGATCTTGGCGTCGCCGGAGCCTGGGTGTTCTCTCCCTGCTGCTGGGGTTCCTTGTGGGCAGCAACTTCACCATGTATTGGTTTCAACGCGTCGGTCAACGTCCGTTTGTGGTGCTCACCATGGTGATCGTCATTGAGCTGTTGGTGCGAGCAAGGACCTATGTGAAACGGGAACCCTGGCCGATTGCTTGGCTCGCGATCGACAACATCCGGATTGGAGCTGTCTTTTCAGTTGTGTTTGAGGCCTTCAAGCTTGGTTCTTGACCCGTTGCAAATGGCTCCCAAGGGTTGGCCTTTGCTCCTTGAATCCTTGGGCTGGTCAGATCCCGAACTCTGGTGGTGCCATTGGCAGCAACGCGGTGGTTTCGAGCTTGCCCGTCGCGTCTGGCCCGCGGACGTAAAAGATCAATGGCTGCTGGGAGTGGCGTTGCCATTGCTTTCACAGGCCGAGTCTCTCTTGCAGATGGGTGGCCGTCCTTTGCTCGGATTGAGTGCGCTCCCTGGATGCGGGAAAACCACGCTTTGCGATTGGCTTGTGCACGCCAGCTCGGAATTGGGCTGGTCGATCGCGTTCCTTTCGATCGATGATTTTTATTGGCCTGGTCTAGAGCTTGATCGACGGATGGCAGGAAATCCCTGGGGAGTGCCCAGGGCCATACCGGGGAGTCACGATCTGGAGTTGATGGCCACAGCGCTCGATCAATGGCGAGAGACGGGGGAGTTATTGGCCCCTCGCTTTGATAAATCCCTTCGCGACGGTCGCGGGGATCGCAGTGAATGGGTCCGCTCCACCCCTGATTTAGTGGTTTTGGAGGGATGGTTCGTTGGCGTTCTCGTTTCCGATCAGGCTTCTGAGGCACAAAACATCCATTCACTCGCGCTGACGACGGAAGAGCTTGTGTATCGCCAACAGCTCTTTCGTCTCGTACCTGACTATGCACCGATTTGGAATCGGATCGATAAGCTCTGGCACCTCAAAGGGCAGAGCGGCACTTCAAGTCGGCTCTGGAAGCGCCAGCAGGTCGACACCCAAGCCAAAACAACGGGAGTTCACGTGTCTGAATCCGCTGTTCAAGATTTTGTTCGGATGATTGAAACGGCATTTCCAGCAGCTTGGTTGCAGGATCTGGATCAATCTGATGTTGTGATCGATCTCACGAACCAACGCGCTGTTCGTGAGATCACCTTGAAATGAATTCAGTCCTCGCTGTCATCAGCATCAGCAACCGGATACACAAAACCCTGTGCGCGACCACTCAACACTGATTTGCCGATTGACATGGCACGTTGTGCAGCAGTGGCTGCTTTTGCCTTCCAAACAGCATGCCGTTGATTGCGCTTGCTCTTAGAGGTTTTCTTCTTCGGTACAGCCATTGCAGCCGGAACTCTTCCAAACGCCCATAATCTCCTTTCGAGAGTCCGCTCGTCAAATCGCTACTCTTAATACATCGCAGGAACGGTGTGAGTTCAGGTCCGGAAGATCGTGAAATCATTGTCTCCCAGGCATCTGGGGGCGATGCCAAGGAAAAGCCCACCAATCCTTTTGCTCGCTTTAAATCGGATCCACCGCCGAGTTACAGCGAGTTATTGACGCAAATTTCAGCGGGAAAAGTCAAAGATCTGCAATTGGTTCCTGCGCGTCGGGAAGTGATTGTGGAATACGACGATGGTCGCAACGCCACGGTTCCCACCCTGGCGAACGATCAAATGATTTTGCGCACAGCCGAAGCCGCTGGCGTTCCCCTGACGGTGAAGGATGTTCGTCAGGAACAGGCCTTGGCTGGGTTGGCTGGAAATTTGGCCCTGATCGTTCTGATTGTGGTGGGCCTTTCGTTTCTTCTCCGGCGCTCAGCGCAGGCCGCCAATAAGGCCATGGGCTTTGGGCGCAGCCAAGCGCGGATCCGCCCTCAAGATGAAATCACCGTTCGATTTGAGGACGTTGCCGGCATTAGCGAAGCCAAGGAAGAACTCCAAGAGGTTGTGACCTTTTTGAAGCAACCGGAGAGTTTTATTCGTTTGGGTGCGCGCATCCCTCGGGGGGTGTTGCTGGTGGGACCGCCAGGGACGGGAAAAACATTGCTTGCCAAGGCCATCGCTGGGGAGGCAGGGGTGCCGTTTTTCTCCATCGCGGCCTCTGAATTTGTTGAGCTGTTTGTGGGTGTGGGTGCCAGTCGTGTGCGCGATCTGTTTCGCAAAGCCAAGGAAAAATCGCCTTGCATCATTTTTATTGATGAAATTGATGCCGTTGGTCGTCAACGCGGTGCAGGAATTGGTGGAGGAAATGATGAGCGCGAGCAAACCCTCAATCAGCTGTTAACTGAAATGGATGGTTTTGCGGATAATTCAGGCGTCATCCTGCTTGCTGCCACCAACAGGGCTGATGTGCTCGATACGGCATTGATGCGTCCCGGCCGGTTTGATCGTTGTATTTACGTTGATCTGCCCGACCGCAAGGGGCGTGAGGCGATTCTTGCCGTTCATGCCCGCAGTCGGCCGCTTTCAGACGACGTGTCTCTGGCGGATTGGGCCTTAAGAACTCCAGGCTTTTCCGGTGCTGATCTTGCCAATCTCATCAATGAGGCCGCGATCCTGACGGCACGAAATGAAAGCTCTTTTGTGGGGAGCTCTGAATTAGAAGCAGCGCTCGAACGCATCACGATGGGGTTGTCTGCCTCTCCTTTGCAAGACAGTGCCAAGAAACGGCTGATTGCCTATCACGAAATTGGCCATGCCCTGGTGGCAGCCCATACGCCTCACGCCGATCCCGTCGACAAAGTGACGTTGCTTCCCCGCAGTGGCGGTGTGGGCGGATTCACCCGATTTTTCCCTGATGAGGAGGTGATTGATTCCGGCTTGCTCAGCAAGGCTTATTTGCGGGCCCGTCTTGTGATGGCTCTGGGTGGTCGTGCTGCTGAGATGGTGGTGTTTGGACCAGGTGAGATCACCCAGGGAGCGAGTGGAGACCTGCAAATGGTGTCTCATCTCGCCAGAGAAATGGTGACTCGCTTTGGATTTTCTTCTTTGGGGCCCGTTGCTCTTGAAGGTGGAGATCAGGAGGTGTTCCTTGGCAGAGATCTCATTCATACGCGTCCCTCTTATGCGGAAAGCACAGGGAAAGCGATTGATGCCTGCGTCCGCCAGCTGGCAATCCAGGCTCTCGATGCGGCGATCACCCTGTTGGAACCTCGTCGCGAGGTGATGGATCGTCTTGTTGAGGCGTTGATTGCGGAAGAAACACTATCGAGTTCTCGCTTCTATGAATTAGCGGGCCTAGATCATCCTCAAAACGGAGAGAATCGATTGATGGAAAATAATTCTCATCAACCCGTTCTGGCTCAGAAGCCAGCTGCAACTTGATCCGCTCCACTGCAGTGGCAAATTCAGTGGTCAATCCAGTGGCAAAGATCTTCAGGATGATCGGGCGTTTTGGGATCTTGTTGATCCCATTGATTGTTATTTTCTCAAGACTGCAGGTTGAGTGGTACTGGTTCGATCAATTTGAACTTGGGTCTGTTTACGGCAAACGCTTATCTCTTCAATTAGCAGGCGCATTCATTGCCTTTGTGTTTGTGGGCAGTTGTGCGTTTTGGCGTCAGTCTTGGCTGCGACCACCTCAAGCAGAAAAGGACGAGAGAAGACCTGTCCTAACGGGGTTTCGCTACGGGCTCTGCCTCTTGGCATGTCTTCTGGTGATGCTCACAGTTTTAGCCATTGATACCCGTTTGGCTTGGCTGGCCTGGAGTGACCCCTTTTCACTGTCGTATTGGTGGAGTCTTCCCTTTTCGACAGGTTGGCCGCTGCTCAGCTTGTCCATTCTGGTGCTGACGTTGATCATGTCCGGCTTGACCCGCAGCCGTCGTCTAGGTCTTGCCCAGGTTTATGGAAGTGTGTGTATCTGTTTGATCGTTGCGCGGAGTTGGGGACTTTGGAGTCTTGCTCTTTCAATTCCTGACCTCGGCCGCGTGGAACCGATGCTGGGGTCTGATGTGAGCTTTGGTTTAGGTCGTTTTTCTGCGATCGCGCTGGGGCTTGAATTAGTACTTTTGCAGCTTTTACTCACCCTTAGTACTGCTTTATGGAGTCAATTAACACGTTCAACATGCCTCAGTGATTGGGCGTTCTCAGGATTAACGAAGCGTCAACGACATGGTTTGAGGCCTGGTTGTGCACTTTTGCTGGTGACTTGTTCTGGCTTGATGTGGCTTTCAAGGCACCAGTTGCTTTGGACTCAGGATGGAATCGTTGCGGGTGCAGGTTGGCTCGATGTTCATCTGCTGCTTCCTTTGCGATCGGCGGGAGCTGTTGCGCTGCTTGTGTTGGCGATTGTTGTTTTGCCGTCACCCTTTTCCAGTTTTCGTCGTCGTCAGCTTCGGCTGATTTTGTCCTGTATCGCGGTGGCCTCCTTTGGCTTGGAAATGGTGTTGTTTCCGCTGATGCACTGGCTTGTCGTGCGCCCGCGGGAATTACAGCTGGAGACCCCCTATATCAGTCGTGCGATTGAGGCCACACGACAGGCATATCAATTGGACCGTATTACCACCCAACAGTTTGATCCTTCTCCTCGCTTGAGCCCTAAGGATCGCGAGCAAGGTGCCAGTACTTTGCGCAATATTCGTTTGTGGGATAGCCAACCTCTACTCGCAACAAACCGACAGCTGCAGCAGCTCAGGGTTTATTACCGCTTTACGAATGCAGCCGTTGATCGCTATCAATTGCGTCCTGATTTACTTGAACGCCAGCAAGTGATGCTCGCTGCGCGTGAACTCGACCAAGCAGCTCTCCCTAAGCGGTCACGCACTTGGCAGAATCGTCACTTCGTGTTTACGCATGGCTATGGATTCACATTGAGTCCAGTGAACTCCAGAGGAGCCGATGGGCTCCCTGATTATTTCATCAGTGACATCGGTCGTTCAGCGAGTATTAGTGGTAATAAATTCCTCGATATTAGTCGCGAAGATGTCAAGAATAATGTGCCAATTGGTCGGGCTGCGCTCTATTTCGGAATGCTTCCATCTCCCTATGCCGTTGCTCCAACGCAAATCGAAGAGTTCAATCATCCAGAAGGCGATGAAAACACATACAACCATTATTCAGGTAGAGCTGGTGTGCCACTGGCGTCTTTAGGGCAGCGGATTGCGGCATCGATTTACATCCGTGACCCAAGGTTGCTGAATACGGGCGTCTTGCAATCGGATTCGCGTTTGTTGTTGCGACGTGACGTTAAAAAGCGTGTGAAGGCTTTAGCACCTTTTTTGCAGTTGAAAGGTGATCCCTATTTAGTCTCCGTTCCCATGGAGTCTGGTCTTGATCAGTATCAGGAAGATCAACATCAGTATTGGATTGTTGATGGATACACCAGCTCTAACACCTATCCCTATGCCTCAATCCTTCCTGACGGACAAGAGATGCGTTATGTACGCAACTCAGTAAAAGCCATTGTTGATGCCTACAACGGAACAGTGCATCTCTATGTGAGTGAACAAGATGATCCAATGATTCGTGGTTGGCAGAAGGTGTTTCCCGAATTGTTCCAGCCCTTGGCTGCTATGCCACCATCTTTGCGTCAGCATCTGATGGTTCCTAGTGCCTTGTTTGAATTACAGGTTCAACAATTGCTTCGATATCATGTAACGAATCCACGTATTTTTTACAGTGGAGATGATGTTTGGCAGGTTCCCAAAGAGCTGTATGGAAAAACACAGATTCCAGTGGCTCCTTATCACATTACGGCGCAAGTGAAGCCGAGTGTTGATTCCGAATTTTTACTTTTACAACCCCTTACGCCACTTGCCCGTCCCAATCTCTCCGGTTGGTTGGCAGCAAGAAGCGATGCTGAGCATTACGGAGAACTGATCCTGTTGCGCTTTCCTAGTGATGTTCCGATTTTTGGTCCTGAGCAGATCCAGGCTCTGATCAATCAGAATCCCATCATCAGCCAGCAGTTTGGGCTATGGGACCGTGCGGGCTCTCAAGTTGTTCAAGGCAATCTTTTGGTCGTGCCACTTGGAAATGCCCTTCTCTATGTTGAGCCGATTTATCTCAGAGCCCGTCGTGGTGGGTTGCCAACCTTAGTGCGTGTGGTTGTTAGTGATGGCAGTCGCGTGGCAATGGCCAAGGATTTACGCGGGGGCCTTGATGCCTTATTGCAGGGAACTGGCTCGAAAGATGTTGTCGTGCAGGATCTTGATAAGGCATTGTGAAGCCAACCTTCACGATCAAATCATCCTTTCTGGCGACGATACTCTTTTAATGCTTTGCCTGGTTTAAATAGAATAAATAGGCCCCATAGCAGCAATGGCACGGCTACGAGAAAGGTATAGGCTCCAACCTGTGGTGATCCATCAAGTGGTTGTGGAATTTGACTGAGAATCCAGACTGGTACTAACCACCAAGGACTGATTCCTATGTCGTTGAGTCTTCGAATATCAACTGGAACCATGATCAAAAATGCTGAAATTGTGGTTAGGGAAAGATTGTTATCCCAGGTTTCTGGAGTAATTTCTAATCCCACTAACATGCACAGGCCAATATTGACAGCAAGGATGAGTGAGAGGATGAGCAGTCGCTTAATGACCTCGCCTAAATAGTCAAGCCTTCCAAGCTCTCCTTCCCAGCTGAAGAATTGAGGTAGACCTTTCATCAGTGCCCTTGATCGATCCTTTCAGGCTGGCTGAAAAAGCACTGATTGGCAACGAGCATCTCTGGATCACAGGGATGGCTTAATCATCGCTGATGACCTTCTGTGATTCATGCGTTCATTAGCTTCAAACACACGGTGGCTGCTACCACGAGACAGCTAGCAACAACAATGAATCCCATTGGATTGAGTCGAAGATAGTCTCATCATTTGTCTTTCAGGCACCCCATGCCTGTCTCCGATGAGACTGAATCGCAAATTCAACGTGTGTCCGTTCTCAAGCCTCTGCGTTCTTTTCAAGCGGCTTCTCTAGGGAGTTGCTGCGTACGGTCAAAACGCCTCAATCGGAGTCTGATGAAATGGCGCACCATTAAAAAACGGGACAGATCGTTGACCTGTCCCGTGCGTCATCATGCGGCCCTCTGGCCTTAAGTCCCTAACCGATCGCAGCAAAAAACTCTTTGCTGCCCTTGGGATCAGGCTTCATGGTCTTCTCGCCTGGTGTCCAGTTAGCTGGGCAGACTTCATCTGGATTGGACTGCACATACTGGAATGCCTGCAAGACACGCAGGGTTTCATCGACATTCCGGCCAACGGGGAGGTTGTTGATCGTGGCGTGCATGATCACACCCTCAGGGTCGATGATGAACAGGCCACGCAGGGCTACGCCTTCAGCGTCATCGAGAACGTTGTAAGCAGTGGAAATTTCCTTCTTCAGGTCTGAAACGAGCGGATAGTTGATATCGCCGATGCCGCCCTGATTGCGTGCCGTTTGGATCCAAGCCAGGTGACTGAATTGGCTGTCAACGGAGATGCCCAGCACTTCGGTGTTTTTGCTGGAGAAATCTGAGTAGCGATCGCTAAACGCTGTGATTTCTGTTGGGCAAACGAAGGTGAAGTCCAGTGGGTAGAAAAAGAGCACCACGTACTTGCCGCGGTACTGAGACAGGCTGATTTCTTTGAACTCCTGATCAACTACAGCGGTAGCGGTGAAATCAGGGGCCTGTTGGCCCACGCGCAGGCAACCGTTGTCGGTCATGATGAAAGGTCGATGGGGATGTGACGGAAGCAGCAGACCAGACTCAATCCAAAGTCGGTCCGACTTCTAGTTACATCCCTTAATTTATCACGCCCTCGTCTCGGTTGCCGTGCGATGAATCGTTAATAAGCGTCCCTGCTGATGGGGTTCTAAAATCATTCGATGATTGATCAACCCATGTCTTGGGATCAGGCCTTATTGCGGAAATTCAGCAGTACAGGGCATTTCCGACTTTTAAATCAAGTGCGTAGTGAGCTTAAAAGCCAGCCACTCAACCGTGACTCCCAGACTAGAAAGCTCACACTTCAGGCAAGGCCCCACCATGGACAATCGGTGAGGCAACAGCGGCGTCCAAATCCAGTTCCTGAGGATCAACCGATCTTGATCATGGAAGAAACCACGAAAGACAGCCCAACATCATTCAGAGAAAGACTTAATGCAATTGAAATGCGCTGAGATTTGGTCGCGTTAGCGATTTAATCAAAGCAAAAAATGGCTCGGGGGAGACTTGAACTCCCGACCTTGGGGTTATGAATCCCACGCTCTAACCAGCTGAGCTACCGAGCCGTTACCCCAATATTTTAAACGATCGCCCGGGTGGTTTATGCGCGGCGACGTGCGGGGAGCTTGGCCATTGGGTCGAGTGCTGAACCACCACGTTGGCGAATTTCAAAATGCAGATGAGGTCCAGTGCTTCTTCCTGTGCTGCCCATGAGGGAAATTTTTACTCCCTGGGGAATCATTTGTCCTTTGCGAACTAAGAGGCGGCTGTTGTGGGCGTAACGGGTGGAAGATCCATCGGCGTGAGCTAACTCCACTAAATAACCGTAACCACTGCTCCAACCAGAAAATTTCACAACGCCGTCTTTGGCGGCAACGATGGGAGTACCAACGTTGTTGGCAATGTCGATGCCCTTATGCATGCGGCCCCATCGCCATCCGAAACCAGAGGTGAAAACACCTTTTGTGGGCCATATGAAGGATTGATTTCCAACAGACTCACCCTCAGCTCCAGGCAATGCAGGTAGAGCTGGAAAGCTGGCTCCGCCTGAAACCGTTGGACGAATCGCAAGAAGCGCTCTGGGAGAAGCCTTGGCAACACGCACTTCGCTACCGATCGCCAAACGGGCTAGATCGAGACCAGGATTCAATGAGCGCAACTCACTCAAGCTGACTCCCTGATCTCTAGAAAACGTTGACAGAGACTCGTTGGCTTTGATGCGTACAACGGATTGTGGAGCTGGAGGGGTTTGAAGCGGTGCTTTGCGGAGGACCGTTGTTCCGTCAAGACGGGTCGCGCTAGCGAGGCTTTCCTCAGCGTCAGCAGGGATCACGATCCAAGCACCAGGCTTGATCGTGTCTTGGGAAGCCTGGTCGTTAAGAGCGGTTAAATCTGAGTTGGAAAGTCCGAGATCAGCAGCTATATCTTGAAGAGTGCTCCTTGTCGAGACCTTGACCCAAAGCCTGCTTTGGGTTGCTGGTGCCGATGCCAGGAGAAATGGTGCCTGCACATGGCCAGCATCCGCAAACCCGGGATGCTGTGACAAGACAGATAAAGACGTTCCTGATGCGATTGCCGTAACGAGAACGAGAAGGGGCTTCATCTGAATCAGCGATGGGTAACGATCCTGGAGAAGCCGCCACAGCTCAGGAACGGCCTGAAAGTAGCGGCTGTAGGACATCGGCGCAAGGGCTGAAGTGTCAGCTTGCCAATTACCACAGTTGAAGCTGCAAGCCTGCGTGGTGGCTGACGATGGCGCAAGCCACGGAAAGATTGAGGCTCCGCACGCCCCCTTGGCCATCTTCTCCGGCGCTGCAGGGCATTGAAATGGTTGTGATTTGGGTGCAGCGACTGCGTGTTGCTTCCGATAAGCCGGTGTCCTCTCGACCGAATAACAAGACATCTCCGCGTTCGAACTGCATCTCTTGAAGAGGCACGCCGCCTCTACGGCTGCAGCCAATCACCCTGGAGTCTTTCCCAAGCGACTTAAAAAACGCATCGGTGTCCTTGTGGATCGTGAGATCAACGTGGGGCCAGTAATCAAGACCAGCTCTTTTTAAATACCGATCTTCAAGGCTGAACCCAAGGGGCTCAATCAAATCCAGGGGTAAACCAAAAGCTGCGCAAGTACGGGCAATGTTTCCCGTATTGGGGGGAATTTGCGGTTCCCACAGTGCCACCCTCAAAGGCTTTTGAATCACAGGCCGTTCATTCAATGCTTGATCATTTGAGATTTGCTTCACGGAACGAGAATGCCTAATTGAGAAAGATTCAATGCTCTTCCCTGTACAACGAGCCAGCTATCGGCAGCGTGTTGTTCTAGTTGTTGAGCCAGCCAACCTTGGCGGTCCCTAAACAATCCGCCAATCACTGTGGCGGGGACGACGCCCCAGCCTGTTTCTTCGATCACGATCACGGTGGGGCATGTTCGTGTGAGAAGACTTTGGATGAGATCTTCTGCCTCCTGTGTCCAGGCATGATCGTTGAGGTCGAGATGCGCTGCCGTATATCCGCCAAGCGCATCGATCAACAACGGTTGATGGGGCTCTTCTTTGCGAATGCATTCGGCAAGCTTGCCTCCCGGTTCGCGCAGCTGCCAGTGCAAGGGTCGTCTTTCGCGATGCAGCCGCATCCGCTCGTCCCAGCTTGGATCATTCGAACGATGCGCTGAGGTTGCGACGTAGGTGACCGTCTGTTGAGAGCTGAGTAAATGTTCAGCCCAGCGGCTTTTCCCTCCTCGGCTTGGCCCGCTTACAACAACGAGCCCGTTCGGAAGCTTGGGTCTTTGCTTGTTTGGGCTAGCCAACGGTTTATCCGCCTCCGTTCATGCCTCGCAGTGTGGCAACGGAGGATGGACTGACACGATTGAGGTACCGGAAGATCCAATATTTGAAAATTGTCGCCAAAATCACCGGGAATGTAGCGATGAATAGGAGAATAAAGTTTTCTCGGGCAGGGAATCCAAAGTGATTTGCAATGCCATCAAGCAGCACAGTCCAGCCTTCTGGACTATGAAATCCAACGAAGATATCGGTGAAGAGAATAATCGCAAATGCCTTGGCTGAGTCGCTTAATCCATAAACAGCCTCATCAAAAAATCCGCGAAGAACTCTCAGCTCTTCGCGACTGAATAAGCAGACCATCACGAAAGCAAGCGTGGCTGAAATGTCAGCTAAGACATTTTTTACAGCATGGGTGCTTTCGGCGTCCGCTTCTTCTTTGAGTTCAGAAGCTTTTTTCCCAAGTTTTTGTTGGAGCTCTTCTTGGCTTGGGATGGAGTCCCCACGAAGAAGGGCATCGAATTCAATTTCCGCCTTATATACGCGCAACTTTTCGACGGCCTGTTCTTCAAGCTGTGGCTTCGGATAACTCAAGAAGGGCAGGTCTGGAGCAAAGCGGTCAACAGCAGGACTAATGATGTAAGTGCGGCTGACCTGTTGGACCAACAGTGGCACCAGAATCAGTAGTAGAAGAACCTTCAATGAGATCAGGGTTGAATCCCTGCGTCTCCTAAAGCCTGCAACTAAGGTCGCTTCACCCGCTGGATTGAGCTGCCTCCGCACCTTGTCGAACACCCCGAGTAGGGAGCGCGGCAGCGGATCAGGATCCCGTGTCATGGTCGGAGCGGTCGAAGCCCGTTTAGGGCTGTACCGATTCACAACACTTTCAATCAGCTGAAGTTGTCGCAGTTCCTGAGGATCCAGCTGGGAGCGCTGATACTCCAGCTGATCGAGCGACGTACGACAAACATTGATCGCAACACGAAACTTGCGCAGAACGGTTGCCTGAACAGATTTCGGAACAGAGAGCTCTAGATCGGGCCTGATGGGACGGTCGCCGTAGTACTCCAGCTCCAAGCTCTGGATCAAGAGCGCCGCTTCATAGCCGCGGTCCAGATCAGAGTTGACATCAAGGGAGTTGGCCTTGCCAAAGGCTCCGATCCAATTGCGAAATGCCATAGCTGGTTAGCGGGAAAAGACCCACCAGGTGGCCATTGGAACAATGGTTCCAACGACTAGAAGCACAATCACCCAGGTGAAAGCGTTGCTTTCGCTCGTTTCCTCGACCGTGGGAATGTTTGTGGGAAGGGTGGTGCGTTCAATTTGAACCGGAGGGCCGGGATCTTCACCGCCATTGAGAACCACCGCAATGCGTTCAATTCCATCCATGGAGGCCTGGCGGAATCGCTCTCCATCTCGCATCGGCTGACTCATGGTGGTCCGCGCGGTACTGCGGAGCAAGGCGTCTGGCAGTTGATCACTCAGCTCTGCTGAGACAACAATTGCAGCTTGTTTGTTCTGGGTCTCCTCAAGGAAAAGGATGAGTGGACGCTCACTGCTGTTGTCGTTATTGGACCAACGTTCCACCAATTCCTCTCCGAATCCCGTGAGGCTCAGCCCGTAGTCCAGTTTCCGCAAAGTGATGACTCTGGCGTCCACCTTTGAGGATTCCAGTTGATTCAGCCGAGCTTCAATTTCATTTTTTCCAGCTCGACTCAACACATCAGCTGAATCAAGGACGGCTTTCTCCGGCGGCTGAGCTGGTAGGTCTTGAGGCGATAAGGCAAAACCCGCTGGTACTGCCAAGAAAAAACAGAGACTTGCGGCGATGAACAGCTGAAGAGACTTAAAAAGGCTAGGCATCATGAGGCGTTCGATTGGTGGAGTCTGTCGTCAGCTGGCAAGGCTGTCGTGATTCAAGGCCATGATCGCGTCCATCACGGCTTGTGCTTTGCCTTGAGGGAGATCAACGCTTTGAGCGAGTTCGTTGAGAAACGTTTGCTCTTCAGTCGTCACCGTCCTATCAGCATGAACCAGCTGTACGGCCACAGCGAGAGCCGTTTCCTTTTGGGACTCTTTGAGTTGGGGGAGGGCATCTTTGATCAATTGTCTTGATCCTTGCTCGCGAAGGCGTTTGAGTAGTTGGTCAAACAACATTGCCATCTCACTTTCGCTTCGATCCTTATAAGGGGTTCGATATTCCAGTTGAAGCCTCAATGCGTGCGCTTCATCCTTGCCCAGTACTCCATCGCAAGCGACTGTGGCCAGTGCAATCGCGGCAAAGGCTTCGGATTCCGTCATCAGCGTTGGAGCGTTGACTTCTATTTCAGCAAGAGTGCATCGATCTGACTGCTCATGAGTTGCAAAACATGTTGAGATCCGCCCAATGGTGTTTGCTTGCAGGCGTGCTTGTTTTGGGGCTTTCCATCCTTAACGCCAGCACAGCAGAAACGGTCACTCCCAGCTTGGAGCGTGCCGATGTTCTCGCCGGGATGGCAGGCGTTGGCTTGATGCTCGTTTCCATCCTCTGGACAAGGGCTTCTCCACGCAGTCCGGAAGCTGTTGAACTGGAGGGTGAACAGGGTTTTGTGCTCTCCTCAGATTTAGCGGATACGGTCCGGTCTGAACTGGCGTGGGGCAGCCATCAGTTTCTAACCGCAACCTCTGCAGCCACCATTCTTGTGTTTTGGAAGGGTTCGGTTCTACTTCGTCGGGGCCTTTTAGGTTCTGGTGATTTTGCACCTGGTGAGATCTGTCGACGATCCCTGCAAAAACAAGAACTGGTATCTCTGGTAAAAACAGCCCTTTACCCGGGTAAAGCCGAATTTGATCCGGTCTTGCCAGGCTTGCCCTCCGTGATGGTGCAACCCTTAGGTCAAAACGGATGGGTTGTGATTGGTGGTTGGTCGGAACGATGTTTTAGTCGTTCCGATGAACGTTGGCTCACTGGTTGGGCAGAGAGGCTTAAAACAACGCTGACCGTTGCCGAATCAGAACCAGAATCAGTTTTAGAAGCAGAAGAAGAATCGTTGATCTAGCACTACTTCTTTGCTTTCCGTTTGCGAGATGCCGCTGCTGTTGAAACAGGTTGAAATTAGATAAAACCAGCGCGCTTTGCTGGATGGGGCTTAGAACCAATTGCCGACACTTAAACTGAGATTTTTCAGATCAACAACCTTTGAGCGAATCCACCGGTAGTGCTGACAAAGCACAGTTCTTCCCTTATCTCGTCACCCTCGCTTATGGCGAAAAAGACACACCAACGCTTGCTCAGGTCGTTTTCCTGAGTGACAAAGCGGGTGAAGATACGAGGTCTATTGCGAAGTCTCTACTGGAAAATGCCAAAAACGTAGCTCCCCAAACTCCAAGGTTCGACTGGTCGACTCTTAAGGTGCAAGGAAGCCAAACCTTGGACGACAAAGAGCTATCGAAGTTAGTGGAAGCGGCATCCCAGGGTCAGGTTGGTGTTGGACGAGTTTCTGGGTTGAAACTCAACCAAGATTGACGACGAAAGGTCTGCTGCAAAGCTCAGGTTTATCGTCTGGAGTCAACCCATCAGATGTCGCAGGAAAAACCTTTTGTAGGGTTACTAAGGGTGCTCACAGGGTTGGCTTCTTATTTGCCTTCTCTGCACGGCTCCTGGCTTTGAATCCGCCAGGGATCAATGATTTACATCAAGCATTTTCATTCATCAACGGCCCCGCCAATCGGTGGAGTTTTTTATTGCTTTGAAGCACCTGTGAGCAAGATCACAGCACCGCTTGACGGTGGTCATCACCTCAGCCATTGATTCCGGAGATGGTGTGTTCATCGGGGGAAACACCACCCCAACCACCCACGCCTCTTAAACCGATGACTTCCATCAAAACCATCGCTGCTGCTTCCCTCGCCGCTGGACTCTCCCTTCTCTCTGTCTCAGGCAACGCCGCCCAAGCCAATCCGTTCAACACATTCGGAGAGGCCGGTGGCTGTGATTCCTTTGTAATGGGCGGAGGCAATCCAGGTGGTGGTGGGTTTGTCACTGGGCGCAGCTGCGAAGATCACCGCGATTGGGCCTCTGATGAAGCCCGCCGCGACCGCCGTCACTCCACCCAGAGCCAACTCATCGGACTCGGTGGTGGACTCATCGGTCACATCATCAATAACAGCCAACAGAGGCAGCAGCAGCAACCAACACGGCCTTCCGCTGATCTAGCTCTCATCCAGCAGCAGCAAGAAATCGAGCTGCTCAAAATGAAGCTGCAATTGCAACAGCAACAGCAAGGATCCAACGGCTATCGCACCGTGAGCAACAGCTATCCCCACGCTGTTCAGCCCAGCCACCACTACTCAGCCGGCTACGGCCATGTGCAACAAACGTCCTACCAGCGCACTGCCTATCCACAGGCCCACCCCGCTTACCAACAGCCCGCTTACCAACAGCCTGCTTACCAACAGCCTGCTTACCAACAGCCTGCTTACCAGCAGCCACTTCCTCGCTATCACTACTGATCTGCGCAGGAGGGCATTCCCAAGAGTTGCCCCTTGTCTCCAGCAAACCCCGCCAATCGGTGGGGTTTTTTTATTGCTTTAAAGCACCTGTGAATCGAGAGATGGTGTGTTCATCCCCTATCAACTCACCGCCATTGTTGGTGGTGCTACTGCGATTGAATATGGATTGATTGCAGCTGTGCATTCACGATCAAGCAGTGAGCTCAGGTCTAAAACTACAGAAGCAAAACTAACTTCGACAAGGATGCATGACAGAATCTTTGGTTAATGATCTGCATGTCAGATATTGCCGCCAATCTCGCGCTACAATTGGGATTGTGCTAAGAAAATTGTATAGCTAAGGCCAATCTTCAGGATACTCAATGATTATCTCTGGCTCTTTAGACTTAGATGTACATTCCTCATCGACTACCCTATCTACCAGCCTGCCAGACCATCTCTCGTATTTTCTTGAGTATGTAATTTTGCACTCTTCGATATAGCTCTTCGTAGAGTCTGAATGCATTGCTTCTGATTTAATAATGCAGGTATATTGATTCTCTCCTTCCATCGCATCATAGACTTCTGGGCCGCATTGCTTTATGGAGCTCTTTAATCCTTGAGCAATAACTGCAACAGGAATAACAAGAGAAGCTAGTAGTAAATTTGTAGTTTCTTTAATCATTGCAGCATTAGATAATCAATGATTTGTGGTCACAAATCAGATCCTAATACCCTGTGGAGGGGAGCAACTCTTTTCTTGTTCATAGGTCATTGATTAAAGGCTGCATAGCTTAATCTTGCTCAACATTATCTTGCGACTCGGTTTTGATTGATCGCGATTATTTTTTAGTCCATGATTCATCAATCCCGCCATGAGCAGGGTTTTGGCTAAACCATTGCTATGACTACTACATACACTTTGAGTTGATGTCAGAAGAGCCACTCAATGAGTTCTTGAAGAAGGCCAAAGGCGATACCAATCTTTAGGGGAAGCTCAATCAGCTGCTGATGCTGATTCTGCCGTTTCTAAAAATGTCAATTTGTGATTTCTTCTGATGGCATCTCATTGTCTAACCTGTTCCGTTAACTGACTTCTCTAAACTTAAAAATCATCTGAATGGGGGAAAGCGCCGTGTTTTATACCCCCCGTTAGAGGGATTTGGATTCAGGTTGTTACATCTACTCTTTGCTTAGGAGTTTCATCAATCGATGTCAGAACAGCAACACTACGTGCGGTCATCATTTTCTAAAAGTGCTACAAAGTTAGCAGTTTCCATTTTGCAAACAGCAAAGCAGCCTGAAAAAAATTTTCAACACGGCAGATATTTTGCAATCCCAGGACAAACTAAACTGGAGAAAGATTGTATTGAAAGAGTTCTAGCCATCCCAAAAGTTCAGGAGCTATTCGCCAACCGGCCTTCACCACTATGGCCAGATCTTGAGCAAATGGCTGCTATGCCTAAAGGGAGTCTTGGTTGGTGCGTGCATCGCCGCCTGGAGAAACTTGGGCTTTCTTTTTTAGTTGATCAATCGCTGATATCAGAATTCCAAACTGATGAAGAATTCGCGATAACCAGATTTATACGTTTGCATGAGATTCACCACACGATCCTCGGTCTTCCGATCACAGTCGCAGGTGAAGCTGCTGCGACGGCGTTTTATGCAAGCACTGGATCAAGCCCATATCACATCGGAGTTCTTTCATCATGGATGCTGCGCGGTGCCTACGAACCAAATGAGCGCAGGCTGATCTGGGATGCAATCGGTTTCGGCATTGCAGTTGGCCAGGAGGTTCCTGAACTTTTCTCCCCTCGTTGGGAAGATGGCTGGGAACGACCGATTATCGATTGGCAGAATGAACTGGGTATTAACAAGCTGCTGATGACATCTCCGTTCCAGGAGGACTTGGAAGACATCTATGCCTAAATGTTTCGATTACGCCATTTCACTAGGGCTCAAGATGAGATTTCAGAGCAAGAGCTGGAAGGCGTGGCTGGTGGTGGATACAACTGGCTCATTCGAGATACGCTAGTGACGATGACCTAGTTCAATAAAGGATCTGAGCATTTCCGATAACATGCGTCACGGGCATATTCACTAATAAGATGGATTGGAAGTCCAGGAAAGGCAAGACGGTTATTTTCTTGCTGTCTCTAAGCGTGATTGTTCCAATTATTGGCAAAGTCGTTCATCACTATTCTTCCGCAACACCTACGGTCTATTCCTCACTTGAGAAAGCAGAGGCTGCATGTACTTGGTGGAGGCATGATGGTTGTTCATCCTGAGTTCCGAGTCGGCGGTACTTCAGGTCTTGGTGGTACGACCTTCTGAGTCAAAGACAAGCAACGAACTACATCACGCCCCGCCACGAGCGGGATTTTTTATTGCAGCAGAGAGCTTTAAGCAGTTGCTTTCCTGCTTTGCCTCAATCCAAAATGATCTGGTGCTGGAGAGATGGGTTCTGCTTCGGCAACGATCGGCAACGAACGATGCAAGCTCCTTTAGTTCCCCGGGCGTTGAAGCAAGTCATTTAGCAGGACGTTTAAAACAGCACTGGGGGTTGAGATGGCTGCGTGTTTGGGTCTCGATCGTTTGTCTCCTCGTCAATCGTGACCTGGGATCGCACTTTGTTTCCCGGTGCCGTGAACGTAAGTGACCCCTCATTCCCCACGGATCCGCTCAATGTTTCTGCTTCGGTGATTTGATTGTTGCTTTCACGCTCTACGCGAACCCCACCCGTTGCCAACACTTCGTCGGTTTTCCAATTCCAGCGGCATTGGCGCGCTTGCAACTGTTCTCCTGGTTGTTGGATGCGACAGCCTTCGGGAATGACCACGGTGGATTGATTGAGTTCTGCAAGGAAACTCTCGCCATTGATCTGGGTTTGATTAATCAAACCCTCAAATGGATCGGTGCTACTCAGGGTTTGTTTACGGAAATTCCAGCTGGTGTCTTTGGCGCGTAAGAGACCTTTGTTTTTCGGCATGGTCACCATCACAGGAGATTTCACTGTGATCAGGCCTTTTTGTGTATTGCCTATTAATTCCCGCCCCTCCAGTTGCTCTAGAACAACGCCTTCCTGATCTCGGCGTTGGCCCAGAACTGGTCCATTGGCCTGGAGTGAACCGTTCTCGAGGTTCCAGGTGGCCTGGCCTGTGCGAACCGCTGTATCTGGTTTGATAGTGAGCGCAAGCTTGTCTTGCCAGCGATCGAGTTGGACGGGGCCGCTGAGTGTGAGGCTATTGGTATCTTGCTGAAGGATGGCCAGGGTTGCGGAGATTCTTGAACGATCATCAAATGCCCTTGGCTGTTGTTCCATGATGAGGCGAGAAAGTTCTGGTTCCCAACGCAACCTTTCACCTTTGATTAAAATCTTTTGCCCATTTATTTGTTGAAGTTGAACATCTCCTTCAAGCATGATTTGTTCGCCGTCGTTGACGACTACGGCGAAATCAGCCTTGATTTCGAAGGATGGTTTGTTTTTGCTGTATAGAACACCAACCGGTCGCTTAGCCCTCACCAATCTTCGAGTGAGTTCATAGCGCGCCTCAGGACTTGAGAGTTTCCAGTCGATATCTCCGCTTGATTTTTTCTGTTCGAGCTCTAGTTTGCGAAAGACAAATGGCAGCGGCGCAGCCGTTTTTGAACGGTTCTCTGTTGAGGAGGCGCAGCCCAGCACGAGAACGCTGAGAATTACTGGTGTGATCCAGGTGCTGCTTTTCAGCAATCTGAAGTGGTTGAATCGCTCGGCAAAGGTCACAGTGCTTCTTCAAGTTCCAATCGTTGCATCACCGGTTGTGGCTGGGGGAGCGGGTGGCCCGATTCCAAGCCTCCCCACTGCAGCTGTCCCGTCCAGTCGGTGGCTGATGCGCTTTGATTGAGCTGGGTCAGAATCCGCTCACTCAAATCGGGAACCAGCGGTTGCAACAGCCATCCCACGAGTCGAGCGCTTTCTAAAACCCCGTATATGTCGATGGCGACTTGCGCGTCTTGACCACCCTTTTTCATCTTGCTCCAAGGTGCTTGCTCATTGAGATATCCGTTCGCTTGAATGGCGAGCTGAAGAATGGCCTCAGCCGCGTTTTGAAATGCCATGGAGGGCATGGCTGCCCGGACAGAAGCAATCGCTGCTTCGGCAGCCTGGCGTAATGCATGGTGATCGCTGTCTTCTTCGTCAACGATGGGAGTGCACTCGTTAAACCATTTTCGAGACATCGAAGATGTTCGGTTCAGCAAATTTCCAATGGTGTTGGCAAGGTCATTATTAACGAGGTCAACAAACCGCTGTTGCTGGAAATCCCCATCGTCTCCAAACTGAATATCACGTAAGAGATACCAGCGAACGGCATCAGTGCCACAGCGACTCAGGAGCACTTCTGGGTCAAGAACATTTCCAATCGATTTGCCCATTTTTTGCCCTTCTCTGGTTAAAAAACCATGGCCAAAAACCTTTTTGGGCAAAGGTAAGCCTGCGGACATCAACATGGCCGGCCAGTACACAGCATGGAAGCGCAAAATGTCTTTGCCAATCACATGCTGATCCGCTGGCCAGCCAGCAGCGTTTAGGCGCTCTAGGTCAATGCTTCCACCGTCATCTAAGAGAGCCGTGAGGTAGCCGAGTAAGGCATCAAACCACACATAAAAGGTATGGCCTTGATGCCCCGGTACGGGTAATCCCCAGTCCACATTCACCCTTGAAATGGAAAAGTCGCGTAAACCTCCAGCTACAAAATTTTGAATCTCTTTGCGTCGACTCGCTGGCGCAATGAAATCAGGCTGACTGAGCAGGGCTTCAATCTTTTTTTGGAAATGGGACAAACAAAAGAAGAGGTTCTCTTCATCTCTCCACTCCAATGGCTTCTGGTGGATGGAACAAGCCGGGTTGGTCGCTTCGGCAGGATCATCTTTGAACTCCTCGCAGCCAACGCAATACCAACCTGTTTGCCGCCCACTGCGAATATCTCCAGCTGCTTCACAGCGTTGAAAAAATTGTTGGACCAGCGGCAAGTGGCGAGCGGATGTGGTTCGAACAAATCGATCGTGGCTGATATCCCATTCTTTCCAGGCCTTTTCGTAGCTGGCTGTGACCCGATTGCAGTGATCGATGGGACTGATTCCCTGAGCAGCGGCTGTGCGTTGGATTTTTTGACCGTGTTCATCAACGCCAGTCACAAACACCACGTCGTGGCCTTCCAGTCTCTGAAAGCGAGCCAGTGCATCACAGGCAATGGTGGTGTAAGTGCTTCCTAAATGTGGTTTGTCGTTGACGTAGTAAAGAGGGGTTGTAAGGGTATAAATCATGGTCCTCTCGGGGTGTTCCCCTTCCGGCCTTGGATCCTAACGACCCCCCTTCGCCACCCCCTTGCTCCTTCATGCCGACTCTCAACGTTGCCTTTGAAGATGAAGCCAGGTCCCCATGGCTTGCAGCGTTGCATCATTTGGCTGACCAGCTCAAGCACGCCCCTGCTCTTGATGGCATCAGCTGTCGCGATTCAGCGCAGGCATGATCACCCACACCTGCCATAGCCCTGTCGTGGTCTGGGGGGGTGGCACCGGTGGGGTTGCCGCTGCCGTTCAGGCGGCTCGATCTGGTGCCAACACCCTTCTGCTCACGCCTGGTCACTGGCTAGGAGGCATGGTCAGCACGGCAGGTGTGTGTTGTCCGGATGGCAATGAACTGGCGCCCTGGCAGACCGGTCTGTGGGGTGCCTTCCTCAGGGCTTTGTATCAAGCAGAGGCTGAGGGCCTCGATCAAAACTGGGTGAGCTGCTTTGGCTACCGGCCAACGACAGCGGAGGCCATCCTTCAAAACTGGGTGCACGCCCTTCCGAATCTTCAGTGGTGGGCGGATTGTCGGCTGTTGGATGTGGAGCGATCTGGATCATCCGTGCAGGCCGTGTTGATTCAACGCTCTGCTGACGTCCATCGCATTGGCTGCGATGTGCTGATCGATGGCAGTGATCGCGGAGATTTGCTGCCCTTGGCAGAGGCCCCCTTTCGTTTGGGCTGGGAGCCTCAGGAGCTGTGGGGGGAGCCAAGTGCTCCCAGCGAGCAGCGCCTCAAGAGCGAAGACTTTTTCCTGCAGCAGCCCGTGCAGTCACCTACCTGGGTGGTGATGGGGCAGTTGCAGAGCGATCGACTCGTGGCTGATCCTGCTTCAGGAGTGGATCCACAGGGCGCACCGTTATTGCCCGAGCCCTTTGAACAGGCCTGCGCAGCCTTTGGCCTGGAGCGCACCATCAGTTATGGGCGCCTGCCTGGGGGATTGGTGATGCTGAATTGGCCCCTGCACGGCAATGATTGGCATCGGGGTCTCGAGCGTGCCTTCGCCGTCGATTCCAAAGCCGAGCAGGAGCTGTTGGCTGAGATGCAAGCCCATAGCCTGCGTTTTGCCGATCAGCTTGAGCGGTGTACGGCTGGTTGGTTAAAGCGCGGCGAGGCCTTTCCTCGCGAGGCTGGAAGCCCGGCTGGCTGCTTGGCGGCGATGCCCTACTGGCGTGAGGGGCGGCGAATCATCGGTCTTCACACCGTGATTGAACAGGAGCTCTTGCCTCAAGCAACGGGTCAATCGATCGCTGCCCTTCCCCTCAATGACGCTGGAGAGCTGGAATCGATTGCGATTGGCAATTACGCCAATGACCATCACTATCCAGGATCTGATTGGCCGCTCGCCCCCAAAAGCTGTCGCTGGGGTGGCCGCTGGACAGGAACTCCCTTTTGCATTCCTTATCGAGCGCTCGTGAGTGCTGAGGTGGAAAACCTGCTGGCTGCTGATAAGGGTTTCAGTACAAGCCATATGGCCAATGGGGCGACAAGGCTCCAACCGCTCATTTTCAATGTGGGACAGGCTGCTGGAGCAGCGGCGGCCCTGTCGATTCGGCTCCGCTGCTCACTCGCTGCTCTGCCCGTTCGAATGCTTCAAGACCTCTTAATCGAGGAGCCCACGGCCCCCTCTGGCATCGTTCCGCTCTGGGATACGCCCTGGCACCATCCGCATTGGCAACAAAGACAGCGTGCCTGTCTTGAAAACCCTGAGCTACTGGGATCGAATGGTTGCTGGCTCGGTCCAGAGGAGCAGGCTTCAATGGCTCCGCCTCCCCAGCCTCAACAGGACGTTTGGTCCGGAACACTCGTGCCTGATGGCAACGCTGGATATGCGCTGGAACGGTCGGACGGTTGCCGTTGGCCCCTGATCACCCTTGAGCCCGAGCTGAGCGATTGGCTGGCGGATCAGGACCGTCCAAAAGCTGTTGAGTTGCTCGCCGTCGCGAACCCCTGGGGGCCCTGGTTGCGGGCGATCAGCCTGCTTGGCTCAAAGGATGTTTCCTGACCTGAAGACCTTTAGTGAGCGGAGGCCAAAAGTCTGAGCTGATCACGCGCTGAGTCCACATGCTGCACCGTGATGAGCAGACCCTCGCCTGGTTCTGAATCGCGTGGGCATTCAGCCGCAACGTCCATGGCGAGGTCGTCAATACGCACCAATCCAAGCTGATCCTGAGGACGCAACCAGCGCAAAAACTGAGCAGCCCACTGCTCCTTGCCATGGTGTTCAAACCAAACCTGCTGCCAATGGCGCTGATCTTCTCGAGAAATGCCAATGCCTTCTCGCACCGCGGCATCGAAATCATTCAAGAGGGCTTGAAGATCATCACGGTCAAGCGGTTCTTCGCGACTGCCTTCGCCACTCTCCTTGCTGCTGAATAGGGCTTGCAATTGCCTCTGCACAACGAGATCGCCATAGCGGCGAATGGGGGATGTGGCTTGGGCATAGGAGGCAAGTCCCAAGCTGAAGTGGGCTGCGGGTTGGGTCCCCATGATTCCGCGACTGAGACAGCGCTTGATGGCGGCGAATCGAACGGCCCCATCTGGGAGGGCATCCAATTCGGAGCTGGGGGGGAGGTCAGCAGTCAGTTGGCTGCGGAACGGCAAGGCCAGGTCGTTGATTTCCGCAAATCGGGCCACGACCGCTCCCGCCAAGATCATGGCTTCAGCCACCATCTGCCTTGATCTGCCTGGTTCACTCACTTCGAGAGATGGCTGACCATCTCGACAACGAATGCGGCCCTCTGGAAGATCCATGAGCAAGGCTCCATGGCGTACTCGGCAGTCACGCCTCCGGCTGAGGAGCGCATCCAATTCCGCCAAATCGGTGTCCTCTGGAGGTGCCAATTCGATCAACTCATCGGCATCTTCGTAGCTGAGTCGATAGGTGGGTTGGACCCAGCTGCGTTGGATTCCGTGATCTCCGAGTTCACCGTCGCTGCTGAGTTCAGCCCAGATGCTCCAGGCAGCGGTGCGCTTCCTTGCGCGCAAACTGAAAGGCCCCGTCGACAGGCATTCGGGGAACATCGGCAGATTGCCTTTCGCCAAATACAGGCTGCTACCGCGGCGTCTGGCCTCCAGATCGAGGGCTGAGCCTGCCTCGATCAGTCGCCCCGGGTCGGCGATATGAATCCAGACTCTTTGACTGCCATCGTCACGGCGCTCGAGCGCGATCCCGTCATCGATATCACGGGTGTCTTCATCGTCGATGGTGACGCAGCGCTGATGGCAAAGATCGATGCGCTCGGAGTCGCCGGGGAGCTCGCTCTCGTTGAGTTCCACCAAGCGTTCCGCTTCCTCAAGCAGTGCCGGGCTAAATCCGGATGACCAGGTTGTGCCCGCCATCGATGCCAGTTGATGAGGGTCCCAAAGGCCGAGATCCACCAAGAGCAGTCGAAGTTCAGCCCGGTCTTGATCGAGACGCAGACCCACCAGGCTTTGTTGGACGACCCGCTCGAGTTGCGCAAATTCGAGGGAACCTGAAATCAAGTCTTTTAGCTGCTCGAATCTGTCTCGGAGCGTTTGGGGGAGACTTGGAAGATCAACCTGTTGTCGGTTGCTCAACAGCTGCTTCCAACGCTGTTCTCTCTGCTGCTCAAGAGTTTTGAGCCGTTGCTGACGCCGCAGCTGTTTGAGTTCGGTGGCCGAGCGAGCCGTGATCTGATCTTGCTTGTAACGGAACCAGAGTTGGGGCCCCATCAAGGCAAGCCAACAGAGCGCTAGTTGGCTTGGACTGCTTCCTCCGCAAACCAGATCACTAAAAAAATCAATCTCAACGGTCTCATCCGCCTCTTGCAGTAAGAGCCATGCTGAGCCCCAGCTGCGACGATCGAGACAAGAGGGGTGGACGTTCTCGGCTTTGAGATGCCAAGGAGATGCCCCCAGCCCATCCGGGAGATCGGCTCCGGAAGGCAGGGGGCAGAGAAGATTGAGTTGCCGCTGGGGTAAGACAACCGATTTGCGATCAAAGCCGAGCTTCAGGCGCGCTTTGCTGCCTTGAAGAGATTCGACAACAGCCAACTGGTTCCCCTTCGACTCTTGAACGCCGACAAGATCTCCTGGTTGGAGAGAGGACGAAGCCAGTGGATCAGCCTTCAGGGTTGACGAAGGGCAGCAATGCAACGATGCGTGCACGCTTCACGGCGTTCGTGAGATCGCGCTGTTGTTTGGCCGTGAGCCCGGTCAGGCGACGAGGAAGAATCTTTCCTCGCTCGGTGATGAATTTCTTGAGAAGATCCACATCTTTGTAATCAATGGGATCTCCGGGTTTGATCGGAGAAAGACGCTTCTTAAAGAAGGAACTAGACATGACTTAGGAACGCTGTTGAAGGATGAAGACCTGCAAGGTCACTTGATCTCCTTGTGGGGAGTCGACTTATTGCAGTGGGGACAGAACTTCTTGATCTCCAGCCGTTCGGTGGTGTTCCGGCGATTCTTCTCGGTGGTGTAGCGAGACACTCCGGGAGAACGCTTGGCGGGATTGGACCGGCATTCAGTGCACTCGAGAGTGATCACGATCCGGACGCCCTTGTTCTTAGCCATAAAGGACGTTGCGCCGCAGTAGCGAAGCGTAGTAACAAAGATCGACTTTACATCTTCGACTGACACCATTCAAATTTTTGCCGATTCACGGTGCTTCGTAGGATCCACCTCTGATTGAAACGTTGACGTGCGGGTCTCCCTTTCCTGGTTGCAGGATCTCGTCCAGGTAAATGAAGCCGCTGATCAACTAGGCGAGCGCCTATCCATGGCTGGATTTGAGGTGGAGGAGATCGACGATTTGAGTCGATTGGCTCAAGGCGTTGTGGTGGGCCACGTTTTGGAGCGGGACAAACATCCCAATGCCGACAAGCTCAGCGTCTGTGTTGTGGACATCGGGGCTGAGGAGACCGTTCAGATCGTTTGTGGAGCCAGCAACGTACGGGCGGGCATCCATGTGCCTGTCGCCACCATTGGCGCTGTCCTTCCTGCGGTCAATCTCACGATTAAGGCTGGTGAGCTGCGTGGGGTCGCCAGTCAGGGAATGATTTGTTCGCTCGCCGAGCTCGGGCAACCCACGGATGTTGACGGCATTGCGGTCTTAGATGATCTGCTGGACAGCCTTCCAGCACCGGGTACAGCCGTGGCGTCATGCCTTGGCTTGGATGACACCGTTCTGGAATTGGCGATCACCGCGAATCGACCAGACGGTCTGTCGATGACAGGAATCGCCAGGGAAGTGGCGGCACTGACCGGAGCAGCGCTGCAATTGCCCAAGCCTGTGGCTCCAGAGTTGACAGCCGACTTGAACCCTTCCGAGGAACACGCTGCCGCCATGAAGGAGGGGGGCGTGTACGCCTTAACCGAAGTGAGTGGTCTTGATGGTGGCAAAGACGCTCCTGCTTGGGTCCAACAGAGACTTCTCCGGGCGGGCGTGAACCCTGTGAACGCGATTGTGGACATCACCAATTTGGTGATGTTGGAACAAGGCCAACCCCTGCATGCCTTCGATCTTGATGCCTTGGAGCGGCTCTGTGGCAGCGACCTAAAGCCTTCTGATTTCGGCCTTCGGCAAGGCCGGGCCAAGGAACCCTTCACGGGCTTAGACGGTCGCACCATCGAAGTGGACGATCGCGTTCAGCTGGTGACCTGTCGTGATCGACCGGTCGCGATTGCAGGGGTGATCGGCAGTGCGGAGAGCGGTGTGACGGCCACTACCAACAAAATCTGGTTGGAATCAGCCCTGTTCACTCCCGCTTCGATCCGTAGCAGCAGCCGGGCAACAGGTCTGCGTACGGACGCTAGTTCCCGTTACGAGAAGGGCTTGCCGCGTCAGATCACCTTGCCAGCAGCCGGACGGGCGCTGGAACTGATGGAACAACTTCTGGGAGGTGTGGCAGGCCGCAGTTGGCAGTGCTGTGCTGAGGAAGGGCCAGAACCCGTGGTGAACCTGAGACGTCATGCTCTTCATCAACTGCTGGGTCCCTTGGCTTCTGACGACGATCAAGGAACCGATGTGAGTGATGAACAGGTGGAGGCGTGTCTGTCTGCGCTTGGTTGTGAGCTCAAGGCTTCAGAGGATGGTTGGTCGGTGGTGGTGCCTCCTTCCCGTCGGATGGACCTGCTTCGGGAGGTGGATCTGATTGAAGAGGTGGCTCGTCTTGTCGGTTTCGACTGTTTTGGTGCTCACTTGCCTGATCCTTTGGTGCCCGGTGGTCTCACAGATATGCAGCAGGCGGAGCGCCGTTTGCGCCGTCGGCTTTGTAGTGCTGGCCTCCAAGAGATCACCTGCTTATCGCTTACTGGAGCAGATGCGGATGATCCCAATCGGATTCCGATTAGCAACCCATTGTTGGCCGAAACCAGCCATCTCAGAACCGCGCTCTGGCAGGAGCATCTCCAGGTCTGTCAACGCAACCTGCAGGCCTCCCAGCCCGGTTGTTGGCTGTTTGAAATCGGCCATGTGTTCCAGCCGAAGGGCCAGGAGATTGTGCAGACAGCCCGTCTTGGTGGGGTGATTTGCGGAGAACGGCGTCTTTCACGCTGGGCGACAAGCGGTAAGGCCCTCGTCCCCGATTACTACACGGCTCGTGGAGCACTCGCCTCCGTTTTGCATTCCTTGGGCTTGGAAACCAACGACCGCCCCTTATCGGACGATCCGCGGCTCCATCCCGGTCGGGCTGCAGCGGTGATGGTGGAAGGCCGAGCCCTTGGTTGCTTTGGTCAGCTTCACCCCATGTTGTGTGCTCAGTACGAGCTCCCTGATGCCACCTATTTGTTTGATCTGGATCTGCACCGTCTCCTGGAAGCGGTAACGCGTCGCAATCGCTGGGTGCCTTCCTTCAAGGCCTTCTCAACGCTCCCAGCGATGGAACGAGATCTCGCCATGCTTGTGCCAAAGACATTGCCTTCTGCTGACCTGATGCAGGCCATTCGGAAAGCGGGGAAGCCCCTTCTCGAAAGTGTCGAGTTGATTGATCGGTTTGAAGGTGGTCAACTCCCTGATGATCAGTGCAGCCAAGCATTCCGGCTTCGGTATCGCGGCAAGGACAGCACGCTCACCGATGAGCAGCTTCAGCCCGTGCAAGAGAAGGTTCGACAGGCTTTGGTCAAACAATTCAAGGTTGAACTTCGCAGTTGATGCGCTTCAAAAGAACCAGGCATTCCAGATGGGTTGTCTGGGGAAAAAAGTCCACGGGTTGAATGCGATCAATGGCATAGGGACCATCGTCTGAGACCAGGCGCTTGAGGTCCCTCGCCAGGGTTGCTGAGTCACAACTCAAGTAGGCCAGGCTCTTGGGTGGACAGTTCAGAATGGCTTCGAGCACATCTGCTGCCAATCCTTTTCGCGGTGGGTCCACCACAAGAGCATCGTGATCTGGCAGGGAATCACTCAGCAGAGAGGCCACGTCACCGGCTTCAAAGCGAGCATCCGTAAGTCCATTTAAGGCCGCGTTTTGGCGCGCCTGTTGGACTGAGGCCGGATTGATCTCAAGCCCCACCACGCCGATGCCAGCTGCAGCGATGGGCAAGCTGATCGTCCCGATGCCGCAATAGGCATCAATGATGCGCTTGCATCCTTCACGCTGAAGCAGCCACTCCCGCAAAACAATCACGATCTGCTCGGCACGAGCGGTGTTGATTTGGAAAAAGGTGGTGGTTCCAAGCAGGAGTTGAAGATCGCAGAAGCGTTCGCTGATGCAATCGCGACCAGCGACCGTGTGGGTGATCGCTCCGAGCACCGTATTGCTCCGGCGCGGTTGGAGGTTCAGGGTCACACCTGCTACGGCAGGCCAACGGTTCATCCACTCCAAGGCCAGTTCTTTGATCCCTTTGAGTTCGGGCGTGGCACTGACCAAGGTGATCAGGATTTCGCCTGTTCGCATACCTACGCGCAAACCAAGGTGGCGAAGACCGGGTTCTCCACGCAAGTCAGCATCGGCTGGCCAACCACTGGCTTCGAGGTCTTGCTTCAGGGGTTTGATTAAGGCATCGATGCGTGGGTCTAAGACAGGACAACGATTGAGGTTCACGATTCGATGGCTGCCACGGCGGTAGTACCCCAACCGCAGCTGATCCTCTTGTCGAAGCAGGGGAATCAGAGCTCGATTGCGATAGCCCAAGTGCTCAAGATCGCTGTTGATCGGTTCCGGGGACTGGATGTCAATCCCACCGATCCGTTTCAGGGTTTGTTCAAGACGGTTGCGCTTCCATTCCCCCTGAATGCTTTCTTCGAGGTGTTGGAGCGAACACCCTCCACAGTCTTTGGCAAGGATGCAAGGTGCTTTCCTCGAGCCTGGGGCTGCCACCAACGTTTTGAGATGGCGCGCAAACCATTGCGACTTCTTGCGTTGCAGCAATTGCACCTGGGCCTCTTCCCCTGGAAGCAACTGGGGAACGACCACCACCCAGCCTTCCCAGCGAGCCAATCCCAGGCCCTGGTGATTGAGATCGGTGGCCAGAACGGTAATGATTTGACCAGCTACTGGTGGGTCGCTCAAGGACTGGGCCATTGCAAAGGCGTAACACCAATCGCTGCAAATTCATGCGAAGCGATCGATAGCTCTAGACTCATTCAAGCTTGCCAGCTGACATGAGCGTTGTTCGGGATCTGATTCTCCAAGCAGATGACGATCTGCGTTACCCCAGCAGCGGTGAACTGCGATCCATGGTTGATTTCCTCAGCCAGGGTTCGATTCGTTTATCGGTTGTTCGAAGTCTCACTGAGAACGAGAAGAAAATTGTCGACGAATCAGCGAAACAGCTGTTCAGTCGAAAACCGGAATACGTTGCTCCTGGAGGCAATGCCTTCGGTCAGAAGCAGCGTGCCCAGTGCTTGCGGGACTACAGCTGGTACCTTCGCCTCGTGACCTACGGCGTTTTGGCAGGCAGTACGGAGCTCATCCAACAGATTGGTCTTGTAGGTGCCCGCGAGATGTACAACAGTCTTGGTGTTCCGATGCCTGGAATGGTGGAAGCCATGCGCTGCATGAGAGAGGCTTCCCTGGCACTTCTTTCAGAAGACCAGCAATCACTTGCGGCTCCTTACTTTGATTACCTCATCCAAGGGATGCAGACCTCGACCTAAACCGTCTTGCTTTGATCCAATGGCCGCCCAAAGAGGCGGCTTTTTTTAATGCCAACAACCACCAATCTTGCTTTTATGCGTCTTAAGTGAGACTCAAGATGTGTCTCAACTCTAGTCTCAGCTGCCACTACTACAACCCGGTGATGGGGCGCTGTTCATGGGGGTGTTCATGGAAGCGTTGCTAGGCGTGAAAGCGATCCCTTGGTTGGCAAGATTTGATGTTGCGGGCGCCAGGTGTTGCTGGGCGGAACTTCTCATGGCCAAGCGTACGGAACGCGTCCTTTGATCGCATCGTGAGTCTTAATTTGGACTTCAAATGAGACTCATTTTGCGTCTCAGCTGCGATTAATAAGACAGGTTTTTGACTGGGGCCAGGGCTTGGTCTCTGCTGTTGATTGTTCGCCCGTTTGCTTGGCTCAGTGAGCTGGCGCGGTAGGCCAATCGTCTTGCGTCACTGTGTCTACAGCAGGTACGCAAACTTAAAAACCGTTGCCCTAGCTAGTTTTGGCTTTGGCCAGGGTTGGCTTGGACACGGGATTGGAAGGCTTGGACAGCTTGCGCATGCTGATCCGATCGAGATACGAAGCACGATGGAGTTTTAGGTCTGGATGATGATGTGGTTTTTATTGGTTCAGGGGACAAGGGATTAGTGGCTCCCGCATTTAAAACGATGGAAAAGTGATGCGATAACAACAATTCAATCGCACGTCTTGCTTGAGACTCAATATGGGTCTTGACTTGGGACTAGGACGAGACATATAAGTCTTTTGTGTCTCAGCTAGGTCTTGCAATGAGTCCAATAGATTGACTCGGCTAAGACGGCTGCGACTCTTTGTCTCTGTAGAGCTCCCGCAGCATCTGGTAAGCCTCATTCAGTCGTCTCATTCCATCCGTAGAGCCACCTGCATCTGGATGGGCTTCAATCGCCTTTTTCTTGTACGCATCTCGGATGGAGCGCAGTGTGAGGGATGCTCCAGCTTGCGTGGGCAGATCGAGCAAACGCAAGGCTCCATGCAGGGTCATGGTGGATTCCAAGGTTTCAAAAGAAGTCACACGCCGACTCCGTTTGAAGCGGTTCACAAACCGACGAATCAAGGTTGGGATCCGATCTGCCACGCTGCCGGCGGCAAACGGATCTTCGAGAACGGCAGCAGCGACAATCACATGTTCAAATTTTGGAGACTGAACGGACCATTCAGCGCAGACATCCTGCATCGATTGATTTACCTGGCTCCAGGTGAAGGTGCGTCCCTCGCTTCCATCCAATTGGGGCCAAATATCTCGAGCCATCCAGAGCATCACCGCCTCCAGCACCGTTGCTCCGGGTTTCGATCCATAGAGATTGGTCCAATGTTCAATGGCCTTATCGCTGCAAGCGGTGAGGTGATCAAAGCTGACCACGGGGACAAAGGGACTGTCACGTCGTTCTTCTGGCGCTTTTGGATGCTGCAGACTGGTTCGGATAGCCTGCGTGCGGCTGCGCACAAATCCGGGTAAGTCGATGCCTCGACTTTTCGTGCTGTTGTCCTTGGGTTGACTCGTGTCGGCTGATAGCACCGCAGCGATGTCTTGCGTCTCAGGCTCTTGACGACGGCGAACCAAGACGATGGCCCGGTCTTCGTCGTACGAGGGTTCCGTTGCTCGCGAGCTTTGCTCGGATCCCACTGCATCCGTGGAGGTCGTGACCGATGACAGCTCTGAATCTTCGATGCTGCCAGTGTCGAGAAAACCATCAACAGGTGTCGCGAGATCGGCTTCAAGATCGGTTTCGTCCGTCCATATCTCTTCCAGCAATCGCGTTAAGCAATCGCCTCTGGACCTGATGCACCACTCCTTTTTCAGCTCGTCGAGGCGATCAACGAGATGATCAGGTAGTTCAAGTGTGATCCGACGCCCCATTCAGCTTGCCGCGATGATCTGAGTAAAAGAGATGGGCGAAGCCTATCGACCTTGTAGTCGGCGCAACCAATCTTGTTGCGCCTTAATGGCATCGCGATACCGTTGCTCCAGCGAGTCATTGACGCGCTGAGGCATGATCATCGCTGGTGGATATTGGTTGGTACCACTGGATGGTGCGGCAACAGCCGGAGGCGCAATCCTTGGGGCTGGTTTCGGATAGGTCCGTGGTGTGGCTCGTGGCTGAGGTGTTGCCTGCGGTGTTGCTTGCGGCCTTGGTTTGTTCTCGTTCGCTTGAAGGGGTTTCGGCTTTGCATTGATCGCTGGTGGCGGCGTTGGTGGAACCACTTTGCGTTTTTTGGCTGCTTCCTCAGCTTTTCTTGCCGCTTCCAGCATCTCTTCCCGGCGCCGAAGCAAGGCGAGCTGGGTCACGGGCACCACGCTGAGCAAATGACCCGGTGTGGCATCCGCTGGATAAACAACACTCACCGTGACAGGATTCATAGCGTTGGCTTGAGTGTTGATTTGGCCGAGGGGCAGGCTTTGCCCTGATTTCATCCCAACATGAACTTCTCGATAGCCTTCGGCACTTTTAATTCCGATCGATCCCCGAAATGCTGTGAAAGGTTTTCGACCGGATGCCACTGGATGGCTTAAGACCAACTCATGAGTACCACCACCAGAGAGATTCATCTCAACATCAAAGCGCACGCCATAGGTGCCAACATTGTTCAAGGCGGAGTCAATCATTCGTGTTGATAATTGATTCACCTGTATATCTCTCGTGCCAAAATGATGTTTGCGGGTGCTTGTAAGTGGAATATGCAACGCACCTTGTGAGAGATCATGATTAATCGAAGCCTTGTACTCATCGCCAAGGGCAACGCCAGCAACTCTGGAGAAGACTTTGCCGGTGCGGATTTCATTGAGACGATTTAAATAAATTCGCCCTGGAGCAAGTCTTTTGCTGTCTAGAACGGCGATCAACTCCTGATCTTGGTTGGTCTCCTCCGCTGCAACGACAGCCAGTTGGAAAGGTCCGTCGCTGCGACCTCTCAACAGCCCGTTCATAATTCCTCTCGCGGGAAGAACTGAGCTCACAATCACTTTGCGACTTCGCGCTGGGATTGTTATTTCTCGGGGCAATTTGCGATCGAGTTCTCCTCTCAGCATTTGTACAGCTGTTGCGTCCCCTGGACCTGTGTTCCAGGGGCGTCGGCCGAGGGGCTTCACTCCCATTAGGCGATTGGGGTGATAAGGGGCCTCGAAGCTATTTTTAACGGAGCCTCTTTTGAACTTAAGAGTGACAGGATTGGTGCCTGGGTTGATGGCTATCGCTGCCACTGTTAGCAAGCCTCTGGCCCGGCGTCCTCCTAATTTGCTGCTGTCTTGGGGGTAATATTTATGATGCATATGGATACCGAATTCACCATTAAATGTGAATTCGGCATTCCTCAAGGGCTGGTTGTTTTCGGCGGCGGTTGCAGAACCAGGCGTTGTGTTGACGAGGATTCCAGGCCCTTTAACAATTTCGGGTTGGTTGGAATGCAGGACGGGAACGTTATTAAAGGTGCCATTGAGAGCACGCGCCTTTTGCCCAGCCATCAATGGCACATAGGCGTAGGCCTGCTCCATGACAGCGAAATCACATGTCGCAATTGCGACACTGATTAGGACCAGTTTTGATAATCGGTGCGACACGCGAGACTGGTTTTTGAGCAGTGCGGCTTGAGCTTTCCGCAAGTTCCAAACCTAATCGTCCCGTTCAGAAGCGCCAAGTGTGTGATGGCAGTCCCGATTTCTGGAACAATTCGCCAGGATTATGGGAAAGCTTGTGTTTACTCATGCTGCCTCCCTTTTTCTGTCAGCCATCGTGTGAGTCCAGCCACTGGCGGAGTCATCACCAGCAACGCAAGTTGGAGATGCTCCGTTTCTGGCGGGATGGACTCGAGCGTCAACTGGCTGCCGTCAACGCGGCGATGAGCACCCTTGAAGGTCAAATCCAGCGGGATCACAGCGAAGAGTCCTGATCGGCAAGCTCCTGTCGCAACTGGGCTAAGGCCCGTTTGAGCCTCCGTTGCATGGTCATGGCGCTGACCCCCTGCTTTTTCCCGGCCCCACGGAGGCTGGCACCTTCGATCACCACCTCAACCAGCGCCCTTCTCTCTGCAGGCGACAACCCGTTGATGGCATCCCAAACACGCCGGGCCCTTTCCTGCATCAGCAGCGGCTGCCATTCAGGTTGGTTTGCTGCCACCCTGCTTTCGTCTAAGGGTTCCCACGACTGACGGCGTCGATAAACCTGAACGTTGAGTTCGATCTCTGCTGTCATCCCCTGACTTCTGGTCGATTCTGAGGAACTGTTTTTGATGCTGCTCTGCGCTTGTTCCTGAAGGCGTCTTGGGAGTCTGATCAGCCCCACACTGTCTCTGAGGTAGTGAAGGATCGCTCCTTTGATGTGAGGCCTGGCATAGACCTCAAACGGCTTGTCTTGGCCTTGCTCATACCCTTCGGCGGCACGCAGTAAGCCAAGCCTTCCCACTTGCTTGAGATCATCACGATCCAGACCCGAGCGTTTGGCGTAATGGCCAGCAATGGGATCGACCAAGTTCAGATGTCGCTCGATGCGTTCGTTTCGGATCGTTTGGCGTTTGTTCATGGCTGTTGTTGAAGAAGAGGGTCGGCAGCGGCCGGTGGTCCTTCTTCAGGCAGACATTTAGGAGGGGGATCCCACAACCGTGTTTCCACGGATTTCGAGTACCACCTCACGCAACAAGGCCTCGGGACCTTGCGCCCTTAGCCAGTGCAGATCTGCGCCTGTTGTGGCCAAGAGATATCCAGCAAATCCAAGGGCATTCACGCTGAAACCTGCGGCTCCTTCTTGCCGACGCCTCACCATCGCCATCCATTGCGGGGTTAATAACAGGTTGTAAAAGGACTTTGGGCGTTGATCTTGAGAGGGATGACCAAGGCCTAAGTGTTCAGAGAGTGATAAGTAGCTGGCGTAGAGGCTTTGGGCTTGTGCGCAGATGTCATTGCTTTGGCTGATTCGCGAGACAACGGAGCAGCCGTTCCATAAGGGATCGCTAGCTGTTTCGGATTTTTCTTTTGATTCCAGGCGTTTTTGAAACCAGAGGTCTCTGGGACAACTCCTCTCGCCTGTGCTGCGGGGCAGAAGTTGAAGATGCCGATGGGGCTGACTCGCTCCTGCAATCGGTCCGCTATTGAAAAACCACAGTCCGGAGGTGTCTTGGTCTACGCGAACCAACGCTGTCCAATCCGACAAATCAAGCCAACCATCCTGGGCGGCCCAGTCGGCCGTGATCAGCAGCATGTGTCCGCGTTGCACCGGATATTTGTTCAGGATCACGGCGTGACCTGGATCCAAACGCGCCACCTCCAGGTCCCTATCCCAGGGTTTAAAGGGATTGGGTTTCGGCCCCTCTCTCTTTAAGTGTTTGGGTAAGCGGCTCTCGAGAGTTCTCAATTCAAAATTGGATTCTGCACTCTCTTTAAGACGTTCTAATGAAGTACTGAGAGGAACTAGCGCACCCGACGTAAGAGCCCTTTCGCTTTGCTCGAGCGCTCGATTCCAATAGGTCTCAGTTCTCATTTGTTTTCAACCTCGCTAAGGATGCCCCCACGTAATAACGACCGAGGATTTCATTGAACTTGAGCCCTTTCATGGCCAGTTCTTGAGCGCCATGTTGACTCATACTTGCGCCTAAATGGCTGTGTGCTTCAGCAGCGATTTCACTGGTCGATGCATACAGCGATTCCACAAGTCCTCCCTGGAAACTGAGCACGAGACCCTGGGTGGCTTTGGTGGCGGCGGCAGTGGATGCGCTTTGACTTTTCAGGCCTCCATAGGCTTGCCAACGCGTGGTGTCGCCAAGATTGAAATCGGAATCGGCAGGACGTACAAGATGCACGAGGGCGTAGGACCGAGCCGCCACAGCTTGTGCTTTTAGCGCTTCAGGATTCCAATGACTCGGCATCTCTGCCCCAACCACAGAAGCAACGTAACGCTCCAAAGACAGCTGGTTAATCACAAGCCAACCGCGACCTCTGTTGAGGAAATAGACGGTCTCTGGATAGGAGCTTTCATTGACAACAATGGCCCCATTTTGGCCTGATTGACAGGTCACCAAATTCGAACGACGCTCGCTGAGAACGCTTTCAAGGGACTTTTTTTGCACGATCTCACCGTTGCTGAATCTGCACTCGGCCTGGCCTGATAGGTCCACGCGACGGGGTGGCGATTGACTCAACAAAGCAACGCGCACAATCGGATTGCCTGGGGCTCCGAGGGGCTTTGCACCAGGCGTTGGCTGCACGACAGATTGGGTTCTCGGAGTCTTGTTCTCCGGCTCATCACTGGATGGCTGACTAGAGGAATGACGCGCTGGCTGATCCGTTCCGGAGCTTTCCAGCAGAGTTTCGAGGGTGTGTTTTTGGCTTCGCTGTTGTTCCAGCTGACCAATGGCCTGGACACTCCAGGTGACCGCGCCGATCAGCCCCGCGGTGGCGGTCATCCCCAGCAACAGTGGTGTGAGCTGTCTCACTGTCCCTCGGACAACGCTTTTGATCATGCCTGAAATCAACAGAGTTGCTTGGATTGGCCGTGCATTGATCGTGGGCCGTGGTGGTCTTGGTAAGGCATTGGCGCAGGAACTGCAACGTCGTCAGCCCGCTTTGGAGGTCCTGCTGTGCGGTCGCAGCGTGGTTTCAGAGCTCGACGATGGCGGAGATTGGCTGGTGGATCTGGAGTCCCCTCAGAGCCTTGAGGCGTTGTCTCAGAGGCTCCTAGACGATCCACAGCCGCTGCGTTTGGTGATGAACGCCACTGGGCGACTGCATGGAGCCTCGCTGACCCCTGAGAAGCGCCTGCAGCAGGTGAGTGCCAGTCAATTGCTGGAATCCTTTGCGATCAATGCCGCGGGGCCCCTGCTCTTGGCGAAAGCGATTGAGCCCGCCCTGAAGCGTGACCAGCCGTTTCACTTTGCAAGCCTCAGCGCCAGGGTCGGGAGCATCGGTGACAACAAAAGCGGTGGTTGGTATGCCTACCGCGGAGCCAAAGCCGCCCAGAACATGTTTTTGCGCTCGTTGAGTGTGGAGTGGGCGCGGCGCTTTCCTCTCGCCACGGTGACGATGCTGCATCCAGGCACCACCGATACGGCCCTGTCCAAGCCATTCCAAAATTTTGTCCCGCCGGAGCGTCTGTTCAGCCCCCAGAAAGCGGCTTCCCTGTTGCTCGATGTTTTGCTCCAGCAGACAGCGGAAGACAGCGGCCGCTTTCTGGCTTGGGATGGTCAGGACATTCCTTGGTGAGCATGTGTTTTGAGGACGTCCAACGGGATCACCTTGAGCGCTGTGTATTCCGTCGCTTCGAGGCGTACGGGTGGCGCCATCCCGTCGTCGTAGGCCTGTTTCCAGCGTGGGGCGCAGACACACCAGTGATCGCCCGGTTTGAGGCCAGGGAAGCCGAAGTCGGGCATGGGAGTGCTCAGGTCATTGCCCTGGGCCTTGCTGTAATTCAGAAATCGTTCTGACATCACACAGCAAACGCTGTGTTGCCCCAAGTCGCTTGGATCGGTGCGGCAGTGTCCATCTCGAAACCAACCCGTCATCGGCTCACAACTACAGCCTTCAAGCGCACCGCCTAAAACGTTCAGATCACCCTGTCCAACTGGCTTTTGCTCTTGTTGTTGTGACGGCATTTGCTTGCATTGGCTGCCAGGAGTCTGCCGAACGACTGGCACATTCCGAGACGAGATGGTTGACGGATCACGGGGGTTAGGCGTTAAAGGTCGTTCAGTTATGCCTCCTCGATGGATTGGGAGTTCACTGAAGACGCGGCGTTTATCGCCCTCTGCGATGCGTTCCGCGAAAGTGGCGAGTCATCGGCTATTGAGTTCCTTGCCAATGGTGAGGGAGCCTTCCACTTTCAGGATCTTGCGCAGAACGCTGCGGGAGAAGGATTCGATTTGAGCGAATCCAGTGCCCTGGATGATTTTCAGCAGGAAGTGATCGACACGATGGAAAAGCTCTGCCAGGAGTGATCCTGCAGAGCTCATGACGATTGGGCTATCAGCTGAAGTAAAAGCTGATTTCCTTGTCCTTCAACCCTTCCCAGCCAGCCTCGATTAATCGGGCGTTTAGGACGTCTTGGCTGAAATGCTTGGCCCCGGTGCGCACGATGCGGTTGCGCATTGATTTACGCACTCCACTGCGCTTGCGTTGTGCCTCTTGATCCATCACCTCGCGATAAAGGGTGAGCATCGCTTCCGGAAGAGGGCTTCCATCGATGTCCAATCCAGCCTTAATCGCATTGTCGATGGCGTCTGGGCCGCTGAAGTCCATGGGAGTGCATGCGTGACCTCAGAAGTCTGAGGCAACGCACTGCTGTATGGGCCTTAGGCGCTGAAGTAGCGAGCGTTGCTATGCAAAGCAACCAGGGCTGTTGTGCTCTGTTCAGGATGAAGTTGGTCGCTTTCATCCATGGTCAGACCGATGCGATCGGCCTGCAGCCATTCGAGTTGCTGACGCGAATCTGCCACGTTGGGACAGGCTGGATATCCAAAGGAATAGCGGCTACCCCTGTAGCGCTGGGCAAGAATGTCCCTGAGAGGCATCCCCTTGGGATCAGAGAAGCCGCATTCACGGCGAATGCGGGCATGGGTCCACTCCGCCAGCGCCTCTGCCATCTGAACAGCTAAGCCGTGAAAAAAGAGATAGTCGCTGTAGGCATCCTTGCGAAACAGCCCTTGGCTGAAGCGACTGGCTTCTTCGCCCATGGTAACGGCTTGCATCGGCAGCACATCGCAGGGTTGGCCCTCTTTGAGATCTCGGAAGAAATCGGCGATGCAATAGCGATTGCCACTGCGTTGACGGGGGACATCAAAACGTCCCAGCTCTGCACCACCCTCCGGCTTGAACACCACCACGGAGTTGCCGTCCCGTCCGCAGGGGAAATAGCCGTAGGCGACCGCTGGATGCAGCAAGTGGTCTTCTTTGGCGCGCGCCAGCCATTTCTGAAGGATTGGCTCTGCCTTATCAGCGAGGTCTTGTTCGTACTCTTCCCGGCTTTGGTTTTTGGCTTTTCGCATCTGCCATTGACCAGCGAAGAGGGCTTGTCGGTCGAGGAAGGCAATCACCTCGTCGAGCGGAATCTCTGCCTCTCCCTGCAAGACCGACGCACCCAGGAAGGGGGTGATGACGGCTGTCTCTTCAGGAACGGCATCCGAACGCTCGAAGCTGACGGGAAGCTTGAGGTCCGCCGTCTCAGCTTGTTTTGACGGGCTCTCAGGCGATGCGTCGCTGGGATCAGGGGATTCCGCGTCACCTCCAATTGAAAGACCTTCAGGGGTGCCATCGAGAAAGCCAGCGCGATCATCCCAGCGATCTTTTGACTTCGCCGCCACAAGGGCATCCATGAATCGCAGGTCCGTAAAGGCATCCCGTCCATAAATGACCTTGCCGTCATACACATCGCTGCAGTCTTTGTTCACAAATCTGGGCGTTAATGCTGCCCCTCCAAGAACAACAGGAACGTTGATTCCAGCTTCGTTGAAAGCTTGCAAATTGTCTTTCATGAAGGCTGTGGACTTCACCAGCAGACCACTCATGGCGATGCAATCAGCCTGATGTTCTTGCTGGGCCGTAATGATTGCATTGACGTCTTGCTTGATGCCAAGGTTAATCACTTCGTAGCCATTATTTGTTAAAATAATGTCTACCAAATTTTTGCCAATATCGTGAACATCTCCTTTAACTGTTGCGATTAAAAACTTAGCTTTAGCGGATCGTTCCCCTTCTTCTTTCTCCATGAATGGTTCCAAAAAGGCCACGGCAGACTTCATGGTTTCCGCGGATTGAAGAACGAATGGGAGCTGCATTTGCCCAGAGCCAAACAGCTCTCCCACAACCTTCATTCCATCCAGCAGGAAAGTGTTAACGATATCCAGTGGTGGATAGTTTTCTAAACCCTCTTTAAGTGCATCTTCTAATCCAATTCTCTCGCCGTCAATAATGTGCTGTTTGAGCCGTTCTTCCACGGCTAGGTCGCTTAAGGATGGTCCTGATTCGCGAGCGGCTTTGGCGCTAACACCTTCGAATAAGGTTGTAAGCACTGTGAGCGGGTCATACGTGCAAACATCGCCTTCGAATCCACGACGATCATTGATTAAGTCGCGACAAACTTTCTGATGCTCTTCGCTGATTTTGATGAGTGGAAGAATTTTTGCTGGGGACACAATGGCTGCATCCATTCCAGCTTCGCAGCAATCATGCAAAAAGACTGAATTCAGTGTAATTCTGGCAGCAGGAGACAAGCCAAAGCTCACATTGGACACACCCAGAACCACGTGAACCTGGGGGAGATCCTCGCGAATTCTGCGAATGGCTTCAATGGTTTCCGCACCGTTGCGTCGATCTTCTTCAATTCCAGTGGAAATTGGCAGCGCCAGCGCGTCGTAAAAAATTTCTCGCGCTGGAATTCCATACTCGACAGCGTCTCGATAGGCTCTTTTTGCAATAGCAACTTTCTGGTCTGCAGTGCGGGCCATGCCGTCTTCATCGATCGTGCCAATCACAACCCCGGCGCCATAACGCTTGGCGATTTCTAAGACTTTGAAGAAGCGTTCATCCCCATCTTCGTAGTTGGTTGAATTGAGAATGCATTTGCCGCCGGCAACCTTCAGGCCTGCCTCCATTTTCTGCCACTCCGTTGAGTCGAGCATTAAGGGAAGGTTCACATTGGTGACCACTCGATTCACGAGCTCTCGCATATCTCTTTCGCCATCTCGGCCGACATAGTCGACATTCACGTCCAAGATGTGAGCATTCTCTTTCACCTGTCCTCGCGCAACAGCGACGAGCCCATCCCAGTCTTCTTCATTCAGCAACTCACGCACTTTCTTGGAGCCACTGGCATTGAGCCGCTCGCCAATGATTAAGAAGGAATTGTCTTGTAAATATGGTGTTGCTCCATAAATGGATGATGCGGCGGCTTCATAGCTGAGAGCTTTTCTCTCATGGTGGTATGAGCGCACCTTTCTGGGCGCGGCGCTCAGTTCTGATGAAATTTCAGAGAGCGCCGCAATATGGGCCGGCGTTGTTCCGCAACATCCACCAATGACTTGAACGCCAAGATCCTCCACGAAGTGCATTAATTGCATCTTCAGTTCCACCGGTGTTAGGCGGTAGTGCGCCACACCTCCAACATTTTCTGGCAAGCCTGCGTTGGGGATGCAGCTCACCACGAAGGGAGCATTATCTGTTAAGTAGCGCATGTGCTCTTTCATTTGTTCAGGGCCTGTTGCGCAGTTCAGGCCGAGCACATCAATGGGGAAGGGTTCAAGAATGGCAACAACAGCGGCAATGTCGGAACCCACCAGCATGGTGCCTGTGGTTTCCATCGTGACGGACACCATCAAGGGGCGGCGTTCACCGCTGGTTTCAAAGGCCTGTTCAATGCCTTGGAGCGCTGCCTTGATCTGCAGAACGTCCTGACAGGTTTCGATGATCAGTAGATCCACATCCCCGGCAATCAGTCCTTCCGCTTGCTCTTGATAGGAATCGCGAAGCAGATCAAAACTGATATGTCCGAGCGTGGGTAATTTCGTGGTGGGCCCCATCGATCCCGCCACGAATCGTGGTTTTTCATCGGTGCTGTATTCCGTGGCCACTTCTTTGGCCAGCTCTGCAGCCCGCTTGTTGAGCTCGAAGGTTTTGTCCTCTAGGCCGTACTCGGCCAGCACCACAGAAGCGGCGCCAAACGTATCGGTTTCGATGACATCACAACCGGCGTCAAGAAACTGTCGATGCACTCTTTGAACGGCATCGGGCCTTGTAACCACCAGGTTTTCGTTGCAACCTTCCAGGGCTTCTCCACCGAAATCATCGGCGGATAGGTCCATTTGCTGCAGGGAGGTGCCCGTAGCTCCGTCAAACACCAACACCGGCCTGGACGGGTCATGCAGACGTTTTAAAAAGCGAGAGGCGTTGAGGGTGGGGGTCTCAGTCACGGCCTGCATCGCTCAATCGCTTCTCTCACCCCATCCTATGAACTGCTCTTGATCCCAGAGCCATCCTTAGCCTTCGAGCTCGATCCTGGTGACCCAGTGGCTGAACTCCGGATCCTTTCCTTCCGTAATCGCAACCAGACGTTTTCTTAAGGCATCCATCACCGGCCGGTTGGTCGGCAAGACGGTGGATTCGAGTTGACGAATCGGCGTGATTTTCGCGGCCGTTCCCGTGAGGAACACTTCATCAGCGATGCAAAGTTCAGTTTTATCCACGGGGCGTTCGATCACCTGCAATCCCATGTGCTTTGCCAGCTCAATCACGCTGGAGCGGGTGATTCCCTCAAGAATGTCTTGATCAACGCCAGGGGTGATCAGGACGCCATCGCGCACTAAAAACAGATTCATCCCACTGGCTTCGCTTACCTTTCCCCGCGTGTTCATCAGCAGGGCTTCGTCAAAGCCGCTGGTGACGGCTTCTGTTTTGGCAAGTGAACTCGTGATGTAAGCACCACTGATTTTTCCGCGTAGGGGAAGGGAGCGATCCTCCTGTCGGGTCCAACTACTAATCCGGCAACTCACGCCATCGGGGGAGAGGTAATCGCCGAGCTCTAAGCCGTAAATCAGAAAATCAGTCTCGATGTTGTGCAGCCGTGGTGCGATGCCTAAATCACTGGTGTAAACAAACGGTCTGAGGTAGATCGGCGTCGTGGGTTTGTTCGCCCTGAGTACCGCGATCAGAGCCTCCATCACCGTTTCTTCCGTCAGATCAGCGAGCAAGAGCTTGGCGCTTTGTGAGAGGCGGCGCGCATGGCGATCCGGTCGAAACAACAGCATGCCGCCCGGTTTTTCCGGATCCGGTATGGCGCGCATGCCTCCGAACGCACCGGTGCCGTAGTGCAGGGCATGCGTTGCGATCGACACTTTGGCCTGGTCAAACGGGATGCAGCGGCCTTCAAACCAGGCGTAGGGAAGGAACTGATGCATCGCACATTGATCGATGCTCAAATTTTCTCACTCACCTCGCGCGGTTGGTGGGATGTGATCAGACCAGAATGGAGACATGCATCGACTGAGCAGTCTTCCGGGCGCCGAAAGCAACGAGGTTTTCACCGTTGTTGAGCAACCGCCTGCCCCGATTCTTTTCCTGACGAGCGCAGCGACCGATATCAGCACCCTTTCAGCCTGCCTTCGGCAGCCAGAGCTGCAGCACTGGAAGGAGCAATTGCGAGCTTTGCCCCTCGATTGTCTTCGGCACCCCGCTCAAATTGATCACTATCTGGCCGCAACGGCGAGCTCGGCTCGGGTGCTGGTGGTGCGCCTGCTGGGTGGGCGAGGTCACTGGAGTTATGGGCTTGAACAGTGCCGCCGTTGGCAGGCGTCTGCGCAACATCGAACCTTGCTTGTTTTGGCTGGGACCGCCGATCAAGACGACGAACTCCATCCGATTGGATCGGTGTCTTCGACGCTGTCTCAACAATTAGCTCTGTTGTTGCGCGAAGGGGGGATGCCCAACATGACCAAGGTTTTGAAGGCGATTCATCCCTTCATCACCAGCAGCAACGAACCAGATCCCCTTCACGATGCCAAGGATCTTGAGCCGGAACGGATGGCGGACCCAGCCCCGTTTGATTGGCGTGAGGAACCAGGGGCAAGGGTTGGTGTTCTGCTGTATCGGGCCCATGCCCGCGCGGCTGACACGGCCTGGTGTCATCAACTGTTGAAGGCGCTGAGAAGCCGTGGTCTCGCACCGCGTGCGCTCTGGGTGAGCAGCTTGAGAGATCCCGTGGTTCAGCAGGGGGTGCAACGAGCGTTTCAAGCCCAGGATGTTCAGCTCGTGGTCAGCACCACAGCCTTTGCATCGGTCCAGTTCCAGGAGGCAGGGCTGGGCACTCCCCTTTGGGATGGTCTTGATCTGCCGGTCTTGCAGCTGCTTTCTTCGGGACGAGCCAAGCAAGCCTGGGAAGCCACCACCCAGGGGCTCGATCCCATCGATCTCTCCCTTCAAGTGGTGCTTCCTGAGTTGGATGGACGCATCACCACAAGAATCGGAGCCTTCCGTGAAGTCCTGGATGCGGAATCCAGTTTGTCGACGGCGGTCAAAGGTTTGGTTCCCGACGCTTCAGGGCTGAATTGGCTGGCCGACCATGCCCGTTGTTGGGTGGATCTTCGTCAGACGGAGGCAGCAGAGAAGCGGGTGGCCCTGGTGCTCGCGAATTACCCCGTTCGCAATGGCCGTTTGGCCAATGGGGTTGGTCTGGATACACCCGCCAGCACCATGAACCTCTTGAACTGGCTCGCTGAAGCCGGTGTTGCGCTTGGGAGTGAGCCGCGGCCTGATGAATCGCAAGCGCTGATGGCCCAATTGTTGTCGGGACGCAGCAACGATCCGGAGAGTTTTCACCTTCAGCCTCTTGCCTATCTCCCCCTCAACCACTATTTGCGCTGGTGGCGACGGCTCACACCCCAAGCCCGATCCCTGATTGAGGGTCGCTGGGGTTCGCCGGAACAGGCCGTGGATCTTGAGGAGAAGGGGTTTGCGGTGCATGGCGTGCTGTTTGGGCATGTGGCCGTGTTGATTCAGCCCAGCCGTGGCTATGACCCCGATCAAATCAGCGATCTCCACTCTCCTGATCTCCCTCCACCGCATCGATATTTGGCCCAATATCTTTGGCTTCAGGAGGTGCATGGCACCCAGCTGATGGTCCATGTGGGCAAACATGGCAGCGCGGAATGGCTACCGGGTAAGTCGGTTGGACTGAGTGAAGCCTGTGGGCCAGGCCTGGCGCTCGCTCCGATTCCGCATGTGTATCCGTTCATCGTGAATGATCCAGGCGAGGGTTCCCAAGCCAAGCGTCGGGGCCATGCCGTGATTCTTGATCACCTCACCCCACCCTTGGGACGGGCTGGGCTGCACGGATCTTTGCTGTCTCTCGAAGCCTTGTTGGATGAGTACGTGGAGGCGCGTCAGGTTGCTGCTGAGCGTTGTGACGTGCTCGAGCAGCAAATCAAGCAGCTGCTTCAAAGCCTGGATTGGCCTTCCTTCTCCAACCCAGCGAACGATCTACCCAGCGCAGCTGATCCAGACAACGACTCCTGGGCCCGCTGTCTTGATCAGGTGGAGACCTATCTCTGTGAGTTGAAGGAGGCGCAAATCAGAACGGGCCTGCATCGTTTTGGCAGTCAGCCTGAAGCCTCGATTCAACGGGAGCTCCTGCTGGCGATTGCGCGATCGCCGTCTGGTGGTTGCCAAGGCATCACCCAGGCGATGGCCAAGGTGGTTGGACTGGAATGCGACCCCTGGTCGGATGAAGACGGTGCGCCTCTGAGCGACCACGACTGCAGAACTCTTGAGACGTTGGGCTGTGATCAGCCCAGACGGGTTTCGGCCGCTGTGAGTTGGCTCGATGCTCAAGCGCTCCGCTTGTTGGAGCAGATCACAGATGTGCCCTCAGAGCCATTGAGCCCTTTGCTGCAGCAGTGGCTTTACGACAACAAGGAGCCTGCTTTGCTGCGCTTGCGCGACGAGCTGTTACCGCGTTTATTGGCCTGTGCTTCCACTGAAAAGAAGGCCTTCCTTGCTGCTTTAGACGGGCGAAGGATCGCGAGCGGCCCCTCTGGCGCCCCAACACGAGGACGTCCAGACGTGTTGCCAACGGGGCGAAATTTCTATTCCGTTGATCTGCGTGGTCTTCCTACCGAAGCGGCTTGGGATTTAGGGCGGCGAAGCGCTGAGCAATTGCTGGATCTTTACCGACTTGAGGAAGGAGAGGATCTACGGCACCTCGCGTTGTCTGTTTGGGGAACAGCCACGATGCGCAACGGCGGTGAAGACATCGCCCAAATGTTTGCCCTGCTTGGCGTTCGTCCTCTCTGGGATGGGCCAACACGGCGCATGGTGGACCTGGAAGTGATTCCTTTGAGCCTGTTGGCTCGACCCAGGGTGGATGTCACCTTGCGGATGTCTGGACTGTTTCGCGATGCCTTCCCTCAGCTTGTGGGCTGGGTGGATCGTGCTGTGCACCTGGTCTCAGCACTCGAGGAAGCAGACGCTGAAAATCCGCTTGCTGCGATTACCCGTCAGGAGGGTCCTCAAGCCAGGATTTTTGGATCGGCACCGGGTGCCTATGGCGCTGGATTGCAGGCCTTGATCGATTCAGGTCAATGGGAGAACCAGGACGACCTTGGCGAGGCTTTCTTAGCCTGGAGTTCCTGGAGTTATGACGGCGACGTTCAGGCCCAGGCCAATCGCTCTGGCTTGGAAGCTGCTCTTCAGCATGTGCAGGTGGTTCTGCATAACCAGGACAACAGGGAGCACGATTTACTCGACTCTGATGACTATTACCAGTTCCATGGGGGCATGACGGCAGCGGTGCGGCGCTCGGGAGGAACCTCTGTGCAGCCCTGGTTTGCGGACCATTCTCGCCAAGAGCGGCTTCGCATTCATTCGCTCAGCCGTGAAATCGACAAGGTGGTGAGGAGTCGGTTGTTAAACCCTCGCTGGATCCAGGGAATGCAACAACATGGCTACAAGGGGGCCTTCGAAATGGGAGCCAGCCTTGATTACTTGTTTGCCTACGACGCCTCAACCGAAGCGGTTCCTGACTGGTGCTACGGGGCCATCTGTGATCAGTGGCTGCTGGAAAAGGACACACAAGACTTTTTGAGCCGATCCAATCCCTGGGTCCTCAGAGATATGGCCGAACGATTGCTGGAAGCGGCCAACCGAGGGTTGTGGGCTCAACCATCCCCCGATCAGCTCGAGCAGATCAGGGGATTGGTTCTCCAAGCGGAGGAGGCTGTCGAGAAAGGAGGTCTTAGTTGTTGAGGTCGCGGACCATGGCCTTGAAAGGATCGATCGATCCCGGCTTGGACGATGGGCTGCGGTTGGCCGATGGGTTGTTTGGCTGAATCTCGGGTTCGGATTTCAGTTCTTCCTTGCGGCCAACAGGAGCCGCATCAGGGGCCATTGGTGTGTTGACACCAGCTGTGCGCAAGGCATTCCCCTTGAGCTTTTGATCCAGCTGCTCCTGGGTCATCGTCTCGGCGAAGGTCTTTTTCACCGGCTTGGGAATTCCGTCCGAGAGCAAGGACGGAATTGAAGGTTCTTCGTTTGGATTTTCTTCGCCCAGGCCTTGGGAGCGAGTGCCAACGGTGACGTCCATCGCATCAACCTTGGTCACCAACTCCTTGTTGCCAGGGTTGTCGGCGGTTCCGGGGAAGGTGCGACGAATTGTCTTGGCCTCGCGCATGTAGTCCACGTTTCCGTAGGACGAAGACGCGTCGGAGTCGAGATAGAAGGCTTCGGCTTTTGGCTTGGCACGATCCTTGGGAACGTCCTGTTGACCGTCATCCTTGGCGCTTGAATTCAGCAGCCGATCAAAGAGGCCCATTCCCGTGTTCCAGATCGTTGAGTGAATTTAGCGGCCTTTTAGGTCCAACCCGTGGGTATCGGTGCCGCAGGTACGCAAAAGGCCAAGGTTCTTCAACTGTTGGTCGATCGATTCGCAGATCAACGGTGTGCAGGCCCAGTGCTGTTGCATGTCGTAGTCGTACCAGGCTTCACCCCCGTCGAAACCCAGTTCAGCCGCTGCATCAATCAACACCGAGAAGCCCAATCTGTAGCGCCCCGGATGGGCCAGGATTGCCAGGCCGCCAGCGTTGTGAATCGCTTTGCGAACCTCACCAGCCCTCAGAGGAGCGCCCACAGCGGCATCGCCGCTGGAATAGGGCAAAAGTGCGGGATGTCCTGGCGTGAAGCCCAGAGCTAGGACATGGACCAAACAACCTTGCAGGATGCAACTGATTTCCATCCCACTCCAAAGCGTCGGCGTGTTTTCGCCGCGACTGCGAGCGCGATCAAGCCAGTTGACCATCTGTTCATAGGCAGCGATCGAATGGTGATCCGTGACTGCGATGTGACTCAGCTTCCGAGCCGTGGCTTGTTCAATCAGAGCCACGGGTTCCAGGCTTCCGTCGCTGCAAACGGTGTGGCAATGAAAATTCAGCGAGCCAGGGCAGCTCTCTGGTCCAATCGTTTCGAGGACAGCCCGCAACGGGTGCTGATCAGGCGTCACCAACTGACTCCTGCGCAAGCGCTGCTTCACGGAGACGACGCCAGCGGGCATAAAACTGAATCGTTGCGGCCATGAACACCACCAGACCAACGGTTAACCAGGTTGCTGCCCCTGTGGGGAATTGGGTTTTAAACACCACAAGCATCACCACCAAGACCAACAGCAGCGTGGGCAGTTCGTTGAGAGCTCGGAGTTGCCGACCACTCCATTGGCAGACCCCAGCCTGAAGTTGGCCCATCAGTCGATAACAGAACACGTGATAGGCCAATAACAGCCCCACAAAACCGAGCTTTGCGTGCATCCAGCCTTGGTGCAGCCAGGACGGCTGCACGATCAAGAGCCCCGCGGCCATGGTCACGGTGAGGATCAAACCAGGTGTGGTGATGATGTTGGCGAGGCGCCGTTCCATCACGGCGTACTGGGCCTTGAAGGCTTCGCGTACAGGCGACTTTTCCTCCTCTGCTTCAACGTGATAGATGAACAGCCTGACGAGATAGAACAGCCCGGCGAACCAGACCACCACTCCAACAATGTGAAGGGTCTTGAACCACAGGTAAGCCTCAGGTGGAAGCGTCAGTGTCATGACCCCATCAATCTCACCTGAACAATAGAAAGCCGCTAGCTGAGCGAGTCAAGAAATTGTTGTGCCTTGGTGTAATGCGTTTCCATGACCTCAGGCGCCATGCGATCAAGATTTCGAGCCATCATCGCCAGGCGGGGTTGAGATCGGAAAAATTCTCCGTGGCGGTGAATGAAACTCCAAAACAAGCCGTCCCAAATGCCGCACCAATCTCCAGGTTTGTAGTCAGACATTTTGCGCACATAATTGGATCCAGATAAATAAGGCTTACTCGTAAAGATTCCTCCGTCAGCAAATTGACTCATTCCATAGACATTGGGGACCATCACCCAATCGTAGGCATCCACGAATAGTTCCATGAACCAGGTGTAGATACGGGTGGGGTGAAAGCCGCAAAGAAGCATCATGTTTCCGAGCAACATTAAGCGCTCAATATGATGACAATAGCCCGTGTCTATCGCGCGTTTGATAGCATCATCAATCGGAGGTATTCCTGTTGTTCCTTGATAGAAAGCATCGGGAATAGGGCGATCTTCAAAATTCCAAAAATTGCTATTGCGCATCGTGACTCCATGGCGCAAGTACATGGCAGCCATGAATTCACGCCAACCAATGATCTGTCTCAGAAAACCTTCAAGAGAATTCAGGGGGATCTCAACGCTGTCTGCGGCCTCCAGGGTTCTGTTCAAAACCTGTTGGGGCGTGAGCAGTCCGAGGTTGAGCATCGGCGTCAGCACGCTATGCCACATCACGCGGTGATGGGAGCTGATGGCATCTTCATAGGTGCCAAAACCAGCCAATCTTTGTTCCAGAAAGGTGTCTAACCAATGTTCTGCTGATAAGTGATCAACGGGCAAATCAATCGATGGTGCCTCAGGAACCGTGATTCCCTTGGGAAGTTTTTTACGGTTGTCCGCGTCATAACTCCAACGCCCACCCACAGGAGCTCCTTGATCATCGATCAAGACCCCTAAGCGCTTGCGCTGCATTTGATAGAAGTTGGCCATCATTGGCTTGCGTCGACCATTGAAATGGTCATCCATCACTTCGGTTGGCGTAAGCAACATCGGAGTGGGAAGAATTTCTAAGACACAACCGCGTTGTTGCAGCGTGTTTCTGACTCTTTTGGTTAAAAGATCATCGATTGGATCAGCGAGGTAAAACGTTTGGTAGCCAGAGTCGATCAGTTCGCTCAGTAGATCTGACGTCTGTTGCTGGGCATTGGGCGTCAGCGTGATGAGGCGATGGCCTTGGGATTCCAGACGCTTCTGGTAGGCCAGCATCGATTGTTGATGCAACTGGCGCTTGCGGGGATGGATCGTGAGTGGCCATTGAGGATCACCACCGAGAATTAAGCCGTCAGCAATCAGGGCAATGCTTCTGTTGGCACGAATCCCCGGATGGTGCTCGAACAGCTGATGGGGAAAGACAAGCGTGATTTCCATAGCGTCTTAACCGGCCTCGCCAGCGAGGCGACAGGCACGCCGTCCAAGAGCTGTGGCGGGGATGCGATCCACCAGTCCGCCTCGTGGGCTGAGCTGTTGGTTGCGGCAGTCCATCACCACGCGCTCGCGATGCCCTTGTTGATCTTCCAGTCGCATGCGCAGTTGCCAATGATTTTTGGCGCTGCGGGTGATCTCATCGGCGCACACCACTCCAGTGCACAGGCCGGGTGCGGCGAAGGCCCGAGCGGGAGTTAGCAGCGTGAGAGCGGCCCCGATCACAACGATGAAGATCAGGTTTGTGGCTTGAAAGCAGCGCTTCATGCCGTGTCCTCGCCTGCCATCACCACGTTGTCCTCTTCAGCTTCCTGAGGATGAAAATAGGCGCGAATCTGTTTGGCCAGCGAGAGCCCGACCCCGGGGGCTTGATGGAGCTGATCCACGCTGGCGAGCTGAATGGCGTCAATCGATTGAAAGTGGGCAAGAAGATCTCGCACGCGTTTGGGGCCCAGCCCGGGGATGTCAGACAGGCGTGAGCGTTTCATTCGCTGCCCTCTCTGCTGCCGATGGAAGGTCACGGCAAAGCGATGCGCCTCGTCGCGTAAGCGGCGCAGCAAGGCCACTCCAAGTTGGTCGGGCTCGCTTTCAAGGGGCTGCTTGGCTTCCGGGAGGAAAATCTCCTCCCGTTGTTTGGCCAGGGAACACACCACAAGATCCTCATGCAAATCCAACTCGCGCAAGGCTTCCATCACAGCGGATAGCTGACCCTTGCCCCCGTCAATCATCACGACATCGGGCCAGTCATGGAGTCCATCCATGTTCAGGCTGCTGCTGGATTGGCGCCTGATTTCAGCCAGGTCAGCCCCTTCAGCTTTCACGCGGGCCCATTTGCGAAAGCGTCTGCGCATGATTTCTGCCATGGCCATGAAGTCATCGCTGTGACCGGCCTGAATGCTGCTGCTTTGGATTTTGTAGCGGCGGTAATGCTGCTTGGCAGGAAGCCCGTCGATGAAGACCACCTGTGAGGCAACAGCATCACTGCCCTGAATATGACTGATGTCATAGCCCTCGATTCGTCGTGGAGGTGTGGTTAATTCAAGAAGTTGAGCCAGATCTTCCGTTGCCAAGGCTTGCTGTTCCTGGCTTTGGCGAGCCCGGCCTAATTCAAATTCAGCGTTACGCATCACCAAATCAATCAGATCTGCTTTTTGGCGTCTTTGAGGATGCAACACCTGAACTTTGCGCTCTCTTTGTTCGCTTAACCAGTCGGCAATCAAGGACTGTTGCGGAAGCTGATGCTGCACTAAAACTTCCGGAGGTATTTCAACGGCGTCGACCTGGCTGTAGTGCTCTTCAATGACCCTCTGAAGGATTAATCCCGACCCTAGGTCTGTTGCATCTGCTGCAAAACCAAGACGGCCAACCAGTTTTCCGGCACGCATTTGAAACAATTGAATCGCTGCAAAATGATCATCTTGGGCAACAGCAAGCACATCTCTGCTCACGGATGCATCCGGTAAGCTCATTTTTTGATCCGCAGTTAACTGATCAATTCCTTGAAGTTGATCGCGTATTCTGGCAGCAGATTCAAAATCAAGCCTCTCGGCATAGCGCTCCATCTGCTGATTAAGGAGTTGCCGAAGTTCGTCGCTTCGACCTTGGAAGACCATCGCAACTTTGCGTAAAATTTGGTGATAATCTTCAGAACTTACCTTCTCTTGACACACTCCTGGGCAACGGCCAATCGAATAATTAAGGCAGGTGCGATTTGGATAAAGAGGACGTGGTCGTTGGCGTAGTGGAAACACTCGTTTGACGAGAAAAAGGGTTCTTCTGAGTAAGCCCACATCCACATAGGGTCCATAAAAACGATCAAGAGGGCTGCGAAATCTCCGACGTCGGGTAATAAAAATGCGAGGGTATGGTTCGCTCCACGTAATGCACAGATAGGGATATTTTTTGTCGTCCTTCAGCAGCACATTGAAATGCGGTTGCTGGTTTTTGATGAGATTGGATTCCAGCGCGAGCGCTTCCGCCTCGCTGTCCGTGACGATGAACTCGATTTCGCAGATCTGCCGCACCATCAAGCGGATGCGCGGGCTTAGGTCATGGCTGCTGCGAAAGTAACTACGCACCCTGCTACGCAAGGTTTTTGATTTTCCGACGTACAGCAAGCGATCGTCGGCATCGCGCATGAGATAGCAGCCCGGCTCAGGGGGAATCTCTTTCAGGCGCTGTTCCAGGCGCTCCGGTTGCTCAAGCAAAGGACGCTGCATGCATCGAATCTAGAGACCCTGCGCTGCATAGGATCCGATCAGTCCTGCATGGCTGATGCGCGCTCTCTACCCGGGCAGTTTTGATCCTCTCACCCTTGGACATCTCGATTTAATCGAGCGTGGCTGTTCTCTGTTCGGGGAAGTGGTGGTTGCTGTTCTCCAGAACCCAGGGAAATCCCCTGCTTTCAGCCTTGATCAACGGCTGGAGCAAATCACCCAGGCCACCTCCCATCTGCAAGGGGTCACGGTGACCAGCTTTAACGGCCTGACGGTGACCTGCGCTCGCGAACATGGTGCACAGTTGATTTTGCGCGGCTTACGCGCGATGAGCGACTTCGAATATGAGCTTCAGATCGCTCATACGAACCGATCTTTGGATTCTGAATTTGAGACCATTTTCCTCAGTACGGCAGCCCACTACAGCTTTTTGAGTAGTTCGGTTGTGAAGGAAGTGGCCCGTTTTGGAGGTCGTGTTGAACACATGGTTCCAGCGGTGGTGGCGGAGGACCTCAAGAGGTTCTTTAATTCGGCTTTATAAGTCAGTTTCGATGAGCGAGATCCAGTTCTCCGTGCTCGATCAGCTCGACCAGCTCGAGGAAATTGTTCTTGAAGGTAGCCGCATTCCTTTTAGTGGTGGAAGGCTGGTGAATGAGCAAGATGCCGTCGAGCTGATGGATGGCGTTAGGGCATCGCTACCCGGGCAGATTGCTCAGGCTGATCAGTTGCTGCAAAAGAAGGACGAATTCATTACCTCGGCACGCAATCAGGCCGACGAAATTGTTCAAAAAGCCCAGCTTCAACGCGAACAGCTCGTCAGTGCGGCTGCGGTTAGGCAGGAAGCGGAACGCCAGGTGAATGAGATGCGGGATCAGGTTCGCCAGCAGTGCGAACAGTTACTCCAGAGCTCTCGCCAGCAGGCCGCTCAAATGGAGCACGAGATGCAATCCAAGCAGGTCCAGTTGGAGCAGCAATTTGCCACCCGTCGACAACAGTTGGAGCAGGAGGCTCTGCAACGCCGTCAACAACTCGATCAGGAAGCGCTCGAGCTCAAGCGCCAATTGGCCGAGCACCACGAACGCAGCCGCCAGCAGTCCGCTCAGGAGCTAGAGCAGATTCGCAATGAAGGGGTCAAGCTCCAGAAGGAGGCCCAAACGGAAGCTGAGCGCATTCACAACGATGCTCTTCAGTTCCGCCAGCAGACCCAACAACAGTGTGAATCGTTGATTCAGCGCACACGTCATGACGCTGCATCTGTCCAGGACGGAGCGAACCGCTACGCGGAGCAAACGCTGGGAGAACTCGAGCAACGACTCAAGGAGATGGCCCAGGTGGTTTTGGCTGGTCGCCAAGAGCTCGTGAAAATTCAGATGATCCGTCCCGATAGCTCTGCGCCTGAGACCGAAAGTTCCGACACGCCAACCCGTCAGGGGAAAGCGGTCTCAATGAACAAGGCGCGTCGTGCCGCCTCCCGGCTCAGATCGATGAAGGGCACGGGCTGAGGCTGTAGACGGTTCTTAAAATTTGGCCGATCGTTGCGTTCGGTCGGCTTGCACCATTCGAAATCATGCTCACGTATCGCGGACCGTCCGCGGTTTGGAGAATGCCAGAAATTGAGCGCACACCGCTGATGGTGCCAGTTTTTCCCCAAAACTTGCCTTGAATGGGCGAGCCGATGAAGTAATTGCGCAGCGTCCCTCGCTGTCCAGCAATCGCCATGGACGCTTGGTAGTAGGAAGCGTAGGGATGTTGATCCATCCGCATTAATAACGCAGCGATGGTCTGACTGGATACGCGGTTGTTGCGCGACAGTCCACTGCCATCGGCAACCCTGAGTCCCTGCACAGGGATTCCTTGTTGTTGCATCCAGCGGTGCGCGGCCGCTGAGGCCGCTCTCACGTCCCATTGGTCGGCTGCTTGTCGGAGCAGCACTTCAGCTGTGAAGTTATGACTTTCCGTGTTGGCAAGGCTGAGCAGAGCGTGCATCGGAGCAGAGGTTTCCTCATGCAGCACGATCTGATCGTCGCTTTGTTGTGGTTGATCGGTGTTGCGGATCGGTCGCGCTTGTTGGACCTGAACGCTTCCACCGCGACGCTTCACCTCTTTCTTGAACAGGGTTTCTAGGCGTCGATAGGGATCGCTCACGGCCCCTCCCAGGGCGTTGCTGGTGAGGGCCAACCGCGTAATCGGCGCTCCATAGGCATAGGCGCGATCTGCAGGGTGCCAATCGTTCGGCCACCAGTTCTGACGGGGTTCTTCTCGCACCATCAAGTTCACGGGCCCGGTGGTGGTTCCCCGCGCTCCTCCCTGGCCCATGGCTGCCATGGCAAACCGCTGTAGACCTGCAATTCCAAGATCAGGATCCCCTTGACCTTTGAGTTCAAGGGTGCCGTCGGCACGTTGGACGAGTTGCGTACGCAGGCGGAAATCAGGACCCAACTGGTCGAGAGCGAAGGCTGTACTGATCAGCTTTTGATTGGAGGCTGGAATGCGCGCCATCGCGCCATTCACGTCACCAAGCAGATCTCCATTGCTGTTGACCACTGACACGCTCCATGACCTGGCAACGGGGGCTAGCAAGCGATTCAAGGCTTGCTGCAGAGGAACACAGGAGCGCCCCTGTTGTTGAAGATCGGGAAGAGGCTGGTCAGAGGGGGGTGCGGGAAGGGTCAGCAGCGCAGGCTCGGCCCGACCAGGCATCGACGCTGTTGTGGTCGCCGCCAGCGTGAGGAAAAGGAGAGCTGCTTTCATTGCACCTTGACACCGCTAACGGTCCCATTCAGGCGGTAAAGCGCACCTTCCAGTTCTACGGGTGTGCCGACTTTCAACTTGGTACCAGCAAGAACCACGCCAGATTTCGAGACGGTTGCATCGCCTTCCAACACAAAGCGAGCATTCAGATCGTTAATGCTTGCCCGGTTGGGATCGGGGGCTGTCACGACGGATCCATCGGGTTGTACCGCCACCAGGACGCGGTTGATGTCCTCAACGCGAATGAGCTTGACGCTTCCGGCGGGTTGATTGCGAATGATGATGCTGGTCCGTCCAGCCGCAAGAGCTTCCTGCACCAACGCTTCGGGGTCAGCTGCGCTCACACGACGCACGTCGACCATCACTTGCACGGGTTTGACCGACCCGTTGGCTTTGGCAAACGTGTTGGAGAGTTTTGGACTCCAAAGCACGCCGCCAACCGCCAAGAGTGCGATCAGTCCAGCAGTGGCATCCAGAGCTGGCACTCCGCGCAATCGGTCTTTTAAAGCCATTCCCATTCCGATCACCTGGCCACAGTAAAAGCGATTTTTGGGAACATTAACTACGCAGATCTTCGATGAAGCGGTCGACCGCTCCTAATTGACGTCCAAGGCTGTCATCCTCGCCGTTGAGCGCCATGGCAATTGCCTCGGCGTCTGGTTTTGAGGGCATGGTGGCGAGGAACCGATAGCCATCAGGATCCGCTTTAAACAGATGCCACATCTCCTGTTCTGTTTGCAGGAGTGCCCCTTCCGCGAGCGGCTCTAAGTGGAAGGCAGACCGCCAAATGGAGAGAAACCCTTTGCGTCTACCCCTGGCAACACTGCCAATGCCCACACCGGCGTCCTCAAGTTTTCCGTTGAGAAGAACGACCGGTCCCTCCCAGCCGTTGCAGATCTGTTCAACCAAGTCGTAATCACTTGGCTGCGGTCCAATGGCCAAGAGCAATCGGCCCTTGAGCTCGGGGTCGCTGGAGAGCATCAGATCCTTGAGGGCAAGGCAGTGCGACGCGAGCTCTGGGCTTTCCCGTTGCGCTAGGGCTGCTGATCCCGCATCTGGCCAGCCCAACACCACGTCATGTCCTTCAGCCTGCAATGCCTGCGCTAGCCGCAACGCTGGATTGAGGAGCCTGAGTCCTTCGAAACGCCAGGTCACGGTCCAGCGACGTTGCTGACGATCGCTCAGAGCTTGCTTGAGGGAGGCGAGGGTCATCGCCTCGGCCTCGACAAGATCGGCAGGAAGGGTGACGGACAAACTCAACTCGATGGATGGTGTGGGCGGAGAGTACCTAGACGTCAGACGCGTTGGTGGTTCATACGCGCGATGGCGTTTTGAATGCGATCGTTGATTTCAGGCAATGTTGCCGGGTCAATCCAATAGCCAAGACTGAGCCGAAGCCCCGACCGTCGCCATCGGGGATCCACGCCCATCGCCTCCAGGACGGGACTGTCACTCTCGCGACCGGAGGAACAGGCACTCCCACTACTCGCTGCGATTCCTTCGCGATCTAGGGCTCGTACCAAGGCACGACCCGACATGGGCTGGCCGTGGCGATCGGAGACCAGCAGGGAGAGATGGTGCGGCAGCCGATCCGTGGGATGACCACTGACACGGATGGCATCGTTCTGGCGAAGCAAGGCAAGCAAGGCACCGCGCAATCGAGCGATCCCGGATCCCGAGGTTTTGACTTGATTGGCCTGACAAGGAGCGATCTCACGGAACGCTGCTGCCATGCCCTGAGCGAGGACGGGGCATTCGGTTCCAGCGCGAAGCCCATTCTCTTGTTGACCTCCAGCCAACAGGGGCTGGATCCGTTCTGCGATCTCCGGTCTTAAGAGCAACAAACCGATCCCCCTGGGACCTCCGCATTTGTGTGCTGAAGCTGTTAACAGATCAACTGGAAGTTCGTTCCAGTTCGGGCAACCCTGGCTCAGAACTTGGGTGGCATCGGTATGAAAGGGAATGTGTTTCGAACGACAAGCTTCACCCACGGTCTGGATCGGTTGAAGCGTTCCCACTTCACTCTGACCCCAGATCAAGGACACGATTTTGGTAGGAGGTTCGAGCAATCGCTCGAGATGTTGCATCTCGATCTGTCCAACGGCATCCACCGGCCATCGCTCCACCGTCCATCCGCTCTCGGCCAATTGCTGCGCTGCAGCTGCAACGGCCGGGTGTTCCACAGCAGAGATCACTAATCGTCCTGGTGATTCGGTTTTGGCCAGTCCAAGCAGGGCGAGATGGGCGGACTCGGTGGCCCCGGAGCTGAACAGGATGTCTGACCGGTCCGCCCCCAGGCTCTCTCCAATGGAAAGGCGCGCCCGTTCCAGCGACTCAGCCGCATCACAGCCGATGCGATGCAGGCTCGAGGGATTGCCCCAGCTTTCTTGTTGCACCTTGCTCATGCAAGCGATCACGCTCTCTCTCAGGGGAGCTGTGGCACAACCATCAAGGTAAAAGTAGGGGCCTTCAGGGCCTGTCATCGCGATTCAATCGGGACAGGGTTCGTTCCTCGAGGGAATCTCCAGCGAGGTTGATCATCGCGTCGAGAGAGGTGGACGACAAAAATTGTTGAACGCGCGCCTGCGCCTCCTCCCGGAGGCAGTGGTCCGGTTGCTGGCAGGAGTCTTTGCAATCATTCGCGCAGTCCAAGCTGGTCGAGACGGGCGCTGATGCTGGGGAGGCATCCCTGGACGGTGGTGTTGGTTGTCCAACGGCTTTCCCTGGGATTGGCTGCTGTTGAGAACCCTGGCCTTGCTGTGGGAGCAATTCAGGATTCAGAACACCATCAAAGACGGCGACGGCGGGGCCAGTCATAAACACGGAGCCTTGGGGATCCGGCCAGCTGATCTCAAGTGGCCCCCCTGGAAGTTTCACCGTGGCCTTTGAATTCGATAGGCCGAGCAGCGTGGCGGCAACGAGCGTGGCGCAGGCTCCGGTGCCACAAGCCAGGGTGGGACCTGCTCCGCGCTCCCACACACGGATCTCAAGGGTCTGCTGATCGATCACTTCCAGGAAGTGAACATTGGTTTTGGCTGGAAACAAAGGATGGACCTCCAGCGCCGATCCCCATGCGTCGAAGGGGATGGTTTGCAGGTCTTGCACGGGCACGACCACGTGGGGATTGCCCATTCCCACAGCAGCGAGTTGAAGGCTGCTGCCCTGGAGATCGATCTCTCCTTGCGGAAGTCCAGACGGTCCTGTTGTGAGGGTTGTTGGAATGGCGCCGGGATCTAGAAATGGTTGCCCCATATCAACCCGGATCTGTCCGTCCTCACAGAGTTCGGGGACGATGACGCCTGCCATCGTTTCGGTTCTCCACGTCCGTCCTGGTTGATCCCCATCGCTATCAGCAAGAAAACGGGCTAGACAGCGAATGCCGTTGCCGCACATCTCGGCCTCGCTTCCATCCGCATTGAAAATGCGCATCCGCAGTTCTTCGCCATGCTGTGGGGGCAGGGCCAAAATCAAGCCATCGCCTCCGATTCCAAATCGGCGATCACACAGTTGGCGCACCCAATGGGGATCTGGCTCCGTGATGTTGAGAGGAAGTTGCCCAGCACGGCCTTCCAACAGCACGAAGTCATTGCCTAAACCTTGATACTTGCTGAACTGCAGCATGAAATGTCCGATCCCTCTCTGATCCTATGGAGCCAAGTTCCTTCGATCCGAGCTTGCCCAGCATTCGCTTGCTGCAGACATGGATTCGTGAACAAAAAATTCTCAGCCTTGAACTCAGCGATGGACGTCGGCTGATTGGAGTGCTGATCTGGCAAGACCAACATTGTTTGGCCCTGCAGCCGTCGGATTCTGATGATCCCGTTTTGATCAGTCGTGCCGCGATGCTCCTGGTCCGTCCGCTGCCCCGGGGCCTTTAAGGAACAGCATTTGTGTCACGATCTGTCCAAATGTTCCCCTGCCGTGACGGCTTCCTCGTCCCCATCCGCCAACGCAGCCTCTACGGCTACTGATCGGTATCAACCCCTTGCGCTCGAAGAGCGATGGCAAGCCCTTTGGAAGGAGAAGCGTCTCTATGAAACGCAGGACCCGAAGCCTGGCCAGCGAGCTTTTTATGCGTTGTCGATGTTTCCCTATCCCTCGGGAACGCTTCACATGGGACATGTCCGTAATTACGTGATTACGGATGTGATTGCCCGGGTGCAACGCATGCGAGGGGATGCGGTGCTTCATCCGATGGGGTGGGATGCCTTTGGCTTACCAGCTGAAAATGCAGCGATCGAACGCCAGATCGAACCAGGCGTTTGGACGGACAGCAACATCGCCCAGATGCGAGGGCAGTTAGGACGCTTGGGCTTGTCGATTGACTGGAATCGAGAGCTGGCAACCTGCCACAGCGATTACTACCGCTGGACGCAATGGCTGTTCCTGGAAATGCATGCGGGCGGACTTGCCTATCAAAAGGATGCCACTGTCAACTGGGATCCGGTGGATCAAACGGTGCTCGCGAATGAGCAAGTTGATGCGGATGGTCGCTCCTGGCGGTCCGGTGCGCTGGTGGAAAAGCGTGACTTGCGCCAATGGTTTTTACGCATCACCGAGTACGCCGATGCCCTTCTTGATGATCTAGATCAACTGCAGGGTTGGCCTGAGCGCGTCCGCACCATGCAAGCCAATTGGATTGGCCGTTCGATTGGGGCCGAGATCGATTTTCAAGTGGAGGGCCATCCAGGGACGTCCATCACCGTTTTCACAACGCGACCAGACACGTTGTTTGGGGTGAGCTATCTCGTTTTGGCTCCTGAGCATGCTCTCGTTGATCAACTCACCACAAGCGATGAACGCATCTCGGTGACGGCATTTCGGGATCTCATGGCCGAATTAAGTCAGGAGGAGCGGACCTCTGATGATCAACCAAAACGCGGTGTTCCCACCGGTGCGGTTGCCATTAATCCAGCCAATGGTGAATCAATTCCTATTTGGATTGCCGATTACGTGCTGGCTGATTACGGAACGGGCGCTGTGATGGGTGTACCGGCCCATGACGTTCGTGATTTTTCATTCGCTCGCCAACATGAATTGCCCGTTCAACGGGTGATTGAAGTCTCAGGAACCAATGAGCATGTCAATGACGGGGAAGCTTGGACAGGTCCAGGCACCCTGATTCATAGCGCTGGGTTTAGTGGTTTAACGAATGATGAGGCTAAAACTGCGATCACCAATCATGGATCTGAGAACGGTTGGGCGCGAGCGAAACGTCAATACAGGCTTCGCGATTGGTTGATTTCCCGCCAAAGGTATTGGGGATGCCCCATTCCGATTATTCATTGTGATGATTGTGGTGCTGTTCCGGTCCCTCGTGATCAGCTTCCTGTGGAATTACCAACTGGAATTGATCTCAATGGCGCGGGAGGATCTCCCCTCGCTCGCGTAGACGATTGGGTCAACGTGAGCTGTCCTAAATGTGGAAAACCAGCTCGGCGTGAAACCGACACTATGGACACATTTATGTGTTCGTCCTGGTATTACTTGCGCTTTGCAGATCCGCATAATCAAGACCTCCCATTTGATGCAAGCGCGGTTAATCGCTGGTTGCCTGTTCAACAATATGTGGGGGGAATCGAGCATGCCATTCTTCATTTATTGTATGCGCGCTTTTTTACGAAGGCACTCAATGATCGCGAGTTATTAAAAACAAAGGAACCCTTCGAACGTTTGCTAACACAAGGGATGGTGCAGGGCACCACCTACCGCAATCCAAGAACAGGGCGCTATGTCTCCCCGGCGGCTGTGAAGGATGAATCCAATCCCCTTGATCCGGATGACGGTGGACCGTTAGAGGTTTTGTTTGAAAAAATGTCCAAGTCGAAACACAACGGGGTGGACCCTGCTGCTGTGATCGATCGCTATGGCGCCGATACTGCTCGGATGTTCATTCTCTTCAAAGCGCCCCCTGAAAAGGATTTGGAATGGGATGACGCTGATGTCGAGGGTCAATTTCGCTTCTTACAGCGTCTTTGGCGGCTTGTGGATGCGGAGGTCAACCACGACGCAGCCTCCTCGGCAACAGGTGAATCAGACAGTGACATGCGTCGGGCTGTGCACCAGGCCATCAAGGCTGTTGGAGAGGATCTCAGCGGGGACTTTCAGTTCAATACAGCGATTTCGGAGCTGATGAAGTTGAGCAATGCCCTCTCTTCTGGTTTGGCTCAAGCCTCTACTGGAGTGCGGCAAGAAGCGATGTCAGCGCTCGTTCGTTTGCTAGCGCCATTTGCACCTCATCTGGCCGAGGAGTTTTGGCAACGACTCGGCGGTGAAGACAGCGTTCACCTTCAGCCTTGGCCCGATCATGACCCGGAGGCCTTGATCATGGATTCCATTGAAGTGGTGATCCAGGTCAAAGGAAAGGTAAGGGGCTCGATGTCCGTAGCCGTTGATTGCAGCAAGGATGAACTCGAGCGCCTTGCTCTTGCCAGCGATGTGGCCCAACGCTGGCTGGAAGGCAAGCCGCCAAGGCGCGTGATTGTGGTGCCAGGAAAGCTGGTTAATTTGGTGCCAAGCGCTTAACCGATCAGCGATCAGCCTTTGCTGAAGCGCAGGGAAGCAGGACTGTCCCAGCTTCCCTGTGCCACATATCCACGTTCGTTTCCTGTGAGATGACGCAGGATCCAGAAAATGGCCTCTTCGCTGCCGGATCCAATCGCCTTTTGGATATCGACGGCAGATCTCGACACTCCATCAGAGAGAACCTCTTCCACTTGCTTTTGCAAATTGAGAATGGCGGCTGCGGCTTTTTTGCCCGCTTCGACACCTGGCTGGTGATAAGCGTTCACATTCACCAATTCTCCGTAGAAACCAACGGCCCGCTCAAACAAGGCGATCAGCGCTCCGAGTCGGCGCGTGTCAAAGCGCCGCATGCTGATGCTCAAGCTTTGCCGCCCTCCTTCCGTGAGTGCTGAACGCGTTCCTTGCAAGAACCCATCGAGGAAATCTCCAGGACGCTCCCCCTCGATCGAAGGGATGTCATCCACATCACGCAGGACTTCGATGAAGGTCACGAAAAAATTATCGATGCCATCCCGTAGTTGCTGCACATAAGCGTGCTGGTCGGTGGATCCCTTATTTCCATACACGGCAATGCCCTGATGCACTTCCTTGCCATCGCGATCAAGACGTTTGCCGAGCGATTCCATGACCAGCTGTTGCAGGTAACGGCTGAAAACCTCTAAGCGATCTCGGTAGGGGAGCACGACCATGTCCCGTTTGCCTTTGCCTTCGCCCGCGGCATACCAGGCGGCTGCCATCAAAGCTGCTGGATTGCGCCGGACGTCTGGACAGCGAGTGGCTTCATCCATCTGGGCGGCACCCGCCAAGAAACCACGGATGTCGCAGCCGATCAAAGCGCCTGGAAGTAACCCAACAGCACTCGTGATGCTTGTGCGACCACCAATCCAGTCGAACATGTCAAAACGCTTGAGCCAGTTCTCTTTTTCCGCCTGCTGATCGAGCTTGCTGCCCGCCATGGTGACCACAACCGCTTGTCCTGGCCAACTGCCACCATGAGCTTCCAGACGGTGTCTGGCCTGCTCCATACCGAGGTGGGGTTCGGGTGTTCCCCCCGACTTGCTGACAGTGATCACCAGCGTTGTACAGAGACGTTTACCGAGCGCTGCAAGAACCCGGCTCATGCCATTGGGATCCACGTTGTCGAAAAAGTGGAACGGCAGGCCTACGCCATGGTCTTGAAGAGCACGAACCATGAGCAAAGGACCGAGGGCACTGCCGCCAATCCCGATCCAAAGGACATCCGTAAATGGCTGGCCGTTGGGGGCCTGAATGGATCCCGCAATGATCGACTTGCCAAATTGATCGATGGCATCGATTTCAGCGGAGATGGCCTCGCCAACCTGCTGTTCCGGCGCTAGTTGCGGCTGACGTAACCAATAGTGGCCAACCTGACGTTGTTCATCGGCGTTGGCAATCGCCCCTGCCTCCAACTCCTCCATCGCCTTGAAGGCTTGTTCCAGACGGGGGGTGAGCGTCTCGAGAGCAGAACTGTTGAGATGCATCCGACTGACATCGAGCCAGAGGCCGAGATCGTCGTGATACCAAAGCAAATCGCAAAAGCGTTGCCACTGGGTCTGGCTATCGATGGCGCTGAAATCCGGGAAGCTCATCTCTGGCGGAGAACCTTCATCCCTGAACCTATCCGTGATTGTCCGAGATGCCCACGAATTGGAATATCGCGGTTATTCTCTCGTCAGAATTGTTGACGGTGTTTGGTGAGTCTTTTGGGACGACAGTTTGTTGCCATAGCGGGAGTTCTGGGCTTCATCTGTTTGTCCATTGCTCACCTTCGCAGCACGGCGCGCCTGCCATTGGTCGATGCTGAGATCCAGGCGCCGTTCATGCAGGAAGATCCCAGTGTCTTCAGCCCAGAAGAGTTGTTGCTGTTGCAGCGTCGTTTTGGTGTGCATGGCCCCCAGACGCGGCTTGCTCAGTTGTTCACGCGGGGCATGGACCAATTCCAGCCTCTGCGCACCCAAACGGTGAACCGGCTTCAAGCACTGAAGCCGGTCATTAAAAGGGAATCCCTGCACCATCGCGTGAATCCGATGCTGGTCACGGCGATCTTGTTTGATGAAATTCAGCATTCCAAGCCAGGAGAGGATTTGCCTTTCGTTGTGCATTCCGGTTTTGTGTCAACGCACGGCCCTGCTCAACTAGGAATCAGTGAGTTGATTCATCAAGGTCGGCTTCCCTTGCAACCATCCAAAGCAGAAATTGCTGAAGCTAGAAATTTATTAATGAATTCCGAGGCCAATGTGGAATTGCTTGCAGCCAAAATAGCTCGTCTGAAAAGAGAATTAGGCCTTTCTCCTGATCAAGTCTTAATCGCGAGTCGTTCGTATGTTGATGCCAAGGCGATTGCCACTTTGGCCTACCTCCATAACGGAAAACTTGATTATCCCCGGCGTGTGTTGCGCTACATGCAAGATCCTGAGTTGCACGGCCTGATCTTTTCGGAACAGCGGCCGGCGACTCAGCCTTTGATTTAGGCATCGTTTTTACAGTTATTTTTTATCGCGCCTGCATTTGGCGATGAAGCTCCATTCCTGCTGCATTTTTGCTGCGGTGCTAGGGGCAAAGAGCTTTCAATGCGGCTAGGCGAGTTTGAAGTTCCTGCCAATCAAAACTCCTTGGATCGCCGCGTTCACCACCAAGATCAACATGGCGATGGGTCGTAATGGCTGCTGGAGTAAAGCCAAAACGATCGATCCAGTCCTTCAGGACAATGGCTAAGGAGTCATATTGAGCTGAGGAGTATCCGCTATGGCTAGACCGGCTATTTCTGCCATCTTGGGGCGTTTCTAGGCTTAGGTGAAGCGCAAAGTTATTCACTGATCCTCTGATTTTTGCATTGGTGACGGCCCATTCGCCCAGAAATGCGGAATATCCCGCTCCATAGGCGCGTTTGAGTGGATCAACGAGATCAACAATTTTTCCATCAAGACCAATCACTGTGTGATAACTCACTTGATCTGCATCTCTGGGATGGGGGGTCATAAAGGTATTCACAGCCGATTGCAGCGAGTACACCGTTTCATGGAGGACAACGACGCGGGGATCTGGATTTAGAGCGACTCCCCAGGGATTCACCCTGAAGCGTTCTCCGAAATTCGTGGGATCTGTTGCTACGGACACCCGCCGTTGTTTGAGTGTGCGCTGTTGTGCTTGCAGACGGTTTGTGACCTTGGAGTCAAAACCTGAACATTGTTTGGCTAAGGGTGAAGACCAGGAGATCGCCCTGGGGGGTTGAGGTTGTCTAGTTTGCTCAGATTTTTTTCGCTCTCGTTTCGCCTCGCTGCCGACTTCGTCAAGAAGATCGAGAAGGGACGGACTGCTGGCTTTTAAGGCACCACTTTGATCATTGCTCAACCAAGCCAGAGCACCCATCCCAAGAACCAGCGTGCCGCTACAAAGAATCAGAGGCGCACCACGATGCTGGAGGTGAGTCTGCAGTCGCTTCCAGATTCCCGTCACACGATTGAAAACCATCGATCACGCAATTCTTTTTGTGATGACGAAGCACCAGAGTCCCAGCTGATCTCCCAGCGCTCCACGATTGGATCCTTTTTCTTCAGAATTGTGGAGCTAAGACGTCCGCGACGTGCATACAGAACGGGGATCTGTTTTGGACCTTGAAGCAATGCTTGCCAATGCTCAAGCCCCCTTAAACGCCAATCATGCGCTCCGATCAGTTCGTCGCCTGGCACCAGCCCTGCTTGTTCGGCAGGACCATCAGGATTCACTTTGTTGATCAACAGTCGACCTTTTTGTTTGGAAAGTTGCATGCCGACGTCGGCATGTTTCGAGTGAATCGCAACGGCCTGCAGTCCCAGGGCGTTCAGGCAGTCGTGAATTGGAACGGCCATCGTCTTTTCAAGCCAGGTTGGTAAAACTTTGGCTAGTGATTTGTTATGGGCTTCTACAGCCTTCAGTAGGTCTGTTGGCTCATAGCCCTTGCCATGACGTCCGAAGCGCTGCCACAGATCTCGAAGAACGTAGGCAAGAGCCGATCCCGATTGCCTTAGCTGAACATCAAGGCAAAATGAGAGAACAGTTCCGAGGCGGTAATAACTAATTTGGGACAGAGAGTTTGCAGGTGTTTGCTTATAAAGCCTCAGCCATGCTTCTCTTGAACTATCAGCCAAAGATTGAATCTTGCATCCCGGATTCAGGAGCACATGAGAAATATCTTTTCCTAAATCATCGAGAAACGTCTGTCGATCTGATTTGGCCGCTAAAAGTGACAGGGTGAGATCAAAATAACTGGTAATCCCTTCAGCAAACCAAAGCCCATCGCTGATTTCAGCTTTGTCGTATCGATAGGGAACATAGGCCCCTGGGCGAAGTCTGCGAACATTCCATTGGTGAAAGTATTCATGGCCAATGAGTTGCAGGAGTTGTCGGTAACCATCCTTTTTGGTTAACGCTTCCCAGGAAAATTGCAGCACTGAGGAATGATCATGCTCTAGTCCTCCGTAGCCTTGATCGAGTAGCTGAATGACTAATTGGTAACGATCCCCAGCCGGTGGTGGGGTTCCCATCAACGTGCACGCGGCTTCACAGACAGCCTCAATATCCGCTTGAAAGGTCGAAGGCCAACCCATCGGTGGCTCTCCAATCGTTAGCAATTCATGCGGATGCCCACAGACTTCGAATGGGCGTGAATGAAAGGGGCCGGCGTGCACGGGTGCATCGACGAGCTGGTCGAAATCGTTTGCGACGTAGCCATCGTCAACCTTTGCCAGGGGGACATGGCCGAACCAACCGCTGGGCAACGACAGCTGGAGATGATGAGGATTCCAGCGCTCTCCATCAATCAGCATCACCACTGCAGGAAGGCACAGGGATGCAAAATCTGGATCGAGGTGATTGGTGCGAACCGTGAGCTGACGCGCTTCCAGCGTGTAGGTCAAGCAAACGGGGTCAAGGGTCTGGAGCTCTGCCGTCCAGTGCGAAGGGGCCACCCGCTTGGTGCTAACCGCACGGCCTGATTGTTGAAACTGAAGACTGTGGAGATGCTGTGCGTGGTCGCGAACGGTGTAGGACCCTGGAGTCCATATCGGCATCAGCCAGGTTTGATGTCGTCCCCGAGGTGTCCACTCGAGTTTCACCTTGAGTTGCTGACGGGCAGGCTCGCAGAGATCGATTGAAATCCTGACACCACCCATCAGCACATGGCTCGCTCTGCTCCGATTGGGTCTGTCGTTTCTATGGAAGGAACGAAGCCGACTCCCTCTGCGGAGCGCAGGGCCGATCTCAGGGCGTAGGCCCGCAAGATGGTGTTGAGATGGGTTTTATGTCCTATGGAATCTTTGGTTTGACCAAGATCCAACATCAAAGCCAACGATCCATCGGCTTCCCACCTCCAGCCCATTTGCAGGCCGCTGCTGTCTGTGGCGACCAATTCAGCCGGAAAGATGTCTTGTCCAAACGCTTTGATCAAGCCGGGACGCTGAACAAGGTAGTGCTCCGCTAACAGAGTTTCCTCAAGAAGCTCGAGGTCTTTGATGACGGTTGGCAGGATGGTCAGATGGGACATGAGCACATGATGCCCTCGCCTTTGAACCTTAGCCACTGTGTGGCTGATTCACTCGATTCAGGTCTTGCGTTGAACTCCCCTTCGATTCAGGAATGGCCAACGTTTCAGCCAGCTCTCCGACTCGGAGTGATGGCATCGGGTAACGGCAGCAATTTTGAGGCGATTCAAGCGTCGATCGCAGCCAACGCTCTCCATGCCGACATCCGCCTCTTAGTGGTCAACAATCAAGGCTGTGGCGCTGAACAGAGAGCCCAACGGCTCAACATTCCATGCCAGTTATGGGATCACCGACAGTTTGAGACAAGAGAACGGCTTGATCACGCTCTTGTGAAGGCATTTCTTCAAGCAGACGTGGAATTGATTGTGATGGCTGGATGGATGAGGATTGTGACGCCAGTGCTGATAGAAGCCTTCCCCAACAGATTGCTCAATATCCATCCATCCCTTCTCCCCAGCTTTAAAGGCCTCGATGCGGTTGGGCAGGCGCTTGAAGCGTCGGTGCGGATCAGTGGTTGCACGGCCCATCTGGTTCAGGCTGATGTCGATACGGGCCCCGTGATCGCTCAGGCGGCCGTTCCAGTTCTTCCAAACGACAGTCCGGAGTCCTTGGCCAAGCGAATTCAAGCCCAGGAGCATCGCATTTTGCCCTGGGCGATCGCTCTTGCAGGAGTGAAGTGGCGCCAGAGCTCAGGGATAAAAGGGAGTTAGTGGTAATCCTGTCGCTTCAGGCAGTCCTGCCATGAGGTTGAGACATTGAATCGCTTGCGCAGCTTGTCCTTTCATCAAGTTGTCAACAGCGCTCATCAGGACAAGTCGTCCCGTTCGGTTGTCTACTTGCACGGATAAAAAGGCACAGTTGGTGTGTTTTGCCCACTTCGTTGCTGGGTACGTTCCCACTGGCAACACCGTGACACAGGCGTGATGGCGATAAAAACTGTCCAGAACTGTGGTGCAGTCTTCGGCCGTCAGTCCGGGATCGCGTAACCGGGCATAGACGGTTGAGAGCAGTCCTCGCACCATCGGCACGAGATGAGGTGTGAACTGCAGCTGGATCGCACATCCGGCAATCTCACTGGCCATCTGTTCAATTTCTGAGGTGTGGCGATGGCCGACGACGCCGTAAGGACAGATCGATTCAGAGGCTTCTGCCAGGAGCAGATGTTCCTTAGCCGCGCGTCCTCCACCCGATGTGCCCGTTTTCGCATCAATGATCACCCCGTCCTGTTCGATCAATCCTTGTTTAAGGAAGGGCAGGAGTGGAAGCAGGCTTGTGGTGGGAAAGCAGCCCGGTGCTGCGACCAATCGAGCTGAAGCAATGGCAGCGGCATTCCACTCAGGCAACCCGTACACCGCCTCAGAACAGAGTTCGCTATCCGTCCGCTTACAAGAGCGAGCTTCCTGGGCGTAGACCTCCGACCACTGGTCGAGCGAGCGGTAGCGGTAATCGGCGGAGAGATCCACGACCCGAACGCCTCGTTCCAGAAGCTCAGGGACCAGGCCACTTGCCAGTCCATTGGGAAGGCTGAGCAAGGCCACATCAGCACGTTCGGCAATTCTTGCGGGCTCAGGCGTCTCCACCAGGGGATCATCCGGCAAGGGCAAAAACGGGCAAAGCTCGCTCCAACGCTTGCCAGCACTGCGTTCTCCGCCGAGAAAGCCGACGACAAAATCAGGATGGCCCTGCAACAGCCTCAGGCTTTGCAAGCCCCCATAACCGGATGCTCCGATGACCGCAACTCGTTTGATCGCCATGAACGGAGCAGATTGATCGGCTGATCGTACTGGCGTCGATCATGATGAGTACTTGTTGGATACCTAGAACGCTGAGCCATTCAGCCGAAGCTGCCGAGGGCATGGATCCGATCTTTGACTCCATCCCTGACGCCCTCAACGCCATCCGTAATGGCGAGTGCGTTGTTGTGGTCGATGACGAACGCCGCGAAAACGAAGGAGATTTGATTTGTGCGTCGCAGTTTGCGACGCCAGAGCAGATCAATTTCATGGCCAAAGAGGCCCGGGGCTTGATCTGTCTCGCGATCGAAGGAGATCGTCTCGATGCCCTCGACCTCCCCTTAATGGTCGATCGCAATACCGATGAAAATCAGACGGCGTTCACGGTGAGTATCGATGCCGGGCCAGAGCATGGCGTCTCGACCGGAATTTCTGCGGAAGACCGCTCTCGCACGATTCAAGTTGTGCTTCGGGCTGATGCGAAACCATCAGATCTCAGGCGTCCAGGTCATGTGTTTCCGCTGAGGGCCCGTTCTGGAGGCGTGCTTAAGCGGGCAGGACATACAGAAGCTGCTGTTGATCTTGCCCAGCTCGCTGGACTGATTCCATCGGGGGTGATTTGTGAAATTCAGAATTCCGATGGGTCGATGGCCCGTCTGCCAGAACTTCAGGACTACGCCAAACAATTTGGATTGCGGCTGATCAGCATTGCTGACCTCATCAGCTACAGGCTGCAGAACGAACGTTTCGTGCGTCGACATGCTCAGGCTGTGATGCCCAGTCAGTTCGGACAGTTCCAGGCGATCGGATTTCGCAATGAACTGGACAACAGTGAGCATGTTGCTCTGGTGAAAGGAGTGCCTGGGCAATTGCAAGAACCTGTTTTGGTTCGCATGCACTCGGAGTGCCTCACGGGTGATGCCTTTGGTTCTCTGCGTTGTGACTGCAGACCACAACTTGAGGCCGCGTTATCGCAAATCGAGCAGGAAGGTGAAGGCGTTGTTGTGTATTTAAGGCAAGAAGGCCGTGGGATTGGTCTGATCAATAAGTTGAAGGCCTATAGCCTCCAAGACGGAGGTCTCGACACCGTCGAAGCGAACGAGAAGCTTGGATTTGGAGCAGATCTGCGCAATTACGGAGTGGGTGCTCAAATTCTGGGTGATCTGGGGATTCATCGCCTAAGGCTCCTGACCAACAATCCACGAAAAATTGCAGGACTTGGTGGCTATGGGCTGGAAGTGGTCAGTCGAATTCCTCTTATCATTAATCCGGGCGATCATAATGCGAATTATTTAGCCACAAAGCGCGATAAATTGGGGCACCTATTTAATGAAAAAAACGCAGCAAATGTTGTAACTCTAGCCTGGGATTGTGGTGAAGACCTGATCGCTGAGTTGCCGGATCTTCTGCATAGGGCAGAGATATTAGCTTCAAAATTAAGCCTTAGCCTCCTCCCAGAACAAACACCAAGGTTGCTTGCGCTCTGGGAACGCCCTCAATTCGTTTGGGCTGTTTCAGGCGAAACATCGGCGATTGAGCAGTTTCTGAATACCTTGGCGTCTTGGCCGGAAACAAAGAGACTCGGTCTCTTAAAAACGGCCAAAGCCGAACAGCGCCTCCATCCGTCTTTGCAACTCAATCGCGAAGAAATGGATTTGGCTTCGTTGCGGAACAACAAAAAAATCGGCTGGTCAGAGACGTCTGACCAGCCGATTCTGATTCATTGGTCCTAACGGATCAGTCGGTCACCGTCACACTTTCAATGCGACTGCCGTTTTTCAAGGCAAGAACCACATCCATGTCTCCGGTTTGTCCAAACACGGTGTGAACGCCGTCGAGGTGGGGCTGTGCCTCATGGACGATGAAGAACTGACTTCCGCCCGTGTTCTTACCGGCGTGGGCCATGGAAAGAATGCCTGGAGCATGCTTCCGGCTGTTGATTTCGCAATTGATGGTGTAACCAGGACCACCCGTTCCAGGCATCCCTTTGGCTCCCTCACGGCTATTGGGGCATCCACCCTGGGCCATAAAACCATCAATGACGCGGTGGAAGGCAAGACCGTCGTAGAAACCTTCGCGCGCGAGCTTCACAAAATTGGCGACGGTGTTCGGCGCATCTTGATCGAACATTTCCAGCTTGATCTGGCCGGCATCCGTTTTCATCAGGACTGTCGTCAAGGCACCAAAGGCAAAAACGAATCTTAGGCAAGCGAGCAAGATGAGTGACAATGTGCGCCTCCCCTAAAGCATGTCCACACTCCATTCCTCCCTCCAAGACGCTCGAGTGGGTGTCATCGGTGGCAGTGGTTTGTATGCGATTGATGGGCTCAAATCGGTTGAAGAGGTCACGTTGGACACCCCATTCGGTGTTCCTTCTGATTGTTTGCGCGTCGGTCAACTGAATGGCGTTGAGGTGGTCTTTCTTGCCCGCCATGGGCGCTCGCATCACCTGCTTCCCAGCGAAGTTCCCTACCGAGCCAATATCTGGGCGATGCGCTCCTTAGGGGTGCGTTGGTTGATCTCGGTCTCTGCCGTGGGATCTCTTCAGGAGCATCTGCGCCCTCGCGACATGGTTGTTCCCAATCAGTTCATCGACAGAACGAGGCAGAGGCCGCATTCGTTCTTTGGCGATGGCTGTGTGGCCCACGTCAGCCTGGCGCAACCCTTTTGTGAGCGCCTGAGTGATCTGCTTGCAGCAGCAGCAACGAACGAGATGCCGTCCGGACACAAGCTGCATCGCGGTGGAACCTACCTGTGCATGGAGGGTCCGGCTTTCTCGACCAAAGCAGAAAGTGAGCTCTATCGCAATTGGGGTTGTGATGTGATTGGCATGACGAACCACACCGAAGCCCGTTTGGCACGCGAAGCCGAAATTGCCTATGCCTCTCTCAGCATGGTGACCGATTTCGATTGTTGGCATACGGAGCACGACGCAGTGACCGTTGAAATGATCATTGACAACCTCAAGGCCAATGCCACTGCGACGGGGCCGATCCTCTTCGCTCTCATGGAGAAATTAGGCCGTGAACGTCCTTCTTCCCCTGCCCATCACGCCCTTAAAGATGCCTTGATGACGCCTCCTGATGCCGTTCCAGCCGCGACCAGGACCCGTCTGGATTTGTTTACGAGTGCCTATTGGGGGCCCGCAAGCGCTCAAGCTCAATGAGCCGTGGACTGCAGGGTGATTCCGATTGAACCAAGGGCCTTGCGCAGGTTTCCGTCGTAATCACCAAGCAGGGCTTCAGCCTCTTGAAGATCCATGGATCCAGCCGCCATGACCAGTGCTCGTTTCACCGATCCCTTGGCTTCCGTCAGCAGGGGAAGCCCTTTCTCACGCGACAGACCACCGAGATCGCTCAAAATTCTGAGCGAGCGGTCGACCAGCTTGCTGTTGCTTGCTGCGACATCGACCATGCGATTTCCATACACCTTTCCCAACTTCACCATCACCCCGGTGGAAAGGATGTTGAGTGCCATTTTTGTGGCGGTTCCCGCCTTCAAACGCGTTGATCCAGTCAGCAGCTCTGGTCCCGTGATTAAGCGGATATCCAGGTGGCAAGGCATGGGTGCTTGTTCTGCAGGAACGCAGGCCATGGCAATGGCCAGGGCATCTAACTCCAAGGCGTATTGGAGTGCACCACGGACATAGGGCGTGGTGCCACCAGCGGCAATGCCGACCAGGCAGTCATCCGATCCGAATTGATGGCTTTTGAGGTCGTCAACCCCCGCTGTCTCTAGATCCTCAAGGCCCTCTGAACTACGAAGAAGGGCCGGAGCACCCCCCGCCAAGACCCCCTGTACCAGTTCGGGTGGACTGCAAAAGGTGGGAGGACATTCAGCGGCATCCAACACGCCAAGGCGGCCCGAGGTTCCTGCTCCGAGGTAAAACAGCCGTCCGCCTTTGCTTAAGCGCATGGCCACAGCATCGACGGCAGCACTGAGAGCTTCAGACGCGCCTTCAACCGCCAATTGAGGTTTGCGATCTTCGTCGATGAACAGCTTGACCAGCGCATTGGTGGACAACACGTCCAAATCAGTGCTGCGGGGGTTCGACTGCTCTGTTGTGAGATAACCCCGATTTTCAGAAGGATTCACAACAAACCCTCCAGACGACGGCGGACATCATCCAGTCCATCATTCGCGCTGGATGACGGAACGCTGTCGCTGGATGGATCGACAGATGAATCGACAGATGGATCTTCAGATTGCCAATTACTTACGTCTCGATTGGAGCTCGGAGGAGCCAGCATCAAGCGCTCATCGTCCGATGTGGGTACGAAGCCAGTTTCGACCAGTCGCGCCTCATACCCAGCCTCTGTGCAGAAGAGTTCCACCTCGTGTTGATCGAGGGCTTCGACCGTGGGAGTTGGGAAGTCCTGGGCTTCTAGCAGGCCTGCATAGCGTTCGGCATCGTCGCAGTTTTCAAACATCAAAACCACGGTCTGGCCAGACAACTCAAGGGAATGAATGCCCTCACTGTCCTGACCGGCGTCGTAAAGAAGGACGTGAACGAGCATGAGCTGATTGAGGTCGCCTTCAGTCTCTCATCGAAAGTCCTGGATCAGATCCGCCCTTGATCCAAGCTCAGTTCCTGAAGCCTCTGGTAGAGGGCTTGTTCGTCATCGTTCAGATGGGCAGGAATCACGATGACCACCTCCACCAGCTGATCTCCTTGGCGGTCGTTCCAGACGAGGCCACGTTCGCGAAGTCGCAGCAGGCGACCGCTCGATGAACCTGGAGGGACTTGAAGGGTCACGGATCCGGACAGCGTTGGAACATCCACCGCGCATCCAAGGGCTGCATCCGGTGGAAACAGTTCCAAGCGGTACAGCACGCGCAATCCATCAATGCGTAGGCCCTCCTCGGTGACCACTTGCAACTGCAAAAAATGATCCCGTCCACCCGGTGCCACTCCCTCTAAGCGGAGGCGCCAGCCATCCCCCGCAAAGGGAGGTGTATCCACCTCGATCACCGTTCCGTCGGAGAGCTCCAGGTTCACAGCAGTGCCGTGAAGGGCCTGGTCAGGGGTCAGCACAACCGTTGTTTCGAGATTGTCCTGCGAGCGAACAGGTGGGGGAGGTTGGGGAGATGGGGCTGGTCTGTGCTCCGTTTGCTGTTGATCAGCGTTGTGTGCGGATTCGACACGATCAGGCGCTGGAGGATCACCGATGCCCAAAACAACGGCGAGATACTCCTCGAAATCAGGAAACCCTGAAGCAAATGGGTCTTGGCTGGGACTTCGACCGTTGCGTTGACGCTCCCAGGCGACGCGCCTGTCGTGATCACTGAGGACGGCATAGGCCTCATTGACGAGTTTGAAGCGCTCTTCCGCCTGGCGATCGTTCCCGTTGAGATCCGGGTGCCATCGCCTTGCTTCGCGCCTGAAGGCTCTCTTCAGCGAGTCTCCGTCACTGCCTGGATCAAGACCAAGGAGGGCCCAATAATCGGGCTCAGCGATAGAAGTCATCATCCCAGGGGTCGATTCCGCGACGTCCACTTCTCATGCGTTCATCGGAACGGGTGTTGCCCGTGGACCAAGGGTCATCATCCCAATCATCGTCTGCGAAGAGTTCGTCTTTGAGCGTTCCGAGAGTGCTGCGAATGCCCTGCAAAGGCCCCGCCTCGCTGCTTCGTTCTGCAGAGAGACGGCGGTTTAACCCGAAGAGGGCTTCTTGCAGGCCACTCACGCCCATTTCCAACTGTTGCGGATCATCCTGCTCGAGCAGATCCTGAACATCACGCATCGCCATTTCTACGCTCCTCTGCTGCCGTTCGGCGCCATAGGGACCAAGCTCAAGGGCTGCATCACGCAAACGTCGCTCTGCTTGCGCCACCAACGTCAGGGCTGAATTGCGCCGCTCAATCGCAGCACGCTTGCGGCGATCTTCATCGGAGCGAGCTTCCGCCTCGGCGAGGAGTGCTTGCAATTCGTCTTCATTGAGATTCGAGCCCCCTTGAATCGTGACGGATTGCTTTCGACCCGTGGTGCGATCTGTTGCACTCACTTGAAGAATTCCGTTGGCATCGATGTCAAACGCAACTTGGATCTGAGGGACACCACGGGGGGCAGGTGGAATCCCTGATAAGCGGAAACGGCCTAAGGACTTGTTGTCTTGCGCCATTTGACGCTCACCTTGCCAAACATGAATTTCCACAGACGATTGATTGGCACCAGAGGTGCTGAACACGTCGGATTGACGCACTGGAATTGGCGTATTTCGAGGAATCAGGACCTTCATGAGTCCCCCCACGGTTTCCAATCCAAGGGACAGAGGTGTGACGTCGTTGAGAAGCAGATCTCTCAGCTCACCGGTGATGATTCCGGCTTGAACGGCGGCACCCACAGCAACCACCTCATCAGGGTTGACGGACTGACAGGGGTCATGGGGGATCAACGTTCTCACGAGCTGCATCACCATGGGCATCCGTGTGCTGCCACCCACAAGCACCACGTCATCAATGTCTTCTGCGAGCCAGCCTGAGTCTCGAAGCGCTGCCTGAACGGGGGTTAGCAGTCGATCAAGCAGATCAGGACAGAGTCCTTCAAACGTTTTGCGATCGAGAGTGGTCTCGATATGAAGGGGGCCTTCCTGACCGGTGGCAATAAAGGGCAGGGAGATCGGTGTGGTCGAAACGCCTGAGAGTTCCTGCTTGGCTTTTTCGGCCGCTTCAGTGAGACGTTGAAGCGCTTGGCGATCCCTGCGCAGATCAATTTGATGTTGTTGGAGGAAGGCATCAGCAAGCCAATCAACGATGAGTTGATCAAAGTCATTGCCACCCAATTGGGTGTCGCCGTTGGTGGCCTTTACATCGAAAACACCATTGGCGATCCGAAGCAGCGACACATCAAAGGTCCCTCCACCCAGGTCGAAGACAAGAACACGACGAACAGCACTGCGATCAAAGCCATAGGCCAGGGCTGCAGCCGTGGGCTCATTGAGAATCCGTTCCACCGATAAGCCGGCGAGGCGTCCCGCATCCCGCGTCGCCTGACGCTGGGCATCATTGAAATAGGCCGGAACGGTGAGAACGGCGGCGTCAACCGTTTCGCCTAGGTACGTGCTGGCATCGTCAACAAGCTTGCGCAAGATGCTCGAGACAAGCTCTTCCGGTGCATATTCCCGTTCGGTCTGAGGACAGGCCACACGAACGTTGCCCTGGTTGTTGGCACGAACGGTGTAAGGAACGGTGAGTGTGTTGTCGTCGAGTTCATCCCAGGCGCGTCCAACAAAACGCTTGAGATTGGAAAAAGTGTTGCGAGGATTGAGAACGAGTTGACGCCTAGCGGGCTGCCCTACCAGCAGCTCATCCTCTTTTGTGTAGCCAACAACCGATGGCGTGGTCCTCGTGCCTTCCGCGTTGGCAATCACCACCGGTCGACCGGCCTCAAGCACGGCGACGACGGAATTCGTGGTTCCCAGGTCGATTCCGACGATCCGGCCCATAACCGCGTATTTGGTGTCTCCAAGCTAACGGTCCAAACTCCAATCACCAAGCTCTTATGCGGAGGAATTCTGTGGTGTTCTTTCGCTTACCTGCAAAACAGCCGGCGCGCGGGTACGGTTCCGCAATCTGTCTGCCAGCAGAGTGAACCAATTCAAGGCTCAATATCTGCTTCGAAGCAGACCACCGGCTGAAAAGTTGGTGGATGGCAGTTTCAAGAAGCTCGTCGTCGTCATGGCCTCCATGGTTGCGCTGATCCTTATCTCCATCCTTGTGGTGGTGTTCTGGGGATCGTTGGAGTCGATGGGTCGCTACGGACTGTCGTTTTTGGTCACGTCCAACTGGAATCCAGTTGATGACGAATACGGTGCTTTCACGGCAATTTATGGAACGCTCGTTACTTCTCTTTTGGCACTAGTGATTGCTGTTCCTTTGGGTGTAGGTACGGCAATATTCATTACTGAAAATATTATTCCGCTTAAAATCAGAAATATTATTGGCTTGATGGTTGAGCTCCTGGCGGCCATCCCTTCAGTGGTCTTGGGGTTATGGGCAATCTTTATCTTAGAGCCATTTATTCACCCATTTCTCATGTTTCTCTATGAGGATTTCGGTTGGATTCCCTTCTTTAGTACGGAGCCATTGGGACCAGGGATTGCACCGGCAATTTTGATTCTTGTTGTGATGATTTTACCGATTATTACTGCTATTGCCCGCGATTCATTAAATCAAGTACCGATGAGACTGCGCCAAGCTGCCTATGGCGTTGGTGCGACGCGATGGGGAGCCATTTTGAACGTGATACTCCCTGCGGCCGTATCAGGAATCGTTGGTGGAGTGATGCTCGCTCTCGGCAGAGCCATGGGAGAAACCATGGCCGTCACAATGATTATTGGAAACTCCAATGTTTTTAGTTGGTCATTGTTGGCTCCCGGAAATACCATTTCAGCCATGCTTGCGAACCAGTTTGGGGAGGCAGACGTAGGACAGCTCTCTTCCCTTATGTACGCAGCATTCGTCTTGATGGTTATGACTTTAATTGTCAACATCATGGCTCAATGGCTTGTGAAACGTCTGAGTCTTAAGTATTAAAATATGAAATATTCCTCCATCGAAAGGTCTGCTGAAGGCATTCCCGATCTGAGCTACAAAAGCTGGAGAAAGCGCAATATCAGTAGCCGACTGTTGTCGTTCTTGGCGGGAGTTTTTGCTTGTTTGGCTGTCTTACCCCTGATTGCCGTTCTTATTTATATTCTGATCAAGGGAGTGGCAAGTTTAAACATTGATCTTTTTACCCAACTTCCTCCGCCTCCAGGGGGATCAGGTGGCGGTGTTGGCAATGCAATTCTTGGCAGTATTGTTGTGACAGCTATTGCCACATGGCTCGCCATTCCCATTGGCGTTGGAGGTGGGATTTACTTGGCTGAGTACTCCACTGGCAAGGGATTTTCTCAATTTATTCGATTTGGCACCAATGTTCTTGCTGGCGTGCCATCAATCATTGCCGGTGTTTTCATTTATGGAGTGATTGTTTCTACACGAATCCTTTTTGGCCATACCTTCAGCGCAATTGCAGGAGGAGCAGCCCTTTCTGTCCTGATGCTTCCCACCGTGGTCAAAACAACGGATGAAGGCTTGAAACTTGTCTCTAACGACCTCAGGCGTGCTGCTTTTGGCGTCGGGGCATCTCACTTCGTGACCGTGAGCCAAATCACTCTCCCCAAGGCTTTTACCCCCATTGCAACAGGAGTGGTGTTGTCGATTGCTAGAGCGGCTGGTGAAACAGCACCGTTGATTTTTACAGCGCTGTTTTCACCTTTTTGGCCCAATGGGATCTTCGAACCAATTGCAACTCTATCTGTCTTAATTTATAATTTTTCAGCCCAGCCTTACGATGTTCAAAATCAACTCGCTTGGGCTGCTTCCTTTATCCTTGTGGTGTTCATACTTGCATTGAACCTGCTGGCTCGTTGGCTCGGGAGGATAGCCAATCAATGAAACGCACGCTCAACGGCGTTTTAGCAACTCACTTGCAGACTCAACGTTCTTTCCATTCATGACCGCTTCATCTTCTCCAGAGTTACCCAATCCGAATTCTGACGTTTGCATATCAATTCAGAATGCAACCATTAGCTATGGTGATTTTGAAGCTTTAAAGAATGTATTTTGTGATATCCCGAGAGGGAAAGTAACGGCCTTTATTGGACCTTCAGGTTGCGGTAAGTCGACATTATTACGTGCCCTTAATCGTATGAATGATTTGATTGAGGGATGCTCTCTTCATGGAAGAATTCTTTTTGATGGAGCGGATTTGTACGCTCCCGATGTTGACCCTGTTGAAGTGCGGCGACGAATCGGAATGGTTTTTCAGCAACCTAATCCTTTTCCGAAAAGCATTTATGAAAATATAGCCTTTGGAGCACGTATCAACGGATATAACGGCAATATGGATGAATTAGTAGAAAAATCATTACGCCAAGCAGCCATATGGGATGAATGCAAAGACAAGCTCAAAGAGAGTGGAAATTCACTTTCAGGTGGTCAACAGCAGCGTCTTTGTATTGCACGCACCATCGCGATAGAGCCTGAAGTTATTTTGATGGATGAGCCCTGTTCTGCACTTGATCCCATCTCAACCTTGAAGATTGAGGAAACCATCCATGAGCTCAAGAAGAGTTTCACGATTGTGATTGTGACTCACAACATGCAGCAGGCTGTTCGTGTGAGTGATATGACAGCTTTCTTTAATGCTGAGGCTCTTGAAGGGGGCTCAGGAAAAGTAGGCTATCTCGTTGAATTCAATGACACAGACAAAATTTTTAATGCTCCAGCGCAGCAGGCCACCCAAGATTATGTTTCTGGACGCTTTGGTTGATGATGCGTCTGATGATGGTTTGGTGGCCCTTCGGATAATCTCCAGATTTAACTTTTGAAAGACAGCGAAGGGCCCTTGATTAACGACTATTTACCAGTACACTCTTTTGCTGGTTGTTGGCACTTCCCAGAATCTTGTGGTCTTTGATATCGATGAATTCGATCCTTTGAATAGGGAGATATTGCTTCTTTTTAGCAAAATTGGCTGAGTGAGGGCTCTTGTTCCTAAGGCGCTATCACTTGATGCCTCTCGGTTATGCATTTCTAAGGAGGATTTAAAGACAATCGTTCTCATACCAGCTTCTGACTTGAAGGCTCTTTTATGAGGAACAATCGAATCTCCAAAGACTTCTATATATTCTGCGGAATCGACAAAGCTGTCCACGAGTGACTCATAGCCGAAGTCATGCAGATGTTTTGTTTTTGTAGCAACTTCTTCTCTGCAGATCGGTGATCTCCCTAGGAGGTGCTTAAAAAGCAGTTCAATAGATCGCCATGGTGAGACTTGATAAAAATAAACTTGTTTGTAGACTTCTGTTTTGGCTAAGGCCTTCACCATCGTCCTTACAGTGATGCGACCATCCAATAGCTGCGCATCCAGTTCTGGCATCCTTTGTGATTGTGTAAGTCCTAAATTCCCGAATATTTGCTTATAAATAGCAGCAATAGCAATTTCATGTGCTTCAGAATTAGATGGATGGAATTCCTGAAATGTTACTCCAAATGGACAATTTTCGTGGGATCTAGGACCGATGCTGATCTTCATGTTTAGGCAATGTTTTTTTCTATACTCTGCGTTCGTTAATGCTGTCCCATTCTTGGTGCCAGAATTGCTTGCAAAGGAAATTTGAGTTTTCCGATTTGATGCTTCGTTTACAAGTAGCCCAGAGGAGTGATTTGGCATGAGTGATTTAGGCGAGAAAAAGAGTACTTACCCAGTGCACGTTGAACTAGAATGCAAAACTAGAACTTGTCTTTTGCAAGTCTGTAGATGTGCGTGGGTAAGCGATCTTACGGTGTTAAATTGTTGTAATTGATTTGCTTAGGAAAAATAAATACCTTGTGAGTTGACGCCTGTATTTCTATGTTTTTTGCATTTGTGTTTCTTGCGTAAAGTTGTGAGTACTTTTTATACATTTTTCAATAAATATTTTCTCGTTCTTGAAATGTTGGATTTTCGACTGTATTTTGCTTTTATTTTTGCCTGAAAGTAATTCCTAGTCCTTTGATGTGTTGACGACAATGAATGGTTCGATTTTGTTGTTTTAGCTTTCTCGGTCTTAAGCCGGTTTTGGTGGCACGTCCTTCATGGTCATTCCTTGATGGAACGTCCTTCATGACCATTTCTTGGTGGAACGTCCCCCTTTGTAGAAGGGAGTTCCCATAAAAAAACCCTTGCGAAGCAAGGGAGTGAGGAGCTTGAACGGAGAGGGAGGGATTCGAACCCTCGATAGAGTTGCCCCTATACAGCATTTCCAGTGCTGCGCCTTCGACCACTCGGCCACCTCTCCAGTGGCTGAGTTGAGAATGTAGCAGGGCGTTTCCTGAGGGCCTGATATGAGACCAAATCACACAGTCACAATTCACTGGCCCCAGGCTGGACGGACGATTACCCATCAGGTTCCTGAGGGGGAGTACATCCTCCAAAGCTTCGAGCAGCAGGGTGATCCGCTTCCTTTCTCGTGCAGGAATGGCTGCTGTACGTCCTGCGCGGTGAAGGTTCAAAAGGGATCTCTGGATCAAACAGAGGCCATGGGACTCTCAAAAGAGCTCAGGCAACAGGGATATGGCTTGCTTTGCGTGGCAAGAGCCATGGGTCCCCTTGAAGCGATCACGCAAGATGAGGATGAGGTGTATGAGCTTCAGTTTGGACGTCATTTCGGACGTGGTCAGGTTCGCCCTGGCCTTCCTTTGGAGGATGAGTGATGGCTCCCATGCTTGATTGCCGACAGGTTGCCCTCGATGCAGAACTCGATGATTCCACGCAGCAAACGCTTGCTGAGGTAGCCCGAGCTGCATCCAACCTGGGAGCAGCGGTGCTGATGCAGCATTACGGACGCCTCAGCAGCATCGAAAGCAAGGGTCGTGTGGGTGATTTGGTCACCAACGCCGATGTGGCTGCTGAAAAAGTAGTTCTCGACTACTTAAGAGAACACACTCCAACCATTTCGATCCTTGCGGAAGAATCGGGATCCAGTGGCACGCCGGGATCGTTGTGTTGGTGCGTGGATCCTCTCGATGGAACGACAAACTTTGCCCACGGTTATCCATTCTTCGCCACTTCTGTGGGCTTGATCTGGAAGGGGAAGCCCCTGCTGGGTTCCGTGGCCGTTCCATTCCTCAACGAAACCTATTGGTGTTCTCCCAATCAAGGGAGCTTTGTCAACGATGCTCCGATTCAGGTCAGTGACTGCAGCTCTTTGCAAGACAGTCTTCTTGTCACGGGATTCGCTTACGACAGGCATGAGCGAATTGACAACAATTACGCCGAGTTTTGTTGGCTAACCCATCGTTGTCGCGGTGTTCGTCGTGGTGGTGCCGCTGCTGTTGACCTGGCTTTTGTGGCAACTGGACGCCTGGACGGCTATTGGGAGCGGGGTTTGGCTCCCTGGGATCTTGCGGCAGGTGCCGCATTGGTGGCCTGTGCTGGTGGTTGTGTTGGTGATTACAAAGATTCAGCCTTTGCTGTGCAGGAAGGCAGGATTCTTGCGACATCACCAGGGCTCCATCTCCCCCTCAAGCAAGAACTCTCACGGGTGACCGCCTTGGAGCCCAAGCTTTATGGAGTTTGAGGATCGGCAGTCATAGGATCACTGTTCGTGATTTGTTGACTAGCTGGATGGCCCTGCAACCCGCCACGGGCGCTCGAGATCTGAATCCGAAGCAGGTCCAACAGAATCAGCATTTGAGAGAACAGTTGGCGATGGTCTATCGCCATTGGGGATACGACGAGGTGTCGCCCCCGCAGGTGGAACGGCTCGACACACTGATGGCGGGGGGTGCGATTGCCAGTCATGACGTCGTTCGACTTGTGGCCGATGACCCCCTGGGTCTTCGACCAGAGATGACAGCTTCCATTGCTAGAGCTGCCTGCACAAGACTCAAAGATCGACCGAGACCTCTACGACTCTGTGCTTGCGGAACGATTTTCGAGAGTCGAACGGCTGAAGAGGGAGGCCTGTGCATCGAGGAAAAACTGCACAGTGGTGTAGAGCTCTTTGGCGTTAAGGATCTGGCAGCAGAACTCGAACTTCTCACCTTGCTTCTAGAAGCGATGAATGCTCTCTCGCTGCTTGGTGAGCATCAACCCCAACTCTTGATTGGTCACACGTCCTTGATGGAATTGGTGTTGGCTCCTTTTGAACCTCCTATACGGGAAGAGATTCGCACTTGCTTAATTCAATACGACCGACTCGGACTCGAAGCCATGGGGCTGGAGGCGTCGGATCTCAAACGGTTGCTGAACTTACTGGACTGTCGAGGTACACCCCAAACCATTCTTGATCTTTTGGGAGAAAGTTTCGGTTCACAGCCAGTGCTCAATGACTTGAAACGATTGTTTCTGCATCTCAGTCCACTCGCTGAACAACAATCGTTGACCCTTCAATTGGACCCAACCTTTCATCCGCATCATGAGCTGTATGACGGTTTGGTGTTTCAGTTGGTTTGCCAGGGTGTGTCAGCTCCCGTTGTGATTGCCCGCGGCGGGCGCTATGACGGCCTCGTGCAACGTTGCGGCGAAGGTGAGCTGAATGCTGGAGGAGTGGGCTTCAGTTTTTGCCTTGACGATATTCGTGATCTTCCTGGCTCTAGCCCCGAACATGTCAAGAGGCAACCCAGCATTTTAGTTTGCTGGAGCGATGATTCAACACTTGAAAAGGCTCTGTTGAAACAGACGAGCTGGCATGCCCAAGGACAAGTCGCCCAATGTGATCTCAGGCCTTGTCGAAATCGTGAAGAAGCCGATCAGCGTCTGCAACCCTCGGGGTGCAACACCATCGACTGGTTGTCTGATTAGATTGCCCAGGCAAGACAACCAACAGTTATGGCACACACGATCGTCACCGATATCTGCGAGGGCGTTGCTGACTGTGTTGATGCTTGTCCTGTTGCCTGCATCAATCCAGGAGCTGGGAAAAATAAAAAAGGGACAGATTTTTACTGGATTGATTTTGATACGTGTATTGATTGCGGCATTTGCCTGCAGGTTTGCCCTGTAGCCAATGCCATCCTTCCTGAGGAGCGAGCGGATCTTCAAACACCTGGTTGATTTCATCCTCTCATTGGATCAACGTTGAGAAGAACATGCTCCATTCTTGATTGTCTTGTTGAACGTGGGAGTGTTTTTGTAAAAAGCCTTTTTGGAAGAATTTTGCTGGCTTTTTTATGCCATTGAGGATCATCCTGGATTATGAGGTTCGGAGAACCCCCCTCTACTAGCTGTTGTGCCTCGACAGGGTGCATCTCTAAACTTCAGTTTTACAAGTTGTTGGTATGGCGGTGATGGACGAACAGGGTCAAATTCAGATCCACACCGAGAACATTTTCCCAATCATCAAAAAGGCGGTTTACTCCGGCCATGAGGTGTTTTTGCGCGAGCTTGTCAGCAACGGCGTTGATGCGATCAGCAAACGGCGAATGGCAGCAATGGCAGGGGATTGCAGCGAGGGGGATGATGGCGCGATAAAAATTCATGTAGACCGTGAGGCCAAAACCTTGACCATTTCCGATAACGGAATTGGTATGACGGCAGATGAGGTGAAGCGCTATATCAACCAAGTTGCTTTTTCAAGCGCTGAAGATTTTCTAGAGAAATACAAGCAGGAAGATGATGCGATCATTGGTCACTTTGGCTTGGGTTTTTACTCGAGCTTTATGGTGGCAGAGCGGGTTGAACTGCTTACGAGGTCTGCAAAGCCTGACCAAGAAGCCGTGCGTTGGTCTTGCGACGGTTCTCCTAATTTTAATTTGACCGCAGCTGAACGATCCGACGCTGGAACAGATGTCATCCTTCATCTCATGGAGGAGGAAATGGAATATATAGAGCCAGCCAGAATAAAGACGCTGATTAATACGTACTGCGACTTTATGTCAGTACCAGTACAGCTTGAAGGAGAAACAATTAATAAAATGGTGGCACCTTGGCGTAAAAGTGCCCGGGAGCTTTCTGATCAAGATTATATTGACCTTTATAATTATCTTTACCCATTCCAGGGTGACCCCTTGCTGTGGGTTCATCTAAATACCGATTATCCATACAATTTGCAGGGCATTCTATTTTTTCCCAAGCAAACCGGTAGAGCTGATTGGGAGAAGGGAGAAATTAAGCTTTATTGCAACCAAGTGTTTGTTAGCGATTCCATCAAAGAGGTGGTTCCCCGTTACCTTCTTCCGCTAAGGGGAGTCATTGACTCTCCCGACATTCCTTTAAATGTGAGCAGAAGTGCTCTGCAGACTGATCGTCGCGTTCGTTCCATTGGTAATTTTGTTGCTAAGAAGGTTTCTGATCGACTGCGCAGCCTTAAAAAAGACGATCCACAAGCCTATGCAGAAGCTTGGGAGTCCTTAGCACCGTTTGTAAAAATTGGAGCGATGGAAGACGATAAGTTTGCTGATCAGGTAGAAGAACTAGTGATGTTCGCTACCAGTACCTCCGATTCTTCAAGCGAACATTGCGACCCCATTAAAGGGAATGAACGCAACTTCACCACCCTTGAGGGTTATCGCGGAAGGCTGCCTGCCGATGAGAAAATCATTTTATATTGTACTGACGAAGTCTCACAATCAGCAGCATTGAACTTATGGACTTCGCAGGATCGTGAGGTTTTGTTCGCAGATACAATCATTGATAGTCAGTTTATTCCATGGCTTGAATCTCGTCATGATGAATTAAAATTCCAGCGTGTTGATGCTGAGTTGGATTCATCCCTTAAAGAGGATACGCCAGAGTTGAGTGATGGTGATGGAGAAACGAAAAGTGAAAGCTTGAGAATGTTGATCAAAGATGCCCTTGATAACGATAAAGTTACGATCCAGGTCCAAGCTCTTAAATCTGGGTCTGAAGGGCCTGCCGCTTTGATTTTGCTCCCTGAGCAGATGCGCCGCATGAACGACATTGGTGCGCTCATGGATCAGCGGCTACCGGGATTGCCCGACTATCACGTTCTGCTCGTCAATCAAAAACATCCCCTTGTTGAAGGCTTACTTAAACTTCAATCAGGCGGTGTCATTGTTGGCGATGCCGGCCAATCGCCTAGCGAAATGCTTGCCCGTGATCTGGCCCAACACTTGTACGAAACAGCCAAGTTGTCTGTAGGAGGACTTGATCCGAAAGAGCTTGCAACTTTCCAAACCAAAAATTTGCAGCTGATGTCCCGTCTGATGGAGCGAGGACTCTAAGCAGACACTTTGCTAAAGTATTGGTTCGGCCATTGGCCATCGCTTTCTCAAGGACGCCGTTATGTCACGGGTGTGTCAGCTCACAGGTACTCGCGCCAACAACGGCATGGCTGTGAGCCACTCGCATATACGCACCAAAAAGCTGCAACAGGCAAACCTGCAGCAGCGTCGTCTCTGGTGGGCAGAGGGCAAACGTTGGATCAACCTGCGTATCACCACCAGAGCTCTGAAGACCATCCAGAAAAAGGGTTTGGGTGCCTACGCCCGCTCCCTGGGAATCAACCTCGCAAAACTCTGAATCTCTCTAGAATCCGTTCACTTAAAACGGTTTCATGAATAGACGATCCCTCCTCCAGACTGCAGTTCTGGGGGCAGGGTTTGTTTTATTGGCTCCCGGCCGAGTCAGTGCATTGGGCGGTCAAGCTCCTGAGATCGGAATCAAAGCTCCCGATTTTGATCTTCCAGGTTTCAGCAGTGTTCATCCAGAACAAACGCGTTGGAGTTTGAACAACCTCCAAGGACGTTGGTTGGTGGTTTACTTCTACCCGAGGGATTTCACTTCTGGTTGCACCATCGAAGCTCATGGCTTTCAGGATGCGTTGCCTGCCTTTCAAAAGAAAGGGGCAGAGGTAGTTGCGATCAGTGCTGACTCCGTCAGCGATCACGAGTCGTTCTGTAACTCTGAGGAGTTGAAATTTCCGTTGCTCTCCGATCCAGATGGCCTCGTGAGCAAAGCCTACGGGTCGTGGATGGCTCCATACTCGATGAGGCATACGTTTCTCATCGATCCCGAGTCTGTTCTTCGAGCTGTATGGACAGGAGTCCGTCCCGTCGGTCATGCCAAGGAGGTGCTAACGCGTCTCAATGAGTTACAGACTGGTTGAGTTATCTGTGCGTGTTAGAGATGGAGGGTTGACCATGGCTCTATAGAGCCAAAAACTAGAGGTGAAGCATGGCGGTCACAAAGGGACAAAGTCCTTTCATTCTTCTGTACCATCGCACGCCATTTGATGAAGGAAGAGATGAAAATGGCAAGAGAATTTGGTGCGATCAGAAAAGTCCCAATGGGATTATTCCTACATTAAGGAATTTATTCCGCACAAGAGAAAATGGCACTTGGATCGCCTGGCGGAAGGTTGACAATGTTGAAGATTCGAATGATGAAAGCATTTCGATGTCGGATCCCAGCCCCTTTACGTTGTGCAGAATTCCCCTAGAAGAGAATCAGATATCAAGCTTTTATCACGTCACATCGAAAGAATCCTTTTGGCCAATTCTGCATACATTCCCAACCCATTTTAATGTCAACAATGCAGATTGGGGTATTTTTGAAGAAGTTAATCTGAGATTTGCTAAAGCTGCCTGTCGGCAGGCAGCTGAATCAGCCACTGTATGGGTTCATGACTACAATTTATGGCTTGTTCCTGGCTATATCAGAGAATTAAGGCCTGATTTAAAGATTGCTTTCTTCCATCATACGCCGTTCCCTGGTAATGATGTTTTTGCCATTTTGCCATGGCGTGAGCAAATTCTTGAAAGCCTACTAAGTTGTGATGTTGTCGGATTCCATATTCCCCGTTATACCGAAAACTTTGCCCGTGCGGCCAACTGCTTACTCGGTGCCAAGAAGGGAGCGAAGCAACCTGTCAATCCTCGTTTCGTCTCAACTGGCTCCGCCTTAACCGAACCCTCGGAGACCCCTTGCTTGCATTACAAGGGCCGTAAGATTCAACTCTTGTCTTCTCCTGTTGGAACATCTCCGGATGTTATTCAGGAACTTGCAGGTCGGGATGATGTTCAAGAATTGGCCGATAAAATTGATGACGACACCAAAAAAGGTAGAAAGCTCATTCTGTCTGCTAGCCGAGTTGACTACACCAAAGGCAATGAAGAGCTTTTGCTTGCTTTCGAACGTCTACTGGAACGTCGACCTGATTGGCATGGGAAGGTTGTGCTCATGCTCGCTTGTGTTGCCGCTGCAAGCGGCATGAAAATCTACGAAGATACCCAACGTACGATCGAAGAAACGGCAGGTCGCATCAATGGTCGATTTAGTTTGATTGATTGGGTTCCTATTCGGTTCTCCACGAGGCGCATACCCTATGAGGAAATGGTTGCATGGTTTACGCGTTCAGATATCTGTTGGATTACACCCCTACGTGATGGTTTAAATCTCGTCGCAAAGGAATATGCGGCAGCACGTAAGGATCGGGGCGGTGTTTTAGTTCTGTCAGAATTTACGGGTGCTTCTGTTGTTCTTGATGGAGCAATCTTGACTAATCCCTATTCCCATCGACAGATGGACGAGACGATTGAACGCGCCCTAGAAATGCCAAACGATGAACAGATTAAACGTATGAGCAGGATGAGCAGTGCTGTCGAGAGTTTTACAGTGAGTGACTGGGTTAGTGAGCAAATGAATGCTCTCGAAGGTCAGAATAGTATTTGAAGATGAATTTGCATATGTTCTTGCGCAGGGTTCTTGTTTCTCTCTCTGTTGTATTGGTTTGTACTGCCTGCATTGGGCTAGTCCAAGCAAGATCGATTGAATCAGTTTCTTTTTTGATGGCTGCTCCCTTCGCCGATGCGACACAAGATTTGGTCAAGCAATTCAATAGGGAGCATCGCGGAGAAATTCATCTAAAAGTTATTCGGGGCCCCTTAGAAACAGAAGCTATTTCTGATTTAGCCATTAGTAGCTTGCTTTTAGGCAAAGCACCTTTTGATGGCTTGCTCATGGATGTGACATGGCTACCTAAGTATGCTGCAGCTGGCTGGATGGAACCTCTTGAGGGGTTTTTCAATCAAGATGATTTGGATTCATTAGCGATGGGTGCTCGCGAGGGAAACTCCTATGACGGTCATCTTTATCGCTGGCCTATGACCTCAGATATGGGATTGCTTTATTACAGAACGGATCTGATGGATAAACCACCAGAAACACCGGATGAATTGGTTTTAATCTCTCAAACTCTTCAGAAAGATAAAAAAATTGATTGGGGTTATGTCTGGCAAGGCAGACAATATGAGGGGCTTAGTTGTGTCTATTTGGAAATGATTGATGGCTTTGGTGGTGATTGGTTGCAACCTACTGATAATCAAATTGGTTTAGATTTGGATCCAGGTGTAGAAGCTGCAGCTTGGTTGCAAGGGCTTATTGATCGTGGTGTTAGCCCAAAGGCCGTTACCAATTATGCAGAACCTGAGGCTCTACAGAGTTTCAAAGTTGGTGATGCAGCTTTTATGCGAAATTGGCCCTACGCCTGGGCTGAACTGCAAAAATCCGACAGCGCTGTGAAGGGGAACGTTGGTATCACAACGATGGTGGCCAAGCCTGGCTATGCCACTTCAACCCTTGGGAGCTGGGGGCTGACGGTTTTGAAAGGTTCTAAGCATGTGGATGCTTCGATTGAAGCGATCCGTTTCCTAACGACTGACGTTGCTCAAAAGCAGCTGTATCTCCAATATGGATATACACCAACACAACAAGCTGTTTTTGATGATTCACAATTGCTAACCGAATCTCCAATACTCGAAGATTTTCAGAAGGCCTTGAACGTTGTTAAGCCAAGACCAGAAACTCCTCTGTATGCTCAACTTAGTGATGTTTTGCAACGCCAACTCAGCAGTGTTCTCACGCATGAACAGACACCCAAGGCAGGGATGGATGTGGCAACAGATAACACCAGGCAAATCCTGATCTCAGCAGGAGATCAGCCATGATCGCTTTTCTGTTACTTCCAGCACTTCTGCTGCTTGTTGTTGTCTTTGTTGGTCCCTTGCTGCGTTATGCATGGCTTAGTTTTCATGCCGACTCTGTTATTACCGGGCTAATCGCGATCCCCAATGGTGGTGCGAATTGGCTGCGATTGCTTCAGGATCAACGCTATTGGCAGGATCTTGGGCAAACCCTGCGTTTTTCCGGAGTGTCTGTTGGTCTTGAGCTCGTTCTTGCCCTCATGATTGCTCTCCTCCTGGATCAGCGCTGGCGAGGACGAGATGTTGTAAGAACCGTTGCCCTGATTCCTTGGGCACTCCCTACCACTGTGATGGCACTTGGGTGGCGCTGGATTTTTAATACTCCTTATGGACCGGTTGATCACTTCACCAGAATCGTTGGGTTGGGATCACTGAATATTCTCGGTGACCCAAGACTCACATGGATGGCAACCGTATGGGCTGATGTTTGGAAGACGACGCCCTTTGCTGCATTGATTTTGTTGGCTGGATTGCAGACGATTCCAGTGGACCTTTATGAAGCCGTGCGTCTCGAGGGCGGCAATGCGTTTATTTGCTTGCGACGTATCACGCTTCCCTTGCTTCGTCCGTACATCCTACTTGCCTTACTTTTTAGACTTGCACAAGCCTTTGGTGTGTTTGATCTAATCCAAGTTCTTACAGGTGGTGGACCTGCGAGTAGTACTGAAAGTGTTGCCTTATATGCTTATTGGAATGCCCTAAGGTTTTTAGACTTTGGCTATAGTGCAACGATTATAATGGCTAGTTTTATACTTATCAGCCTTCTTTGTATTCTTGCTTGGATTGTTTTGCAAATTCTTATTCCTACGCATTCAAAGTCACAGGAGGTCGTTAAGTCATGAACCGTCGTTTTCTTGTTGGACTGCTCTTGTTTTGGTCGTTAGGCCCCTTGCTCTGGCAGGTTTACACATCCCTCTGTAGTGATCAAGCTCTTACACAACCCTTTGCTTCCATCGACCACCGCTGGACTCTTGTTCATTATCAGAATGTTTTATCGGCTGATCCACCGTTTTGGCGATATCTCGTTAATAGTTTGATTGTGGGCGTATCTAGTACATTTCTTTGTTTACTGCTCGCTCTCCCTGCTGCCTATGCATTAAATCGGATTCCCAGAAAGGTATCCATGTTGAGTCGATTGGCTCTTGTCGGTGCTGCTCTGTTTCCTTACGTGCTGTTGTTCTTGGCCTTGCTTGAATTAGCGCGTGTTTTGAATCTGGGCAACCAGCTCTTAGCGTTAAGCCTCCCCTACGCAGCACTTTCTCAACCTCTTGCCATTCTTCTATTGAATAGTGCGTTCAGTGATTTGCCACCGGAATTAGAGGATGCGGCAAAGCTCGAAGGCCTTTCATTGTTTCAAAGATTCCGTTGGATCTTGATCCCTTTGATTTCCCCTGCGACTGCGAGTACGGCCATTCTGGTGTTTCTTTTCTCTTGGAATGAGTATCCTATCGCTTTAACTTGGATTAGTGATTCTAATAAATTAACGTTGCCCGTTGCCATGGCCAGAATTGCTGGTTCTTCCATTTATTCTGTTCCTTATGGTGCTTATGCAGCAGCAACCGTGCTCGGCTCCATCCCCTTGGTCTTACTCGTTTTGATCTTTCAAAAACCGATTGTTTCTGGTCTTACTAGCGGAGCTGTAAAAGGATGACTCTTCAAATCCAAAATTTAGGTCGTCGTGTTGGACAACAATGGATCGTTCGTCATCTCAATCTTCATGTTGATAACGGTGAATGTGTTGCCTTAGTTGGTCCATCTGGATGTGGTAAAAGTACAACCCTGCGCCTCATTGCTGGCCTTGATCCTGTTTCTGAAGGCGAGATCATTCTTGATCAAGCCAACGTTACGCATGCCACAGCTGCTCAGAGAGCTGTGGGAATGGTTTTTCAAAGTTATGCCTTGCTTCCACATTTGAGTGTGATGGCAAACTTGGAACTAGGTCTTCGCGTACGAGGCGTCGATCCTGCTGAACGGCTGCAACGGATTCAAGACATGCTTGATCTTGTTCAACTGCAACAGCATGCAGATGTGTTGCCTGCTCAGTTGTCTGGAGGTCAAAGGCAACGGGTGGCGTTAGCCAGGGCTTTGTTACGCGATCCAGATGTGTATCTGCTCGATGAGCCTATGAGCAATTTGGATGCTCAACTGCGCGAAGAGTTACGGCCAGAACTTCGTCGCCTCGTACTTAATCGTCAAAAACCAGTGATCCATGTCACGCATGATCAGCATGAAGCGATGGCGATTGCTGATCGTATTGCTGTTCTCCACTCTGGGCGCATTCAACAGGTTGCCACTCCTGCAGATCTTTATCATCGTCCTGAAACTTTGTTCATTGCCAAATTTATTGGTCGTCCTCAAATCAATTGTCTTTCGCCAAAAAATGGGGTTGTGTGTGCTGTGAGACCTGAGGCTCTTTTCTTTGCCAAGGAGGGTCTGCCTTGCAAATTAATTTCCCGTGAATGGCTCGGTAGTTCTCAGCTTCTCTACCTTGACTCTCCTCAAGGTCAGTTGAGATTATCCTGTTCAACGAGTGTTGAAATTCCTGAGACACCTTTCGTTTCCTGGAACTCTTCAGATGAGTATCATTTTGATGAAGAGAGTGGCTGTCGTCTTTCTAAATATTGATGTTCTTTTCTAGTCTGCTCAAGGATAACCTGAGTACCTTTTCGTGTTCGTAGGATTGTGTTCTGATGCTATGAAGATGGCTCTTGGACGGAGGATTTTTCATGCATGTTTGCCATTGTTGCAGCAATATTTCTAGGCTTGGTAGGTGTGACAGATCAAACCAAGGCACATCAGCCGTACGTGCTGCTGCTTCTACTTTTGGATCATAGCTGAGTCCTGCTGTTGGACATTGATTGACAATCGCTAAAATTAAGGCATGTAATCGCATGGCTATTACGAGACTTGCCTCACTAAATATCTGTTCTGCATGCTCGATATTTTCTGCAACAACAGTCTCTGAATTTGCCGCCAAGGTATTCGGTACCAAGCCTTTCTCTGTCAGTGTTTGCAGCAAGTTGACATCTTGATTGGCATGAAAGGCCAACCATGTGACCGATCGATTGCTGCTTTTGCTCAAATAATCGACGCCTTGCAGTAGGACTGACCATCCAGCGTCTGTTAACAATTGGCTTGGTCGCCAACACAGCACAATATTTCCTCCCCCTTTGTGTTCATTCATCTGATGGGTCCAGACCGGATCGGGAGCCACTGACATCGTCGTTTTGATTCCCAGTTGCTTGGCCAGTTGTATGGATGCTGTGTCTCTCCAGGTAATGGAAGTTGCACCGTTGAGAACAAGGCCCACGAGAAAGCGGCTGCATGGATGCTTGAGCGGTCCGAGACCTTGCCCCCATAGCAAGACGGGCTTGCGTTTTGCTCGTGCCACCACAATCAAAACGATGTAATAAAGAAGGCTTCGAAAACTTGTGCTGTCTTGGAGCAGGCTTCCGCCTCCCAGCACCACCCCCTGGACGTGTTGAATGCTCTTCAAGACGTGTTTTAGTGACCTCCTGTTCACGACAGTTGCATTCGGAACAAGCGTTTGAACCGCCGATGCATCGTGGGCTGTAATCAAGGGTTGCCAGCCCTCGGGCAACTGCTTGTTCAACACCTCAAGCAGGGCGTCATCGCCAAGGTTGTGTTCTCCGTAATAGCCACAGAGGAGAATGCGCCTAGGCGAGAAAGACGGAGCCAGCCCAGACATTCACAACACCATGCTTACCCTCATTATCAGCGCTTAGGGCGCTTACGTTGGTGAATCGCTCGGTTGTACTGCATGCATGCCCTTTCGCTTGGCACATGGTGGATTCATGTGGCTTCTGTCTTTGAGTGGCTGTTGGCGATGGTGTTGATCGCTCAGCGTGGATCACGCGGCTCTCAGATGAGCATGATCTGGCTCTCTGCAGCCATGATTCCGGCGCTGATCAGCGCCATGGCTGCATGCACTTGGCACCTCTATGACAATGCTGAGAGTCTTCGCTGGCTCGTTACGTTGCAGGCCAGTACAACCCTCCTTGGAAACGTCACCCTGGCGATTGCTGCCTGGAATCTGCAACGCGACGCACCGGTGGATATGAAGGTGAAGGGATGACATCGAACTTTGATCCAGCCCCCCTGTTTGCCCTGTCCCTGCTTCCTTATTTGGTGTTTCTGTTTCACCTTGGGCGCAGCCAGCAACTCCCAAAATTGACCGTTCTTGGTTTTCAGCTCACCCTGTTGTTCGTTGCTGTCACGATTGCGGCGGCGGTGTTTGCTCTTGTTCGTTACGACTCTGAATTGGTCGCTGTGGATTGGCTTCATGGAGGTGCGGAAGCCTTCCTCACGTTGAGTAATGCCTGCATTGTTGCCGGTTTGCTTCGCACAAAATCCAAAGAGCCAGTGAATAACTCTTACGAGGAGGAGATCTTGGGGCGATGACCTCGGAAGATGAGGTGTCGCTTGTTGCGCTGCATGTTCACTCCTCTTCTGGCTATTGCTCCCGCCACTGTTTCCTGGTCACCCAAGGTTGCCCTTGTGATGGTGGTCTGCAATGTCATCGCCATCGGGATTGGCAAAGCCACGATTAAGCATCAAAACGTGGGTCTCAAACTGCCCGGCGCCAATTTCTTTGGGGGTATGAGTCACGGCAGCATGCTTGCCACCACAAGCCTGGGGCACATCATTGGCATCGGCGCCATCCAAGGACTCGCCGCTCGAGGCGTTCTTTAAATTTCCCTTGATCATCCGCTGAACAAAGGCAGAAGCGCTGCCTTTGTTCACCACACTTCAGCCAGCTGACGTCATTTCAGCTGGCTTTTTTTCTTCGAGCTTGAGCGAGCCCGTTGTTTGCAGCTGGAAATGCTGCTTGATCCGGACGGCCATTTGATCCGGTGTCAAACCCAAGGCTTCGAAACTCTGCTGGGGAGTTGCATGATCCACCAGTTGGTCAGGAATGCCAATGCGGAGCATGGGAATGGCTAACCCCTTCTCCTGGAGAGATTCAAGAACGGCTGAGCCAAAGCCGCCCGGCAATGCAGCCTCTTCCATCGTGATGATCTTGCCAATCTTCTCGGCCATGGGATGAATGAGGGCTTCATCCAGCGGGCGTAGATAACGCGCGTTGATGACCGCAGCCTCAACACCTACAGCGGACAAGCATTTCGCGGTGGCTACTGCCTTCGGAACCATGGCTCCATAGGCCACCACCAAAACATCATGGCCTTCACGTACGACCTCACCACAACCAATGGGAAGGGCTTCCCAGCCTTCTTCCATGAGGGGTACCCCTTCACCGGGACCGCGAGGAATTCTCAGAGCCGTGGGGCCGTCATGGTTGAGACACGTCACCAACATCCTCTGAAGCTCAGCTTCATCCTTGGGTGCCATCACGGTGAAATTAGGAATTGCACGCATGTAGCTGATGTCGTACTGCCCTTGGTGGGTCGGACCATCGGCCCCAACAATGCCTGCCCTATCCAAAACAAAGGTCACCGGCAGTTTTTGAATCCCCACATCGTGAATGAGCTGGTCAAAGGCTCTCTGTAAAAACGTGCTGTAAATCGCCACAACAGGCCTGAGTCCGTCGCAAGCCATGCCAGCCGACAGGGTCACGGCATGCTGCTCAGCAATGCCGACGTCGATGTATTGCTCGGGTAACGCTTTTTGAAGGATGTCTAAACCCGTTCCCGTTGCCATGGCAGCTGTGATCCCAACCACCCTTGGGTTCTGTTCGCAGAGTTTGACAAGCGTTTGTCCAAACACCTTGCTGTAACTCGGTGGTTTGGGGGTTTTGCTCGGCCTTGCTTTGCCTGTACTGAGGTTGAAGGCTGACTGGGCGTGGTACCCAACTTGATCGGCTTCTGCGTAGGGGTAGCCCTTGCCTTTTTTTGTAACAACATGAACCATCACCGGACCCCCGACGCGATGAGCGGCCTGGAAGGTTCGCGTCATTTCGCCAATGTCGTGACCATCGATCGGACCCATGTAGGTGAAACCAAGTTCCTCAAACACAGCACCAACTTTGGGAACCGCCAGCCGGCGCATGCTCTCTTTGAGACGATTGAGTTCCGGTGGAATTTCTCCGCCCATGAAGGGGAGATGGCGCACGCTCTCTTCGACGCTTCCAGACAAGAATTGAAGAGGCGGGCTTAAGCGCATCCGGTTGAGATAGGTCGATAGCGCACCAACAGGTGGAGAGATCGACATGTCGTTGTCATTCAGAACAACGAGCAGTGGAGTGGATGGCAGATGACCGGCATGGTTAATCGCCTCCAGGGCCATGCCACCGGTGAGGGCCCCATCACCAATCACCGCAACGCATTTGTAATCAAGACCTTGCCGATCACGGGCCATGGCCATTCCGAGGGCTGCCGAAATGGATGTGCTCGCGTGCCCAGCACCGAAATGATCAAAACGACTTTCCGTTCTCTTCAGATAACCGGCCACTCCTCCCTGTTGACGCAGGGAGTCGAAGTTTCCATATCGACCTGTAATCAATTTGTGCGGATAAGCCTGATGCCCTACATCCCACACCACCTTGTCTTGGTCAAGGTCAAGCGTTTGGTACAGCGCCAGGGTTAATTCAACAACGCCTAATCCAGGCCCAAGATGCCCACCACTGTTGGACACCACCTCTAAATGGCGTTCACGAATCTGTTTGGCCACATCCTCAAGCTGCGCTTCAGACAGCCCGTGCAGCTTATTGGGATGGGTCAATTCGCTCAGTTGCATACCCATCCCCAGACCTATCCATTCAATCTACGGGCCGTACCGACCCTTCGCGATGTTGAGCAGTTGTCAGACTGCAGGGATGGATCATTACTTGCCGAGGATCCTGCGCGCCCGTGTCTATGACGTGGCCCGGGAAACCCCTTTAGAACTCGCCAACAACCTGAGCCGAAGGCTGAGCAACAGCATTTGGTTGAAACGGGAAGACCTGCAACCCGTTTTTTCCTTCAAGTTGCGTGGTGCCTACAACCGCATGGCTCAGCTCTCTGAGGCTGAGCTGAAACTCGGAGTTATTGCCTCTAGTGCTGGAAATCACGCACAAGGGGTGGCTCTCAGCGCATCCCACCTCGGCTGTAGAGCCGTGATCGTGATGCCCGTGACAACTCCTGGCGTCAAGGTCGATGCTGTACGCCAGCTGGGAGCCGAGGTGGTTCTCCATGGCGAGACCTACGACGAGGCCTATGCCGAAGCCAGGTCCCGCAGCGAAGCGGAACATCTCTGTTTTATCCATCCCTTTGACGATCCAGAGGTGATTGCTGGCCAGGGAACCGTGGGCATGGAAATCCTGCGTCAGTGCCACCAACCACCCGATGCGATCTATGTGGCTGTGGGGGGGGGTGGTTTGATCGGCGGGATCGCCGTGTATGTGAAAAGTCTCTGGCCTGACGTTCAAATCATCGGCGTTGAACCCCATGATGCCGCCGCCATGACCCTGTCATTAGAGGCTGGTGAACGCATCCGACTGCCCCAGGTGGGACTGTTTGCAGATGGTGTGGCTGTTCGCGAGGTGGGGGAGCACACCTTTGCTTTGGCCCAAAAGTATGTGGATGACATCGTCACCGTGAGCACCGACGAAATCTGTGCGGCCATCAAAGATGTTTTCGAAGACACCCGCTCCATTCTTGAACCCGCAGGTGCCCTTGCTGTTGCCGGTCTCAAGGCTGATGTGAGCCGAAGGTCGCTGCAAAACCAAAATCTGGTGGCTGTTGCCTGTGGAGCGAACATCAATTTTGCGCGCCTGCGCTTTGTGGCTGAACGGGCCGAACTGGGTGAAGAACGCGAAGCGATGCTCGCCGTAGAAATCCCAGAACGGCCAGGGAGTCTTCGCTGTCTCTGTGAATTGCTTGCAGATCGCAGCCTCACTGAATTTTCTTATCGCATGGGAGCTGGTGAACAGGCCCACATTTTTATGGGCGTTCAGGTGAGCGGACCCGATGACCGATCGTCTTTGATCGGTCATCTCCAGACCCATGGCTATGCCTGCCTCGATCTCAGTGACGATGAACTGTCCAAGGTGCATCTCCGGCACATGGTCGGAGGCCGATTGCCGGCAACGTCTACAGCCAGCAATGTGCAGGAGCTGCTTTATCGCTTTGAGTTCCCAGAGCGGCCAGGGGCCTTAATGCGTTTCGTCACGGCCTTGCATCGCGACTGGAGCATCAGCATTTTTCACTACCGAAACCATGGAGCTGATGTGGGTCGGATCGTGGTGGGTGTTCTTGTCAATACAGATGATCGGGAGGCCTGGCAAGCCTTCCTGCGCGACCTTGGTTACATCAGTTGGGAAGAAACGAGTAACCCGGCTTATCAACTCTTTCTGGGTGGATGAGGAGGGATGCATGGCCAAACCATGCACCAGCGTTACTTTGAATGCCCGTGCCTAGGGGGAGTTCATGGCACAAGAATTAGAGCGAAGCAACATGCAGGAATTCAATCTCTCCCTTCCAGCTCGCTTGGAGGCGATTCTTTATCTGAAAGGCAAAGCCCTTTCCACTGCGGAGCTGGCCGAGTTGGCCGACGCCAGTGAACAAGAAACGGAACAGGGTCTGCTCGCGTTGGTTGCTGGTTATGCCCAACGGGATACGGCCTTAGAAATCCATGAAAACAGCGGTCGTTACAGCCTTCAGCTGCGTGCTGGTCTTGGGGAACTGGTGCGCAATCTCTTACCGGTGAACCTCTCCACGGCAACGCTGAGAACGCTGGCAACGATTGCTTTGAAACGACGGATCCTTCAGTCGGAACTGGTTGAGTTAAGGGGATCAGGCGCCTACGACCACATCAAGGAGCTGCTCAGTCAGAACTTCATTGAACGCAAACGCCAAAGCGAAGGGCGTTCCTATTGGCTCAGCCTTTCTGAAAAGTTTCACCGCACATTTTCTGTGCTTCCTGATAGAGGGATCTCAGAACCTGATCAGGCTGCATAAAGTTCATTCAGTATTCACGCTTGAAAGGCACCGATGGATTTGAGTTTTGTTTCCACCTTTCTGCAGATCATTGCCCAGACCCTGCAGATTTATTCCTTCGTCTTGATCGTTCGCGTCCTTCTCACCTGGTTTCCGAATGTGGATATGGGGAATCCAGTGCTCAGCACTGTGAGCTCGATCACTGATCCTTACCTCAATGCCTTTCGTGGCCTGATCCCCCCGCTGGGAGGTTTGGACCTCTCCGCGATTCTGGCGTTCGTGGCCCTGAGCTTGATGCAGCAGCTCTTGGTTTCAGCCAGCTATGCGTTCGCCGGTGGATTTGGCAACTACGGCTAAGGGTGACGGCCAGCGATCAGCTCAGCGGTGATCGCCACTGCCTTGCAATTGCCCTCGCGCAGAGCGGTCACGCAATTTGCTGAGATTTTTGTTGGCCACATCCTCCAGGTCGTAGCCCATTTCGCTGGCCAGTTGAGCCACGTACCAGAGCACATCGCCCAGCTCCAAAGCGATCTCGGCTCTGACTTCATCATCAAAGTGCCCATGGCGATCGCGCAGCACCTTTTTGACTTTGTCCGCGACTTCCCCCGCTTCACCACTCAAGCCCAGGGTTGGGTAGATGGGATTGCTTCCAGCATCTGGATAGAGAGCTGTCTCCCGAGCAGCAGCCTGATAGGTGTTCAGGTCCATACGAATCATGTGGAAGAGAGTCATCATCCAACAAGTTTTCGAGTCCAAAAGGGCAAGACGGTAGATTCCGCAAGCTTCAAGACCTGTGGATGGCCCAGATCGATCTAACCCGTAGAACCAAGATCGTGGCCACCATCGGGCCCGCAACGGAGAGTCCTGAGGGCATCCGTCAATTAATTCAAGCTGGAGCGACCACGTTCCGACTGAACTTCTCCCATGGGGACCACAGCGAGCACGCTGAGAGGATTGCCACGATTCGTCAGGTGGCCCATGAATTGGGAGCCCACATCGGCATTCTTCAAGATCTTCAGGGTCCGAAAATACGCTTAGGCCGCTTCGAAGACGGTCCGATCACGCTCGCGAAAGGTGATCAATTTGCGCTGACGGCGAAGCAAGTGCGTTGCAATCAGACGGTGGCCACCGTCACCTACGACAAGCTGGCCGAAGAAGTCACCGCTGGAAGTCGCATCCTTCTCGATGATGGTCGCGTCGAGATGAAAGTTGAGAGGGTGGATTCTGTTGACCAGACCCTCCACTGCTCGGTCACCGTTCCTGGTGTGCTCTCCAACAACAAGGGGGTGAACTTCCCGGATGTGCAGCTCTCGGTCCGAGCGCTCACCACAAAAGACCGTCAAGATCTCGCCTTTGGTCTTCAGCAGGGTGTGGATTGGGTCGCGCTCAGCTTCGTGCGCAACCCCTCTGACATGCAGGAGATCAGAGAACTGATTCGTAAGCATGGTTACACCACTCCAGTGGTCGCAAAAATCGAGAAGTTCGAGGCGATTGATCAGATTGACGCGATCTTGCCTCTTTGCGATGGCGTGATGGTGGCCCGCGGTGACCTGGGGGTTGAGATGCCTGCTGAGGAAGTTCCGCTTCTTCAAAAGGATCTGATCCACAAAGCCAACAGCCTTGGGATTCCGATCATCACGGCGACCCAGATGCTCGATTCGATGGCCTCCAGCCCTAGGCCTACGCGCGCCGAGGTCAGCGACGTCGCCAACGCCATTTTGGATGGCACGGATGCAGTGATGCTCTCGAATGAGACTGCGGTAGGAGACTTTCCCGTGGAGGCTGTTGAGACGATGGCGACGATCGCCAGAAGGATCGAGCGCGATTACCCCCAACGGCCCATTGATACCCATCTGCCGAGCACGATCCCAAACGCGATTAGTGGGGCCGTGAGCAGCATTGCTCGCCAGCTCAACGCCGCGGCGATTTTGCCTCTCACCAAAAGCGGGGCCACCGCCCATAACGTGAGCAAATTCAGGCCTTCAACGCCGATCCTTGCGATCACCAGCGAAGTCAATGTGGCGCGCAAACTTCAACTGGTTTGGGGCGTGACGCCTCTGCTGATCGAAACCCAGAAGAGCACCACGGCGACCTTCACCTTGGCGATGGCTTATGCCCAAGAGCTCGGCGTGGTGAAAGACGGTGATCTTTGCGTGCAAACAGCAGGAACCCTTGCTGGAATTAGTGGCTCCACCGATCTGATCAAGGTGGGAATCGTGAGTGCTGTGCTTGGTCGTGGCACGGGCTTCGGCAGTGGCTCTGTGAGTGGGAAAGTTCGGATTGCGATGTCTGCCAGTGATTGCGCCCGGCTCGAACCTGGTGACATCCTTGTGGCTCACGACACCTCCGCCGACTACCTCGACGGCATCCGTGACGCTGCAGCAGTGATCACAGAAAAACCGGGCGAAGACTCCCACGCAGCGGTTATCGCCAAACGCTTAGGCGTTCCTGTGATTACGGGGGTGGCCAATGCCACGCGAGATCTCAGAGAAGGCGAAGTCGTGACCTTGCACGTGAAAGATGGAGTGGTCCATCGCGGTACCGGCAGCAACATGGCGATGAAATTAGACACCATGCTCTGAATTTGGTCTTAAACGTTCATGGCCAGCAAGCTGCCTCTTGCCGACACCGTCGGCATGGCTCTCACCACCCTTAAGGCAAATCGGTTACGCAGTTTGCTCACGATGCTGGGCATCGTGATTGGTAATGCCTCAGTGATCACCCTGGTTGGTGTGGGTCGAGGTGCCCAGAACTTGGCGGAGGACCAGCTCAGCAGCCTTGGGGCCAACGTGTTGTTTGTGGTTCCTGGGAGCAATGACACACGACGGCAAGGGGTGGCCTTTCCCCGCACCTTGGTGCTGGACGACGCCACGGCCATTGCCGCACAAGTGCCAAGCGTGAAACGCGTTGCCCCACAAATCTCAGCCAATGAAGTGGTTCAGGCGGGAGCGAGGAGTACGAGCGCCTCGATCTCAGGAGTCACACCGGCCTTTTTACCGGTGCGGAGTTTTGAGGTTGCCCGGGGTCGATTCATCAGTGCTGAGGATGAGCAGAGCGCCAAGACCGTTGTGGTGATTGGTCCAGATTTGCGGGACAAACTCTTCCCCTCCGGTGCAGCGGTTGGACAAACCATCCGGATCAGAGATCAGAGTTTCAGTGTGATCGGCGTGATGGAGCCCAAGGGAGCGGTCTTCGGTTCAAACCAGGACGAAAACGCCTACATCCCCCTTACAACGATGGTGAGTCGCTTGACAGGCCGTGATCCGACCTATGGAGTCAGCCTCAGCTTCATCAGTGTTGAAGCGAAGGACGAGCAAAGCACTGGGCCAGCCAAGTTTCAAATCACCAATTTGCTGAGGCAGCGGCATCGCATTTTACGCAAAGACGACTTTGCGGTTCGATCTCAAAAAGATGCCCTCACCATCGTTGGCACGATTACAGGCGGTCTCACGCTGATGCTCGGTGCGATCGGAGGCGTTTCGCTGCTCGTTGGAGGCATCGGAATCATGAACATCATGTTGGTATCGGTGAGTGAACGCACAGAAGAAATTGGTTTACGCAAAGCTTTGGGTGCGCGAAGTTCCGATGTACTTCGACAGTTTTTGGTTGAGAGTCTTGTGTTGGCGAGCCTCGGTGGCGTGATTGGAACCGCAGTAGGACTTGGCACCGTGACCGCGGTTGCCTTGTTCTCTCCTCTGCCGGCAGCCATTGGTGCTTCGACCATTTTGGTCACCGTGGGACTGTCTGGATCGATTGGACTCTTTTTTGGCGTCGTGCCTGCCAAGCGTGCGGCGATGCTCGATCCGATCGTTGCGTTAAGAAGCCTTTAAATCACCTTGCCCTAAAACAGCGGTTTAGGTAATGAAACTCTTACAGTCGTGAAACTCACGATGAATCCATGAATCAACGCTGGCGTCAGATAGCCCTCTGGATTCTTCCCATAGGCGTCGCGTTGCTGCTTGTTTGGCAGCTGGTTGGTAGCGGAGCTCTGAATAACCTGCGCAGTAGTAGTCCTGCCACCAGCGAAGGCACCACTGTTGCTCCCCGCAATGCTGCTGTAGCTCGGATGAGTTACGGCCGTTTCTTGGATTACGTCGAAGCTGGTCGTGTCACGGCAGTTGATATCTATGACGGTGGCCGCAACGCGGTTGTCGAAGCGGTGGATCCCGATCTTGATAACCGGGTCCAAAGGCTTCGCGTTGACCTCCCTGGACTGGCTCCCGAACTGATTAATACCCTCAAGGAAGAAGGGATCAGCTTCGATATTCATCCACCGAAGACAGCTCCTCCTGCCCTTGGCATCCTCGGCAATCTCCTCTTCCCCCTGTTGCTGATCGGATCTTTGATCTTTTTGGCTCGTCGTGGCAACTCCATGCCTGGTGGTCCCGGACAAGCCATGCAGTTCGGCAAAACAAAAGCTCGTTTTGCCATGGAGGCCGATACGGGCGTCAAATTTGACGATGTTGCTGGTGTGAGTGAGGCCAAGCAAGACCTGCAAGAAGTGGTCACCTTCTTGAAACAGCCAGAGCGCTTCACTTCCGTTGGTGCTCAAATCCCTAAGGGTGTGTTGTTGGTAGGCCCTCCCGGCACAGGCAAAACCCTGCTTGCAAAGGCCATTGCTGGAGAGGCTGGTGTTCCTTTCTTCTCGCTTTCAGGTTCTGAATTCGTAGAAATGTTTGTGGGTGTTGGCGCGAGCCGTGTCCGCGATCTGTTCAAACGGGCGAAAGAAAACAGCCCATGTCTGATCTTTATTGATGAAATTGATGCGGTTGGTCGTCAGCGAGGTGCTGGCATTGGTGGTGGCAACGATGAGCGAGAGCAAACGCTGAATCAGTTACTCACCGAGATGGATGGTTTTGAAGGAAATAGCGGAATCATCATTCTTGCGGCTACAAACAGGCCTGATGTTCTTGACTCTGCCTTGATGCGTCCAGGTCGTTTTGACCGACAAGTCACTGTGGATGCGCCCGATATCAAAGGACGTCTTTCCATCCTTGAAGTTCATTCAAGAAACAAAAAACTTGACGATCAGCTCACGCTCGACAGCATTGCCAGAAGAACTCCTGGATTTACAGGAGCAGATCTCGCGAACTTGTTGAATGAAGCGGCGATCCTGACAGCGAGACGTCGCAAAGACAGTATTGGAATTTCAGAAATTGATGATGCTGTCGATCGCATCATTGCTGGAATGGAAGGTCACCCCCTAACTGATGGCCGTAGCAAGAGATTGATCGCTTATCACGAAGTTGGACATGCCTTGGTTGGCACCCTTGTGAAGGATCACGATCCGGTTCAGAAAGTCACTTTGATTCCAAGGGGACAGGCTCAAGGCTTGACCTGGTTCTCACCAGATGAAGAGCAGATGCTCGTCTCGCGTGCCCAACTCAAAGCGCGCATCATGGGAGCGCTCGGCGGTCGTGCTGCGGAAGACGTGGTGTTTGGCCATTCCGAAGTCACCACCGGTGCCGGTGGCGATATCCAAATGGTGGCCTCGATGGCCCGTCAGATGGTGACGCAATTTGGAATGAGCCAGTTGGGTCCAATGGCCCTAGAGGGTGGTAGTCAGGAAGTGTTCCTCGGCCGTGATCTGATGACGCGGAGCGATGTGTCCGATGCCATTTCCAAGCAGATTGATGAGCAGGTGCGTTTGATCGTGATGAAGTGCTACGAAGAAACCGTTGCACTGGTTGGTCAGCATCGGCAAGCCATGGACAAATTGGTTGAGCAATTGATCGAGCAGGAAACCATGGATGGTGATGAATTCCGTGTCGTTGTCGCTGAATTCGCCGAGATTCCTGAAAAAGAACGTTTCTCCCCTTTGCTTGCCTAAACAAAAAGACCAGGCTTTAAAAGGCCTGGTCTTCAAATAATTGATTGAAACGTTTAAAGACCCTCATCATGAGGGTCTTTTTTTATACGGAGCGGACAGGGCTCTTATCAATCACGTTATCAATCAAGCCATATTCCATCGCCTGTTGTGGAGACATAAAGAAATCACGGTCCGTATCGGCTTGGATTTTGTCTAGGGGTTGGCCAGTGCGGTCCGAGAGTTCGTGATTCAGGCGATCTTTCAGAAACAAAATCTCATCGGCTTGGATTCGAATATCACTGGCCTGACCACTTGCACCACCTAAGGGCTGGTGAATCATGATCCGTGAGTGCTGCAAGCTGCTGCGCTTTCCTTTTGCACCGGCGCAAAGCAGGAAGGCCCCCATGCTCGCAGCAAGGCCAACACAGACGGTGTGCACATCTGGCTTGATGTGCTGCATCGTGTCAAAAATCCCAAGGCCGTCGTAAACCGAGCCACCTGGAGAATTGACATATAGGAAGATCTCTTTTTCCGGGTCTTCCGCTTCAAGAAATAGCAGCTGTGCAACGATTCGATTGGCGGAATCACTGGTGACAGGCTCACCCAAGAAAATGATTCTCTCTCTTAAGAGACGGGAATAAATATCAAAAGCTCTTTCTCCTCGTCCAGACTCCTCGATCACGATCGGGATCATGTTGCATAGCACCAGTTGGAACAATCCTAACGGCGGCATCAGCGGCGCTATGGTCTTAATTCAAAGTGGGGTGGAAGGACCTTGACGGATCAACGGACGATCGCTGACAGCAAGCGTGCCTTTCACACAGCCTTTCCTTACGTGATTCCGTCCCTGTACAGGAGAACGGCTGATGAGCTCCTGGTTGAGCTGCATCTTCTTAGTCACCAGCAGCATTTCAAGAGCGATGCCCTGTTTGCTGTTGGCTTGCGTCAGGTGTTCCAGGCGTTCACACAGGGCTACAAACCGGAAGCACACCTCGATGAGCTGTATGCGGCCATTTGCTCCAGCAATGGCTTTGATCCGGAGGCTTTGAAACAGCTGGCAGAGGGTTCAACCTCGGCTGTTTCTGGTCACACCATCAGCGAAGTGCGTGAATGGCTCTCCAATCGCGGAGCTGGGGCTCCAGAGCCCTTAGCGTCCGGTATCTCGAGTGTGGGCGGTGATTCATTTCACTACTCGCGTCTGATGGCTGTGGGCTTGTTGAGTCTGCTCTCATCCGCTCAAGGTGGTGAGCCCTCAAATCCCGACGAACTCAAAACCCTTGCCCATGAAATTGGAGAGCAACTAGGTCTTTCCAAGCCACGCTTGGACAAGGACCTCAGCTTGTACACGTCCAATCTTGAAAAGATGGCTCAAGCGGTGGAACTCATTGAAGAAACCTTGGCTGCAGAACGTCGCAAACGCGACCGTCAGGCGGCTGATTCTCAGGCGATTGACTCAAAGGCAGAGGCGGCTCAATCTGATTCCTCTGATGGGTCAGCTGCGGACGAGAGCACTAACTGACCACTGATCTCCCACCATGCTTGCTGGCCTGATGTTTTCAGGTTGGCTGAGACAATCGCCGGTTTGATTTGAAGGTGGAGTGAATCGGCCTGCTTCAGAAGCGCAGGCCACGCTCCATTCATCAGTCCTAATGCAACGAGATTGCGTGGTCGGGCATGGAGCTTCAGGGCTGAATCCTTGGCAGCTGGAAGTGTTTGATAGAACGGTTTTGTGTCTGGAAGACTTGCGAGTCCGGCACTCAAAAGGGGCAGCGTGCCGGGCTTTTGCAACCAACGCCAACCCCCCACGATTTTGTTTTGTCCTTCGCGCTGATCTTTCCAAATCACAGCATCCGTTTTTTTGTCTTTGTCTTTGTCTTGCTTTGAGGTTGGCGTTTGAGATGGAGATGGCGTGGAGCGTTGAAAGCCGCGTTCTTCTAAACGGGTACTCACGCGATCAAAGACTGTTGTCCAGGCGGCAGCACCTCCAGGCAAGGGTGCCTGAAATTGGAGTCCCGCTCGATAGGCCCCTTTTGTTTGCTGCTGTAATCGCAGTGAAAATGGCGAAAGCGCAAGTCTCGATCGGATTGCTTGATTCACTCCGTACTGAGATTCCAAGGGCTCTTGGATGATTTGGCGACTCAACAGTGTGCCCAGGATCAAATCAACACGGGCTCCATGCACTTCAAGAAGGCTGGCCTTATCAAAGTCAGGTGGCTTTTGACGATCAGACACTGAAAAATTCCAACCCTGTTTGGGTTGGGTTGCTGCAAGTGCGATCGAGCGATCGCCAACGACGCCACCCCAATGAAGTGTGTTGCCATGAAGGCGAAGGGCAAGGCAGCCGTGACTTCCTTGCTGGAGCAAGGGAGCTGTTGTTCCGCTGATCGCAGCTAGAGCATCACTGGTCCAAAACACGGCTGGAGTCTGTGCAAGCTGCTGCATACAGCGTTTTTGAAGCGATTTCGGTTGAGCAGGCAGCTCGGATTGGCGTTCAAGTCTTTGGATGAGTTGTTGTCGATGCAGCTCATCGGAGCCAAGCAACGTCAATCCCGACACTTGGTGTTTGCGTAGATTTTTCGTATCAGTGCCGAGCAGTTGATCCGGAAGAATCAAATAGGCATCGCCGTCTTCTGACCAACCCTGCCACCAGATCGACCGCCCTTGCCGCTTCCATAAGTTGCCAGCACGGAGGAGACCCAGTCTTTGGTTCCAAAGCTTGGGGACAGGTCGTTTTGAATCCCCATGAAACGACTGCATCAAACTGAACGCCCCTGAGATGCGGCCCAGTGATGCAGGGGGTCCATCGTCTTGACGTGATGGCTGATTCAGAATCACGCCCATCAAACCTGCCAATAAAACAGTCCCTAAACCCGATGCAGTGACGGGTAGGGACTGAACGATGGATCGGTATGTGGAGATTTTCAGGAGTGCGTCAGTTGCGGTCACGAGAACGCCTGCGACGACGATCTTTCCACTCGATGGTGGAGAGGTAAGCGACTATCACGCTGACAAAGACCAACAGAACCGCAGCGGTCATCGCCAATCCCTGACTGACGATGGGAGCTTGCAGTGCTTCGTTCACTTCAGAAATTCAGGGTGCCATCACCGTTGCGGCCCCAGACCACCATCGCGATCGAGAAACTGAAGACAGCAGCCAGTGATGCCCAGGCAATCGTGAACAGCATTGAAATAACGCTTGAATGCCATGAGTTTACCTAGGTTCCCCCTCGGAACTGACTGGTTGATTCATTACTTCTTATGACTATGGCAACCCCTGGAACGGCAAGCGTCCTTCAACCGGAACGCACAACCCTGCGCTACCCCAATGCCAGAGTCATCGTTCTCAACGATGACGTCAATACGTTTGAACACGTGGTTGAGTGTTTATGCAAAATCATCCCTGGGATGAATAGCGATAAGGCTTGGACACTTGCCCATCAAATCGATGGTGAAGGGTCTGCTGAAGTGTGGGCAGGCCCCCTTGAACCCGCAGAGCTTTACCACCAACAACTCAGCAGCGAGGGTCTCACGATGGCTCCGTTGGAACGCAATTAGTGCCCATGGCCGCTTCCACTGAATTCAACGACTTTCAAGGTCTCCGTTGGCCAACCCTGTTGCGATTAAGTCTCTTTCAGGCTTGTCTTGGAACCCTTGCGGTGTTGTTCACTGGGACCTTCAATCGGATTCTGATCACAGAGTTGGCTTTTCCTGCCTTGCTGGCGGGTGGAGGGTTGGGATTTGAGCAACTGGTGTCTCCAGCACGGGTGCTGTTCGGACATCTCAGTGATTCCCATCCCTTAATGGGAAAACATCGGACGCCCTATGTCCTGCTTGGAACCATTGCCATCTGTCTGTTGGCGATTCTGAGTGTGCCCGTCAGTTTCATGGTGAGGGAAGCCCTCGATAGTGGATCCCCGTTGGTGGCCGCTGCAGGAATAGCAGCATTTTGTGGCTTATTTGCTCTCTACGGATTAGGGACGTCTATGGCAAGTACTTCCTATTTAGCCCTTGTGATTGACCGCACAACGGAAGAACAAAGGCCGCGCTGCATCGGTGTGATTTGGGCGATGCTCACGGTGGGAATCATTGTGGGAGCGATAGCTATCAGTCTTGCTGTCCGCTCGATCGACGGCATTTCAGATCCCGTGATTCTTCAGAGCTGGCTGCAGAAGTTCATGATTGCGATTACGTCGATCGTGATGCTGCTGGCCATTGTTTCGACCTGGGGAGTAGAGAAACCAATAACGTCTGGCACTGTTCGTCCAGTTCAGGATTTGATCACACTTCAGGATGCCTGGAAGGTGGTGACTTCAAGTCGACAAATCGTGATCTTCTTTGGATTCTTAGTTTTATTCACGATGGGACTCTTTCTTCAGGATCCAATTCTGGAAAGTTTTGGTGCTGAAGTGTTCGGGATGCCTGTGTCTAAGACCACTTTGCTGAATGCTTGGTGGGGATCAGGAACCCTTGTTGGTTTACTGGTTGCTGGCTGGTTTATCACCCCAAAACTCGGAAAGTTGGCCACTGCCCGTCTGGGTTGCTGGATGGTGATGGGCTCCTTATTTCTGTTGTTAATCAGCGGCTGGCAGCAAGCATCCGGACTTCTTCCTGTGGTGATGGTGCTGTTTGGTTTAGCTGCAGGCGTTGGCACCAACAGCGCACTCACCCTGATGCTGGATCTCACCTTGCCCGCCATGGCAGGAACCTTCGTGGGCATTTGGGGTTTAGCGCAAGCCCTCTCTCGGGGCTTTGGCAAGGTTGTCGGCGGTGGGTTGCTCGATCTTGGTCGACAGCTTCTTCCCAATGCTGGACCAATGGCTGGTTATGGCTTGGTGTTTTCGATTGAAATTCTGGTGATGGCGAGCGCTTTGATTGTGCTGAATCAGCTCAGCGTCGGTCAATTCCGAGAATCCACCACACAACGCCTCGACATGGTGTTGATGGCCGAAATCGACGGTTAAATCAAGCGGCAGGTTTGCGAGTGGAGCGGGTTAGGGATAACAGGGCTTTTGTGCGCAGACGTTGGGTTTGAGCGGCAAACACATACCGAATCACTTTTCCAGGGCAAAGAGCCAGGCCGCGCACTTCGTCTCCATGGACCTCTGCTGTAAGGATCTTGGTTTTAGGGCCCATTCGAGATGTCAAAGGACCTGAGATCTCAGTTCTGAGGGAATCGACAGATCGGAGCATGGCTCGCAAGGAACGCTTACCTGATCTTTAGCCAGAGTGGCTAACTTAAACAAGCTTTACTTTTGAACCTGGAGTGGGCCGTCTTGTTGTCACCCATAGCACCTACGTGAAGGGTTTGATCCCTTGGCTCAAGGTGTTGGCGAATGACCCACAGATCCAGACCATTACCCCAGGCGTGATTGCAAGGGTGAAGGGGCGGTGCCAAGACTTAACGCTGAGACCATCTGTTCCGATCCGAGGTGGTTTCAAGCTGATGGCACGCCGTGGCCGGACTGCTCAAGAGGTCTTTGTGATTACAAGCTTGGACAAATCAGACTTAATCGATCGATTGGCCAGTTCTAGGTCTTCGATTCTCTAGCCGAGTCCTTTAAAGACTGCTCTTTGTAAGAGATGCTGAATGATATTGCAAGCGACTAGTTGGTGGTTGTTCTGTTTCCAGGCTCTCTAAAAGAATGGCCGTTCCAAGGATGACAAGAGCAGCTGGAAGAATGGTTGCCAGCCTGTTGACTTTAGATTTACGCTTGAAGATGTATCGTGTCATCGTATTTTATGTATATTTTCGAATCTAGAAGGATCAATACTTTGGGGTATGAGTTTTCGGTTGGCATTGTCTTAGAGAGATCTGAGATCTAGGGAGAAGACCATTTCAAGTGCAATATACGAGTGCAAAATAAATTGCTGGTTGTTGATTCCTGAGTTGAATACAATCCGCCTGCAAGCTTTTTGCTGATTGTGTTCAAGCTAAATACAAAGCCATTCAAGTGATGTGAAGGCGACTCTCTTTGCTGATTTGATATCGCTTTCAACCAGTCCGATCACGACTCAAAGATCCTGATCGTGACATGGGTCTAATTTTGGTGAACCGCTGTGCCGTGCGAGCCCCAGTGTTCGACCTGGAGTTACCAGAAGAGGCGAAAGATTTCGAGAGGATTCGTTTCCGGTTACAAGACCGGTTTACGGCACCAACACGACAGTCACCCCATGTCGAAAGAGAGTCAGATCAGAGCACTAGAGAAAGGCTGTCACCAACACAGCAGTTCATGACCAATTTAGAGGAAGAGGCCAGATTTCACGAATGCGTTGCAGCATTTGCTGTCCTCTCTCTGCTCGTTCATCAGCGGTACGGCCATTGAGCAGGGTGGTGACATGTCCCACTTTGCGTCCAGGGATTTCATTTTTTCCGTACCAATGCAGATGCAAGCCTTCGATGGAGCGTAGTTTTGAAAGGCGTTCCTCAAGCGGCACAGCCTGGTCTGCGCCGAGTCCAAGCAGATTGACCATCAAGGAACCATCGGCAATGAATTCTGGATTGGGAACATCCAGCCCTGCTGCAATGCACAGTTGTTGATCAAATTGACTGCTGGAACAAGCCTCAATTGAAAAATGACCAGAATTATGCGTCCGAGGCGCTATTTCATTGACAAATAATCCTTCTGATCCATAGAAAAACTCCAAGGTCATCACACCCACGTAGCTGAGCTTTGTGAGTAGCGAGGCCGCAATGTTGTAGGCCGTAGCCTCAACGATTTGACTCACGGATGCGGGGGCAATCACCCAGTCGCATACTTGATTTTTTTGATGCGTTTCGGCCAAAGGAAGACTGCGAATACGCCCCTTTGCATCTCGGCTGACGACGAGGGCAAGCTCCTGCTCATAGGAAACCCAGGCTTCGATTAACCACTCATTGGCATCGACGTTTCGAAGCAACTGAGCCAAGCCGTTGAGATCTTCCACAACCCGTGTGCCCTTGCCGTCGTAACCGCCGTAGGCAGCCTTGGCCATCACAGGAAAAGTCCATCCGTTCGGCAACGATGGCGATCCAGGATTGAGTTCTGCCAATGAAATCCAATCTGGACTTGGAATTAAAAGATCATCGAGAAGGCGTCGCTGGGACAACTTATTAACGAGCGGCACCAAACTCGCCAATGAGGGAGTGAATTGCACGCCCTGTCGCTCGAGAGGCATCAGAGCGTCGACAGCGATCCATTCGTTTTCGAAAGTGATACCTAGGCAGTGCGTGGAGAGCTCCCTCGTTGCACGGGCATCGGTGGATCCAGCGATCACTAAATCCTTCGCCAAGGAGGCAGCAGGGTCTTCAGCTTTTGACGCCTGTACGGCCAGCGTCAAACCCCGTGTTTGGGCAGCTTCACCAAGCATGAGGGCCAGTTGCCCGCCACCGATTACCCCAATTGTGTTGTCAGCGCTGGGCATCCGTTGCAGCTCGGTCTGAGTGAAGCTTTGCATTCTCTCCTTTTAGCAACGATGGCAGACCTAAATAAGGCTTCGTTCTCCTCCGAACGCAAGTCGAATAGCTGTTAACAACAAAACCAGTAAGAACAGAGCTAGGCCAACCGTGCAGGCATAACTGATTTCTAGTTCTGCAAAGGCCTGGTCATAGACGTAATAAACCAGGGTCCTTGTGGAGTCTGCAGGACCTCCCTGGGTCATGAGGAACACCTCTTCAAACACCTTGGTTGCAGCAATGGCGGAGATCACGGCCACCAGGGTGACGTACGGCCGTAGCAATGGAAGGGTGATGTCGACGTGCTTGCGCCAGCCTTCACTTCCATCCAGCTCAGCGGCCTCATACAGCTCCTTTGGGATGCCTTGAAGTCCCCCCAGGAAAATCACCATGTAGTAGCCCAACCCCTTCCAGAGGGTGACGAGCATCACGGAAGGAAGGGCCAACAAGGGATTGGTTAAAAAATCAATGGGTATGAATCCTTGACCAAACAAGGCGTCAAGCCAACCGTTGATGAGACCGTTTTCGGCATAGAGCCATCGAAAAGCAATGGCAGCCACCACGATCGACACCAACACCGGCGTATAAAAAGCAGCGCGGAGGATGTGCACACCTGGGAGGATTCGATTCACAAGAACCGCCAGCGTTAAGGAGCCGATCACAATGGGAGGAACGACTCCGAATAAATAAATCAACGTGGTGCCGAGCACCTGATAAAACATTGGATCGCCAAGAAGTCGCTGAAAATTGGTTAAGCCGATGAATTTCAGGGGCTCGGTGACATCTAGACCTGTTTGCGTGAAACTGATCACCAGCGCCATCACTGCCGGAATCAAAACGGACAGGCTTAGGAGAATCAGTGCAGGAGCTAAGAACCCCCAAGCAATAAGCGTGGAACGCTGTTTGGACGTTGAGGGCAGGGCCATCACCAGCGCAAGATGGTTTGAAGGAGAATAGGTCCGTCACAGCGGGCGGCATGACCCAATCCCAACCGACCAGTACCTCAGCGGCAGGTGTGAGACGTCTCAGCGTTGCGCTCGAACAGAATCCTTACGACGTCGTGATTCGCTGCGGCGGTGTGGATCAGCTCGGCGCTGAATTGCTTCGAATCGGGATTCGGCCCAACACCAAAATTCTGGTGGTTAGCAATCCAGATGTTGCTACGCCCTATGGAGCTCGTTGTCTTTCCAGTCTTGAAAAGGCGGGATTTCAAGCCAGCTTGCTAACGATTCCCGCTGGTGAAGAGCAAAAAACCTTGGACACCTTCAGGACGATCCTTGATGCTGCCAAAGAGAAAGGATTAGAGCGTCAGTCGCTGATGCTCGCTTTGGGTGGTGGGGTTGTTGGTGACATGACTGGGTTTGCGGCCGCTTGCTGGCTGCGTGGAATCGGTGTGGTGCAAGTTCCCACAACGCTTTTGGCGATGGTGGATGCCGCCATTGGCGGAAAAACTGGTGTGAATCATCCAGGCGGAAAGAACTTGATTGGCGCCTTTCATCAGCCCCGACTGGTGGCGATTGATCCAGACACGCTGCAAACGCTTCCCGTGCGGGAATTTAGGGCCGGTCTCGCGGAGGTGATCAAATACGGCGTGATCGGAGATTCAGACCTGTTTGCCTTGCTCGAGCGCTCCTCCGGCTTTGACAATCCTCAGTCGATTACGACCGAGCTGCTGGAAACGCTGCTCGAACGTTCTGCGCAAGCCAAAGCCCTCGTTGTTGCTGCCGATGAAAAAGAGGGTGGTCAGAGAGCCATCCTTAATTACGGCCACACGTTTGGACATGTGGTTGAAACACTCACTGGGTATGGCACCTGGCTCCATGGCGAAGCTGTGGCGATTGGCATGGTGGCAGTGGCGTCCCTCGCCGTGCAGCGCGGGTTTTTCCCCCAATCCGATGCTGACCGGCAGAAGCGTTTAATTGAACGTGCTGGATTGCCCATTGACTGGCCTGACCTTGATCCAGATTCGGTTTTAAACACGTTGCAGGGCGATAAGAAGGTCCGCAACGGTCGTCTTCGCTTTGTGTTGCCCTCCCGCATTGGCGCTGTGTCGATCGTGGATGACGTCAGCAGTGATGAAATCAGAGCTTGCCTGGCTTCGATGCGTTGAGGCCTAAGGGCTCTTGAAGGAATTGGCTCCGCTCACCCATTCTTTTATTGGGAAGCAATGGGTTGATACGCAGGAATGACAGCCAGCGAAATTCTCCAAGGCAAGCAGGATCAACAAGGCGCAGCAGCGCTTCTCGACGTTGCAGACCCTCAGCGAGTTGATTTCCAGGAAGCTGTTGAAGACTGCTGAAGCGCTCAGCCAGACCTAAGGCGAGCAAGGCCTCACCCTGTCGGCATTGACCCTCCAGGGACCAACCATTGTTGGTGGCTTGATGGACGAGGGTCTCAAGACAGAGATGGGCCGTGATGTCGTTCTTTCCTGCATCCGCCAAGACGTTTTCACTGGCTCTTTGGTTTCGATAGGCGATGAGGGTCCCCTGGCTGCGCTGAGAGGAGTAGTAGCGATGCGCTTCTAAGGCGTAGTCGACGACGAGGAGATGGCCAGCGATCAACGCCTCAGACGCCTCAGCAAACCAACGGGCGCATTGGTCATGCCATTCCGTTGTCCACCCGTCCTCAGCATTGTCTGGAGGCAAAGCAATCTGCGCTGCTGCCAACGTTGCATTTAAGCGTTCTTGAAGGGGCTGAGGAATGGGCTCATGGCTCCAGTGCAAACCAAGATCACCATCGTCGTCTTGTTGCAGTTGAACGGTTTGCCGACGAAGCTGACCGTCAATCACTTCCAGGCGCTCCACTGGAAGGGCATCGAGCAGCTCGTGAGCAATTAAGACCCCTATCACCGGCTTGGTCTTGAGATCGGACATGGACGCCCAGCGTTGTGAAAGCCGTTGCTGGGGTTTGCAAGAACGCTGGTGCTGCTCCAGGCGGTTGCGTTGACGCTGTTCCATTCCTGGATTGGCTTCCACCAAAACCAGCTCCAGTCGATGCCTCAGCTCTGGAAGCTGTTCGGCTAGATGGGTGATCAGTTCACAGCTCATCTCCGCCTCGCCAGGGCCAACTTCAACGATCGAGAGGGTTTCTGTTGGGTGGTCTTGAGCGAGCGTTCGAATCCACTGGACCAGTTGGCCACCCATCAAAGCTGCAAAATCAGGGCCCAGAGTGGCTGAAGTTACAAAATCCCCTGCTTTTCCAATCTTCAGTTGGCCACTGCCGTAGGCGCCATGCTCAGGGTCATGCAAGGCCCAATCCATGAATTGGGAGAAGGGAACGGAACCTCCTACCTGTTCAAAACGCTGTTGAAGCCATAAGGGGCAGGGCGCAGCAGGGCCTGTCATTGAGGAGAATGCCTGTAATGCGACAGAGCTATGGGAACACATCCGCGCTTCAAACGATTTCTGTTCCCTTTGTTCAGCCTATGTCTGATGCTCCTGGTCGCAAGCCCGGCCCAGGCAATCGATAACCCAGAGCTATTACCCGACCATCCAACACCGGTGATTGATCTGGCTCGGGCCTTTAGTGACAATCAACTCAAAGAACTGGAAACATCGCTGGATGCTTTTGAAGAACGAAGTGGTTGGAAGCTGCGTGTTCTCACCCAATATGAAAAAACACCTGGACTCGCTGTTAAAGAATTTTGGGGGCTTGATGAACGAAGTTTGTTGATTGTCGGAGATCCCCGTGGTGGAAATCTGCTCAATTTCAACGTGGGCGATGCGTTTTTTGCCTTGATGCCCCGCACCTGGTGGGTGGAACTCCAAACGCGCTACGGAAATCAGTATTACGTCCGAGACAATGGTGAGGACGGTTCGCTCTTGGCGACGATCGGAGCGGTAGAACTTTGCCTGGATCGAGGTGGTTGTCAGTTTGTTCCAGGCTTGCCACAGGAACAATGGCTCCTAACCCTGGCTACATCCGTTCTCGGTGGATTAATCGCAGGTTTTGCTGCCTATCCAAGGAAGGAAGGTGAACGGGTCGCCTGGGCTTGGGTGCTTCTGTTATCTCCTCTTTGGGTGATGTTATTTGGTGTGTTTGGAATAGCACCGGTGGTCACACGCACCAGCGATCTACTGCCGCTTGTGCGAAACGGCATGGGATTCGTTGGTGGCATGGTGGGCGCTTATCTGATCGCCCAAGCAACGGTTGGTCGGAAATTAGCCGAAGAGTCTGAGGATTAATTCAGACCGATCAATCAAGACCCGGTTCAGGGCATGCCACAAAGAATCTTTGGACCGGTGCACACGGGGGCTTGGAGTCCCTTGCTACCCGACTTTCCGCTAAGAGCTTGCTGACGCTGATCCCTGATCTGACGAAGCTGACTCAGATTGACCTTGTAAAACGATTGAAGATTGGCGAAACGCTTCACAGGCTGGCCGTAGTAGCTGCTGCCACGAAGGGTTGGGAACGAAGCCCACTCAGGGGCCAACTTGGCCGCCAGCAAGGGAGTCATCACACCAACATCAGTGAGGCGTAAGGCCTTTCGTCTTTGGACGAGAAACAGAGCGCCCTGGTCTTGGACTTCGGGTCCAAACCCCCTAACCCCCAAGCTGCGCTTGACCAGGTCCCATGTGAAGGGCATGAACTGATAGGCACCGGCCGCAGCACTCGCGTATCGAGAGGAATAAATGACGCGATCGGGATGGCGATCCATCGAGCCCATCAAACTGCCGCCAAACATGACGCGATAGCCCACGTCGTGTCCGTTTTTCCAAGTTCCTTCAGCGAACCTGATCGTATTCAGAAGGGCGCGACGCTCTGGAGTAATGATGTAGGGCAGAGCACTCGTTTGAGACTCTTCAGTGGAAGTAATCAGTCCCGAACGTGAGCTTTGGAGCGTGGGCAGTGCAGCAACAGCAGATTGAGCTGACTGAGACGACACCAACAATGGGACCACACTTGCGAGAGCCGCTGGAAGGAGACGACAGACGTTTTTCGCAAGGAAAGTCATAAGTGGCAAAAAAGATTGACCGGGGGAGGAGATCAACAAACCGCAGAGGAGGCGGCGCTCTAGATATCAGACAGCAACGAGATTGAACACATAGGGCTCAATCGATAGAACTTTGACGAACGGTTCCAGGCGACCCAAGAGCAGGTGTGCCAGATGGGTAAATGTCCTCAGGCCATGGCAAGACTCAGATGGGACCCAAATTGCGCCAAAGCCAGAAGGGGTGGAGCGTCTCGGTTGAGATAACAAAAAGTAATTGCAGTGATCAGCCGTCCTAAACAGTGCTCGTTGCCACCATCGCCAAAGCGTTGGCCGCCTCTTCAGCACCTTGTTTGGAAGCGACCGGACGGACTGCATCGACAAGTTTTTGATCAAGCTCCCATTCCCCTTTGTTCAAGGCATGACGACTGAGAACTCTGTGGTGTCCGTACAGGCGAAGGCCATCCATGAGTACGGAAGCTTCGGCGAAGCCATCGCGCTCCACAACGTGCATCCCTAAGTTTTGGCTGAGGGCCTCACAAAAAGTGCTGTAACCAGGCTTGCCCAAAAGCCGATCACAAAAAGGCATCACATCAAAAGGACGCACGTTCTCAGGCAAAAGAGTGACATTGGCCAACGCCTCAAAATCAGCAAAAAGGTGAGGAGCCACAGGGGCTGACATCAGAAAATGATGATTGGGCCAGAGACGAAACAAGGCAGGGTCGATGGCAACACCTAAGCCCCCAAAGCCAACAAGGATCAGAGGCTCTTGAATCTGTTCCAAGTGAAGACGCCATGGCTCAGGAAGATCGCGCAGGGGTGACACGGTGACCCCTAGCTGCTGTTCGCTTAAACCCCACTCCATTGGGAGTGAAAAAGGACAACGCAAAAGCAGATCACCCTGCTGATAGTTCGCTTTTGCAGCAGCTGCATACTCGCTAAACATCCCACCGAGGGGTTCATAAATGTCATCCCAACCGAAATTACCCATCCAAACCAACGGCGCGTTGAGTCGCTTAGCGAGAACGGCTGCCGCCGGTGGGATGTCAGCAACAACCAGGACTGGAGTGTTCTGCTCGGTAAGCCAGGCCATCTCCTGATCAAGATGATGAGGGAGCTGCGTCTCCAGAGCCTTGAGAGCCTCCAAGGTTCTCTCCTCATCAACTCCGAGTGCATCGGCCTGGATCATTCCCACATCCCAGCCGACAAAGCGGTGCTCAATGGGGATTGACCCGCAGACAAGCTTGAGAAACTCTGCTGAGACCCGAGAGCTAACGACGAGCCTCCAGGACGGCTGAAGCCGGTGTAAGGCACTTAAAACAGTTGCCTGGCGCGCAGCATGACCAAACCCATGGCTGCTTAAGCACAAATAGATCAGCATGACGATGCGCTTTCACTGGGTTGCCGCAACAACGTTTGCTCGTAGGCAAGCGTTCCATTGGGATGGAACCAGCGATGACTCACAAGGCTGAGATGACGCCCCTCAAATTCAACCCAGGTGAAATGAATCAAGGTCTGTCCTGCTTCGTCTGATCCAGAACGTGGGACGCAAGCGGCATTGACATAGGCGGTGCCATAGCGATCGCGATGGAACGTCAAACGTTCTCCCTTCCCACCACGAAGGCTGTGGTGCATGTGCCCGAACACCACAAGATCAGCACCACGACGACGGCGCATGGTTTCAACAGCGATCGCAAGATCGCGATCACCCCAGTCAATGTGGGGATGCTTCCAATCCCGACCACAGATGCTGGACGCATCGGATCCAAGACCGGTTGGACCGCTATGGGCTAAGAGCACCAAGGGCCAAGTGTCGGGTGCGTCAGTCGCCGCTTGGACGATGCGATCGACCGACTCTTGTTCCGAAACAGGGCCGAAAACGCTCTGAACAGCTTCCGAAAGGTGAAAACCACCTCCTGAACTACATGGACGGGCGCCCACAATGGCGACGGCTGGAGACGACCAATTGCGCATCTTCCAGGAGCAATCAAGATCTCCCAACATGGAAATCTGCTGACGCAGCCGTTCACCGCTGCGGTCTCTGCCGCGATCGTGATTGCCAAGAATCACAGCGCAGGGGAGCTTCAAGCGGGTGATTGCTTTCACTAAGCGCAAATCACCATCACTCAAATCGCCAACGAACAACAAGGCATCAGGACGCAGCTGATCGAGCAGCTGCTCGTCATGACAGGTCCAATCACCGTGAAGGTCACCGGCTATGGCGAGGCGCAATCTGGTCAGGAGTGGTGCCTAGGCTTTGAACATCCTGCCCGATGTGGCCAGAATGTCCGAAATCAACACCGAGACAGGTCTAGGGGTCAGGATCATGAGCGACACACCCGATGACTTCGTCAGCGCGATCCAGCAACTACGCAAGGATCGCAACGCCATCATTTTGGCGCACTATTACCAAGAGCCTGAAATACAAGATATTGCTGATTTCATTGGTGATTCATTAGAGCTTTCACGCAAAGCAGCAAGCACGGATGCAGATGTAATTGTTTTCTGCGGAGTGCATTTCATGGCAGAGACTGCAAAAATATTGAGTCCAGAAAAGATTGTGATATTGCCTGATATTGAAGCTGGATGCTCACTTGCTGATGATTGCCCTGCCGAGGAATTTAAAGCATTTAGAGCTGATCATCCTGAGCATTTTGTTGTCAGTTATATAAACTGTACGGCAGCTGTAAAAGCCCAAAGTGACTTAATTTGCACCAGCAGCAATGCTGTTGATCTTGTTAATCAACTTCCAACAGACATCCCAATTTTGTTTGCTCCTGATCAAAATCTTGGTCGATGGGTCCAGCGACAGAGTGGACGCGAACTCACTTTATGGCAGGGTCGCTGCATTGTTCATGAGACATTTAGCGAAGAGGCTTTATTGAAACTGAAGCTTAAATATCCAGATGGTGAGGTGATCGCACACCCAGAGTGCATGGAAAATCTCCTAGATCTTGCCGATTACATCGGTTCAACAAGCAAACTTCTGTCCCATGCACAGACCAGCAGTGCATCAACATTCATTGTGTTAACAGAGCCCGGAATCATGCATCAAATGCAGAAAATGGTACCAAATAAACAATTCATTGATGTTCCTGGTCTTGATGGATGTAGCTGCAATACATGTCCCTACATGCGCATGAACACGCTCGAAAAACTATGGAAGTGCTTGGATACACTCGAACCAAAAATTGAGATGGATGAAGACATAAGAATCAAGGCCTTAGCTCCTATTCAGCGCATGCTGGAAATGAGCAAGTGAATCCTTCGGACAAACAGAAGTTTCTCGTAAATGGACAATTGAATGGCAATTGATTAGCGATGTGAACGTTGCCATGTAGTGCACAAATTTCAGACGAGCCATCAGCCGGGTTAGGTCAAAGCACGGATACCAAAGGGTTGGCTGGTCCTTTTCCAAAGACAGACGTTTTGCAAGGAAGTGCAAAGCTCACATCTTGAGCTCTGCTACGACAAAATATTTGGATGCCGGTGCTTCAACGACACAAACAGGGTTTGTATTGCCCAGCAGCTGATGCATGGATTGATCCAAGCTGGCCAGTAGAAAGAGCATTGATCACCCATGCTCATGCAGATCATGCCCGAGCAGGCAGTCGAGAATATTGGGCGATTGGTCAATCAGCAGGTGTGCTGCGACAACGTCTTGGACAAGACATCAAACTCCACTCAGTCACCTATGGAGAAGAATTCACACTTGGTCAAGCAACACTTTCGTTTCATAGTGCGGGTCATGTCCTAGGAAGTGCTCAGATTCGCATTGAGGTGGAGGGAGAGGTTTGGCTTGTAACGGGTGACTACAAACGTTGTCATGATCCAAGTTGCGAACCCTTTGAAAGCGTTAAATGCGACGTGATGATCACTGAATCCACGTTCGGATTGCCGATCTATCGGTGGGAGTCAGGTCAAGACGTCGCAAAAAACATCCATGCATGGTGGACTGCGTCTAACGAACGTCCATCGTTGTTGTTTTGCTATGCCTTTGGTAAGGCTCAGAGGGTGCTAGCAGAACTCAAAGGTATCGGTGTAGAGGATGAAGTGCTCCTGCATGGGGCCGTTCAAACAATTACGAAGCACTACCAAGAAGCGGGGGTCGACATGGTTCAAACGAGACCAGTGAGTGAACTTGACCGTAAAGATCCTCTGAAGGGAAGACTGATCATCGCTCCACCCTCGGCCTATCGCTCGGCATGGATGCGACGATTTAAGGAGCCGCAAACAGCATTCGCCTCCGGATGGATGACTGTGAGGGGAGCTCGCCGAAGAAAGGGATATGAACGGGGATTTGTTTTAAGTGATCATGCTGATTGGAACGGTTTATTGAAAACAATTAAAGAGAGTGAAGCGAAACAAGTGTATGTCACCCATGGACAAGATGATGTTGTCGCAAAATACTTGCGAGAAATAGAAGGAATCAAGGCCGATCCTCTTGAAAGATTGAGCCAAGAGATCTGTCGTGAAACCAACTAGCTTAAAACAATTTGGCGACCTTATTGCACAATTAGATCAATGCAATGGAACCAATAAAAAAATTCAAACTATTGCAGATTTCATTAAAGATATTGATCCAAGGGATGGCAGCTGGACGATTAGCTTATTAATAGGAAATCGGCAAAGAAGACTGATTACTGGCAGGAAACTCAGAGACATCCTCCAAACAAGAACAAAGATGCCATCATGGTTATTCGATGATTGCTTTGCACAAGTAGGCGATTCTGCAGAAACAATAAGCTTACTTTGGCCTCAAATAAGGGATGAAATTGCAAATACGTCTGCAGAACCCTGTAACAATAGCGATTTTGTGCAACTACTACATGTAGACCACAACAAACCACTTCATTGGTGGATGGAAAAAGTTTTACCAGTAATAAAAGATTTACCTGATAGGCAGCAAAATGATGTGATGATTATGCTGTGGCAAAAAACCCCAGAGAAGGGTCATTATTTAATCAATAACCTAATTACAGGTGGATTTAGGATTGGAGTATCAAAGGGAATTGTCGTCAAAAGCATTGCACAAGCGTATGAACTGAACGAAAGCATTATTATTGAACGACTCATGCAAACAATTGAAGTTACAAAAGAATGGTTCGAGCAACTCACAAAACCACAGGAATTAAATCAAGGTGATCGTGGAGCCATTCCCTATCCATTTTACCTGGCAAGTCCAGTTCAACTCATTAAAATAAAGGAGACTGCGGTTGATGATTGGAGGTTGGAATGTAAATGGGATGGAATACGTGGTCAATTGATCCGTAGAGAATCAGGATCATATCTATGGAGTAGAGGTGAAGAATTAATCAACTCTGCATTTCCTGAAATAATCAAAATGGCCGACAAATTACCATTAGGCACGGTGTTGGATGGAGAAATCATTTGTTGGAGAGAGGGTGAAGGTAAACCAATGACTTTTGGCTCATTACAGAAACGTCTTGGCAGGAAGACGGTGAGCAAATCACTTCTTAGTGAATACCCCGCTAAATTTCTTGCTTATGATCTTCTAGAATTCAACACGATTGATTTACGAAGTAATGAACTAACCAACAGGGTAAGTATGCTAGATATGTTAAGCAAGCAACTCAACAATGATGCATTAATGATTAGCGAAAGCAAAGACATTCATAGCTGGAATCAATTGGATGAACTCAGACAGCAAGCTGGACAGGAAGGGGCAGAGGGGCTAATGATTAAGAAACTTAATTCGCCCTATTTATCTGGCCGTAAGAAAGGAAGTTGGTGGAAATATAAACATGAACCGATGACACTGGATGCTGTATTAATCTATGCCCAGGCTGGGACAGGAAAACGTGCTAATTTATTCACAGACTATACCTTTGCATTGTGGGATAAATCTGAAATGAGCGGAGAAGCGCGAAAATTAGTTACCTTTGCTAAGGCACATTCTGGTCTTGATAATAACGAAATATTGGCATTGGATCGATGGATTCGAACTCATACGAAAGACCGGTTTGGACCTACACGAGTAGTGGAAGAAAAACAAGTCTTTGAAATTGCATTTGAAGGGGTATTGGAATCGAAGCGACATAAATGTGGACTAGCTGTACGATTTCCTCGAATCCATCGATGGCGAACTGATAAATCAATTGACGATGCTGACTGCATTGAGAGAGCTCAAGCTTTTTGTAGAAAAGATTAATTAAGTTGAATAATTGTCACGCTTAAAGATTCATTCTTGTGCATTCCTATTCATATTATTGTCTAGTTTACACGTATTTGAATCGCAACCACACCTTATGCTTGATTGAAACTAGAATGAATGATAGATACTTCTATAGACAAGACTAATCGTCATAGCCATTAAACAGATGGAGTCCCTTAAACCAATCGAAGCTTGGTTTGCACAGCAAGGTTGGACACCGGCATTGTTTCAAAGACAAACATGGAAAGCATCTCTTGAGGGAGCCAGTGGCCTGATACAAGTCCCTACTGGATCAGGAAAAACCTACGCAGCAGTGCTCGGCCCCATAGCAAAGATTCTTGCAGAGAAAAGCTCTAAAAGGGGGGTTCGGCTGTTGTACATCACTCCATTAAGGGCTTTAAGTCGCGATTTGGCTGTGTCTATTCATTTGCCAATTTCAGAAATGAACTGGCCTATACGTGTAGGAACTAGAAATGGAGATACCAAAAGCGCAGAAAGAACTAAGCAATTAAAAAATCCTCCCGAAATTCTGATAACAACCCCTGAATCACTAAGTGTATTGATCGGAAACCAAAAAGTTTTGGATCTATTCAAAAATCTTGAAACAGTGGTTCTGGACGAATGGCATGAACTCATGGGTAGTAAACGAGGGAGTCAAACTGAATTGTGCCTGAGCTGGCTAAGAACACTGAATCCGTCATTACAAACGTGGGCTTTAAGCGCAACAGTTGGGAATCCTGATGAAGCAGCTAAACATGCATTAGGTTTACATGAAAGATGCATTCATATTAATAGTGCCAAGCCTCGTTCAACCACAATTCGAAGCATTATCCCGGACACAATTGATGGGTTTCCATGGGCAGGCCATCTTGGACTCCGTATGTATGAAGAATTAGTTGCCAAACTAGATCCAGGAAGAAGCACCCTATTATTTACGAATACACGCAATCAATCTGAACGCTGGCATCAATGCCTGCGCTTTGCTTGTCCTGAAATGGAGGGTTTATTGGCTCTTCATCACAGTGCAATCGATCGATCAGAGAGAGAAGCCATTGAAGATAATATGAAAGATGGACGATTAAAATGGGTTGTCTGTACAAGTTCATTGGATTTAGGTATTGATTTTCAACCAGTAGAGCAAGTTGTTCAAATTGGAAGTCCTAAAAATATTGCTCGTTTACTACAACGTGCTGGTCGTTCTGCTCATACTCCTGGTGGTACCTCAGATGTACTATTCATGCCTACAAATGCCCTAGAACTCCTTGAACTAAGTGCATTAAGACGTGGATTACAAAACAACATTATTGAACATAGAAAATCTCCAGAAAAACCACTCGATGTATTACTTCAACACCTTACAACCTTGGCTTGTGGACCAGGGTTAAAGACTACAGAAACCTTAGAGGCCATTCGTAAGACAGCAACATTTGCAAGCCTTACCGATGATGAATGGAAATGGTGCCTATTGTTTCTCGAAAAAGGAGGCGTCTGTTTAAATGCATATCCTCGCTATCGAAAAATCGAATGGGATGCTGAACAAAATCATTATATTGTTAACAATCAGTCCATTGCACGACTACATAAACTGAATATTGGAACAATCACCTCTGCCCCATCAGTACGTGTCAAATTCAGTAGGGGTGCATATTTAGGACATGTTGAAGAGTATTTTATCAGCCAATTGAAGCCCAAGGATGTGTTCTTTTTTGCAGGGCGTCAATTAGAACTCATAAGGTTCAAAGATATGACAGCCTATGTAAAAGCTACTAAACGCAAGAGCAACACAGTGCCTGCTTGGGTGGGAGGACAGATGGCTTTATCAGATTTATTGACAACCCAACTGAGAGAGGAACTAGGGCAAGCTTCTAAATTTATTTTAGATACTCCAGAATTACAAGCTCTAAAACCTCTGATTGAACGGCAAATGGAATTATCAGTTGTTCCGAACAAAAATGAACTTCTAATAGAAACATGCCTTACGAGAGAGGGTCAACATTTATTCGTCTATCCATTTGAGGGACGCTTTGTACATGAAGGTCTCGGATTTTTATGGGCATCAAGGCTCGCAACTAAAAAGAGATCAACAATCACCGTTTCAATTAATGACTATGGATTTGAGCTGTTGGCACCACGCTATTATCCGTTGGAGTTTTTACTAGAGGAGAATCTAGAATATCTACTTGAAGATAGTGAGTTAGAAAGAGATTTAGAAAATGCGTTAAACCTATCAGAATTATGTAAAAGGAGGTTTCGGAGTATTGCTCAAATTTCTGGACTAATGGTACAAGGGTATCCAGGAAAAAATAAAACGAGTGGTCAATTACAAATTAGTAGTTCTCTACTGTGGGATGTATTTAATAGGCATGAACCAGATAACTTGTTGCTATTGCAAGCTAGACGTGAAGTCCTTCAAGATCAACTTGAAATGCCGAGGTTAGTAAAGGCGTTATCGCGAATGCGCACCGGGAGCATTGTTCATAGCCGCATACCAAGACCGGGTCCATTAGCATTTCCACTCTTGGTTGAGCGCCTAAGATCTAGGTTAAGCAATGAAAGTATTGTCGATAGAGTTTCGAGGATGCAACAAGATGCATTAAAGCATGAATACTAATCCCTAGCGGAATATTTATGCTGATACAATTTCAAGCCATAAGCAATAGTAGAGTGTTCGTACTTGAAGCAAGTGACAGAATAAACTGTCTCCACAATCATTGTTCTTGGCTAAATACCATGCCATTAGTCTACCCAACCTCTTAAACCATTAGAATAACGTGAGCTTAAAGGCATTAAAGATTTTATGCATTCAAAAGAAATAGTCTCAAACTATCCAAGGCCCCCTAAGATTGAAATGATCAATGGTGCGGTTTCAGTCATTGTTGGAAATGAAACGATAGCCGAGGACGCACGCTACATTCGAATTTGTGAAACGTTCCATCCACCTACCATTTATCTTCATCAGAGTGCATTTACAAGCGGCACTCTTCATCAGACCTCAGGACCAGCATCCTATTGTGAATGGAAAGGAGTAGCAAACTATTGGTCCCTAAGCAAAACAGATGGGAGTGCTCGAAGAGTGCGAGCTGCCTGGAGTTATCCAACCCCAACGGACCGTTATGCAATGCTGGCGGATTGGATTAGTCTTTACCCTCAAAGAGTTGATGAATGCTTTCTAGAAGGTGAGGCGGTAAAACCCCAACCAGGTTCCTTTTATGGTGGGTGGATTACAAGCTGGACCATAGGTCCATTTAAAGGGGACCCTAATCATCCAGAGTTAATCTAATGAATTGCCAAGAAGAGCTCCTTGAACGCCTTGCATTAAATCCTAAGGATCCAACCATACCATTATTGATTAAGGACATTGAGGCATTAGCGAAAGTTGATCTATCAAACGACATAGCCTTATTGAGAGGTGTATGGGAATTGAGATGGAGTAGTTCAACGCAACCATGGCTTAAGCAGGCGCGATGGCTAGAAAATCTACAGATCCTTGACCCAGTCCAACAGAAAGGTTTGAATGTGCTCCGTTTGACTGGCCCCCTTGGACTCCTGGCAGGTATTGCAGTGGAAGCCGAACTATCCGTTAATGGATTAAATCAGGTTGGTGTAAAATTCAAAAAAGGGGGATGGTTAGGCCCCTCTTTTGGTAATGGATGGAGACCAACATTACTAACCGCCATAAACCAAACATTTCCTGCCTGGCTTGACATTACGGCACTTAACGACTCAATGCGAATATGTCGTGGAAATGCTGGAACATGCTTTGTTTTACTGAAAAGAACAGACAGGTCTGTTGAAGATTGGATTCGTTAGTTTAAAGAAAAGTAGAAATAAGATTCTTGTATAATGTTTTAGTACTATATATTATTCTCGATAGATATATCTTCTCTAAGATTAACCGTAGGGACCAGCAGTGGTTTTCTTCTGAATGTCTATGTAGAATTAGGAAATCCGATTGAAGCCAATGAAATTGTGTTCTGCCTTTCTAACGATTGTAATCAGTTTGATGATTTTACTTACATCTCCCTTTGCCGCTAATGCTGATTCAAACCTAGACCTTGGATTAGAAAAACTTCGGATTGGAGATTACACAGGTGCGATCAATGCATTTACTGATGAAATAAAGTCTAACCCTTATGATGCCACTGCCTATGATTATCGTGGGGTTTCAAAAGCAAAGAGAGGAGATTTTAGTGGGTCCATCATTGACTACACAAGATCACTGGAACTAGATCCACAAAACAACTCTACTCTTTCTAATCGAGGGATTGCCAAAGCAAGAGTTGGCGATCTTGAGGGAGCGATCAATGACTTAGAAATGGTCATTTCACTTGATCCAGAGAATGGACAAGCCTTTTTCAATCATGGCGTTGCAATGGATATGTCTGGTGATTTAAATACTGCATGTACAGATTGGGACAAAGCAGTTGAGCTTGGTAATTAATCCGCAGTAGTATTTGCAAGGAAAAACTGCATCTAATCAACAATAGTTTATTCTTATTTTAGTTCAAGAATAACAAAAGAGATGAATTGGTAATGCAGGGATGGCAATTTTATCCAAGCACAATTGAACTAAACTGAAATTATTCATCTCCCAAGATCATTCTCTTTGGTATCGTTGAAATTCATCATTAAGATTGGATATCGAGCTTTCGGAAGTGTCTATCTGAGACAAACGAAAAAGTCATCAATATCGATTGAAGCGTCAGTTAGTGCTTGCAGAGACACATTCAACCACGAGTGACCAGGAGAAAAAAACCGTCATGAAGTCAATAAAAAACTTTTGTTCACAGAGGTGCCGACCTTCTTGTAGAATCTTTACATTCCGCAACATTACTTGCGAGTTCTTTGATTCACAACCTATCGGTCGTGGCAACAGTGCTCCAATGACTTCGTTTCCTACCTTCGCTTTATTTGAGTCAGCAGCTATGACCATTGACAAACTCTGCAAAAAGCAGCAAGCGTTTGCTGACAAGCTTTTTATGGATTTTAAATATACCAAACCGGGATCTGTTGAGCAGGATCGAGCTCTCGAGACATTCCATACATTAATCAGTGCATGGTCCTTCTATTTCACTGCATACGAAACATTAGATGTATCATCTGATCTGGTAGCGTCTCCTGTTTATAGCTGAATTTTTGCTATTATTATTTCAAGACAGCATTCGTTGGACTAATTGTTTTAGTATATTTACATTCAATACTATGTTGTGATCATCATTAAGCTTTGTCTGCTTGATGTTTATTTTCTGAAGCTTGAAAGTTTAATACCAAGAACAATGACTGCCGGTATTAAAGTGATCAGGTTGGCGATGAGTACAGGTCCATCTTTCACCATCCAACCATAAAGTGACCAGAAAGCCACTCCTGCTGTAAACAGCAGGTACATGCGTAATGAGATGGCGCGAGTATCCCTACTTTTAAGGGTCTTGAGTGCTTGAGGGAAGAAGCTAACTGTTGTAAGCGTTGCCGCTATATATCCAAATACGTCAGGTTCCATTTATGCATTTATGATTGGCTTCAATCTTTGCAGTATATTGTCCGAAATTGTCTCCTTGAATTATATCTTATGATTGATAAGACTTAATAGCTGTATATAGTTAAAGTATCTTTTTTGAATTAGTCAGTTTCTACCATCATTGGAAGGTGGCGACGCCAATAGCAAATCAGCTCTTAATTCACCCAATTGGACAATTAGCATCTTACGTGGGTTTTTATTGTAACCATCCTGGGCAATGTCAATTGCTTTGATGACATCATTTACGGTACAAAATTTCTCAGAATGGGAACGATTATTAAACTTTTGCAGCTCATCAAAAAAAGTATGTACTTCAATAGCGCTTAGCTGCTTGATTTCAGTCTGTGCCGCTTCTTCTCCTCGCGTAATGACAAGTTCCAAATAACTGAACAACAATTGCTTAGACAACATTAATGGAATGTCTATATGATTGGTCAGTCCCCAAAGTGTAGTTTCATACAAATCACCATCTTTATTGATGGCGACACATGGAATATTCAAATCAAATGATGACTGATCACGAAGTTTGATCCAGTGCTGTTCAATATCTTTCCATGAACCTGACATGACAGTAGCTGCAAAAATGATTGAGAGAAAAATGTCTGAAAATGATTGGACTAAACTAAAGAGGTAAATCTTCTCGTATTCATGGATGCTGACTTAAAGTCAAAATCTACGACAGGGAACGATTTGATTAATACAAAAATGTTTCTAACACCAATCATAAGGCATATCATCTAATCATGTTCAAATGTTAGACTATTCACACATAAGGTTTGTATACTTGACTGCTTGTTGTTGTTGTTTTTAATGTTTGTAGCAAGAGCTTTGTCGGGGTATTATGGCTATACCGCTACATTCATCCTGTGATCTTTCCGTACTTAATTGTATTTGTCATTGCCTCATCATTCTTCAAGCCTTTTTTTAATTTCTACCGTTTAATACTTCATTGGACGTTTTTACTTGTATTATCTCCTTGGATTGTTGGAAAAGCATTAAGTGCACGTTGGGCAGAGGATGATTATGGAAATGGTCCTAGACTCATTGCTCTTCCTATTGCCGTAGGTGGGTATTGGTTGCTATATGGTTCATACGTGCATCCTGAATATTCACTGTTTCCTCTATTTATCTATTACTTTGTAGCTTGGCCAGCTTTTCGACATAGCGATGCATGGGAGAAATTAAATAGAAAATCATAATCCTTTATTATCAAGTCTTTTATTCAATTGTATGATCAGTCTCTTGTTGAGTTGATGAATCTGGTAAACGAAAACCTGTGCTCACCTGGAGCTGTTTTAACAGAGTGGCAATAGAAAGATTCGTTTGCCCCTGACGTTCACCAATAAGATTCACCTCTTCTACTTCTATCGGTTGTACAGTATCACTCAACATTGTCAGAAGTGGTTCAAGCTTTTGGAGAAGAAATAATCTCTTGGCATCATCTCCAGAACGCTTGAGGGATTCAACAAGATCTCTTAGTCCTTCTGCCTGTGAGCGCCCTTGCTCAATAATCGTTGCTGCTTCTCCCTTTGCTTCCGCCATCATTGTTTGACATTCTGACTCTGCAGGTGCAATCACATCTGCTTCAAGTTGTTGGATCACTTGTTTAATCCGTTGTTCTTGTACTGGGAGTTCAGCCTCCGCCCTAGCCAACTCTGCACCAATCCGTGCTTCTTCCTCGGCAACCAATGCCTCTCGTCTTGTTAGGGCATCTTGTACCCTTTTATTGGCATTTGCCGTTGCAACAGCGAGGTCTTTATCGAGACGGCGTAAAGCCGTGATCCGTTCATTCTCTGCACGCTTGACTGCTGATTGTGATTTCGCTTCTGCTTCAGCAATTCGCGAATCACGTTTTAATTCAACCAGCTGCTTCCTACCAATTGAATCTAAATATAAAACATCATCTGATATATTTTGTATCTGTAATGTATCTAGAACTAAGCCTAATTTTTGAAGATCATCTTCAGCCTCTTCTAGAAGCGTTCGCGCAAACGTTACCTTATCTTCGTTTAATTGTTCTGGTGTCAAACTAGCCATAACACCCCTTAAATTACCTTCAAGTGTTTCTTTTGCTATATGACGGATCTCTTCCTGAGTTTTTCCAATTAAACGTTCAATAGCATTATGGATTCCAGGTTCGTCCCCTGAAATCTTTATATTTGCAACGCCAGAAACATTTAGAGGAATACCTCCACGTGAATATGCATTCTCAACTTGTAAGTCAATAATCATATTGCTCAAATCCAATCGCATGACTTCTTCAAGCAATGGAATTCGTAAGGCACTTCCACCACGGACGGTTCGATAACCTACTGTTTGCCCTGCTCCAGTTGTTCGTTTAAGACCAGCAAAAATCAAAGCTTCACTCGGTTGACAGATGTAGTACAACTTTTTAAGGAGCAGTACGAAGGCCAATAAGCCCGCTCCTCCTGTTAGAAGAATAGAAACAAACATTACTGATTACCTCTGTTGGAAAGAGTGTCGATAAGATCAATGCCGAAGATTTCTTTGACTTGATCAAAGAACTGACGTACGACAACGTGATTGAGAGCTACAAGGCTTGCAAGACTGGATGCGTCATTTCCATCCAACGTTGTAATTCTCTTCAAATGAAGCCGTCCTGGTAGACGCGTGGCATGGTCCAGAACCATTTCAATTTGCTGGAGCAAAAAGACAAGTTCAGCAGTGCTGCCGGCTTCTTCCCATACCTCTGTCAGCAAGTCATTCACGAGGGCGCTTGCTTTCACATCTTCAGCTGTTGCGGCAGCCATTCCTCGAGCTCTCAGCTCCTTTGCTTTTTGGTTGGCTTGAGCTGGAAGTACTTTTTCAGCTTGTAACCGCAAGCGCTCAAGATCAGCTCGTACCTTTTGCAATTTCTGTTCGGCTATCGCTCTTGCCTCCAACTCTGCTGCTTCTGTACGTTGCTCCTCAGATCGGGCCTTCTTTTCCATAAGAGCCACTTTGGTCCGCACTCCATTATCTTTTTCAAGCACAACGGTTTGTGCGTCGGTACTCACCACCTCGGCTTTTTCCTCCATTTCCGCTTCGATGCGTTCGGCTTGCCCGATCGCCTCAGCTTCAGCAATTTCTGCGTCACGAACGATCTGAGCCACCCTTCGTCGACTGATTGAGTTGAGATAATCAACGTCATCAGAAACACTTTGAATCTTTAACGTATCTAGTTGAAGTCCCAGACGCCTTAAATCATCTCCCACATCCTTGGCGATTTGCTCAGCGAACCGAAGACGGTCTTCATTGACTTCCTCGGGAGTGAGCTGGGCAAGAACACTTCGCAGATTTCCTTCTAGATTTTCTTGTGCTACTTGAATAATTTCACGTGGATCACGACCTAAAAAACGTTCAATTGCATTATTTCGCACATCTGGATCGGTGCTCACCTTCACATTCGCAATCGCTTGAATATTGAGCGGTGTCCCTCCATTTGAATACGCATTTTTAACCTCTACTAAGACGGGTAGCAGCGTGACATCCATACGCCTTGCTGTCTCGAGAACCGGTTTCACAAATGTCCAGCCGCCATTGGCCACCACGCGGTATCCCTTTAAGCCCTGACTTCCCTGATTCGAGCGTGATCCTGTTACCACCAACATTTCATTCGGGCGACAGATCCGAATCATCCATCGGCTGAGCAGCGTTAGCCCCACAAGACTGACGACAACGACGCCCACCCCCCCTGCGATGGTGTTGTTTTGATCTCTGGAAAGAAAACCGACCGATGGAGCGGGCTGCTCGCTGAGCAGTCGTATAGACATGGGCCTTAGGTCGCTGACCTTGGCTTAGCTCTGGATTTTGAAATTGCCCACAGCCATCACAGGCGATCGACGCGCAGAGTGTGCTCGTCACTTGCGACGACCACAACGCAGGTGCCTTCTGCCAGCGTGCCTGCATTGCTAAGGGCAGGCCGACGAATCAAACTTCCGCGCACCCGCAATTCGACGAAGCCCCGTTCCTTGGTGTCAACAGTCAATGTCACCAGACCTTGTTGACCGATTAAGTCGTCATTGCGGATCAGGGTGTCAGCTTCTCGACGGCTCATCAAGCGCAAAATATGGGATGCACCCCATCCCATCCCAACGCCCATTGCAGCAGCCACCAGCAAGGACGCCAGTCCATTGTCGACTGGGCTGAGGATTGACATCAGCAATCCGCATAATCCAAAGCCACAAAGACCAAATGACCAAAATGGAGTGCTGAACAACAGGCTTAGGTTTCCACCTAAACCGTCGCCATCGAACCCGTCACCATCGTTATCAAGAGACAGGGCAATCAAAACGCCGCCGGCTACGAGACAAAAGGAATAGGTCCAAATCATCGATTTAAAGAAGCTGCTTGCTCATAATGGACATATTGGCCGATTTTGGTCTCTGTTCATGATTTCTGGCGCTGGATGGCCCAGCTTCACTCTAAGGATGGTCACTCGTATGGTTATCTTTTCATTTCTAGAATTATTGATTGGTTCTTCATTGATATCAACAAATGATTGATCAAGTGCGAACAGCTGCTCATCAAAACTGGGATGCCTTTTGGAATTTTCACCTGGGCTCTTGGGATGGGCGATGGGTGCGTTATAACCCACTAGGTGAGGTATCGGAGAATTTTTTGAGCACGCGAAAATTTGTATCAAATACAGAAAGAAGTATCATTCATCAACACAATCAATACTTTTATCATGATGAGCAAATTATAGAAAAAAAATGGAATTATAATATTCAGGATCATTGCAGGGATGATGGCTTTATGCATCCTGCTAGTGACTACATGAGGGGTTTAGCCTTTGCGAATGGAAGTGCAGCATGGCTCGTTCCTCGCTGTGAAGCAGAACAATATTTTCCCATTGAACTGTTTCTTGCAAGCAAGAATCTACGACTCAGTGTCGGTATGCTCTACGACACCAGTGGAGAACTGCAAAGGGTTGCTTGTATTCGCGAACATCGAAGCAATTTTGGTGCTTCTCCTTGGTGTGACTCTATTCAATTGGTCCCAAAATGGAATGTAGAAGCCAATTGGCAAGGAACCAGCCATGTGGTCGATTTAGATTTGAGCCGCTCTTTTTTCCATGATTCATTTCATCTAAACCATTCGGCCGAAGATCACGAATATTTTTTTCCAGATAATATTGTTTTACGTTGCCCAGGCAAAGTTCCTGCCCATCAAGCCTTCACCATTAGTGCATTGTGGCGTGAATCTGATTTTCAATTGAAAACGATCAGTGCATCCTATGGATCAAATTCCCAGTTGATCGATGTTCGCCACCAACAATTCACACAGTAAAAGCTTGGGGGTCTTGGCTTCGTTTAAGTGTTTACTATAAGGAACTGATAGGCTTCATTTACTCTTCGAAATGCCTCAACAGATCCACCTATATCTGGGTGATGTTGTTTGACTAATTTGCGGTACGTTTGTTTTATCTGATCCTGCGAAGCGCCCCGTTTGAGGCCTAATACTTCGAGTGCATCACTGACAGAGCGACACGACGATGCCTCGTTTCTCCCGTTGGATTCAGCATGCCGATCAGAAGCCCTCTGATCTGTCCTTGTGCGTCGATTTTTGCGGGAGCTTGACTGTCTATTTTTTAATTCTAAGACCACCCTTTGTGGCTCTTCTTCCAGCCACTCACGGGCTCTGATGCCATACAGCGCAAACGTGGCAAGCACTGCACAGCGTTTTTTTGTAAGTGGCTTACGTATGGCAGCATACAAATCTGTTCCCAGACCAGGCATCAACCGGTCCAATCGTTGATCCAGACTGAGCTGAGGATGAAAACTTGAACGATTTAAAACATCGATCAGATTTTCAAGTTCACTCAGGCGAAGAGCACTCCATCCCTGTTGTTTAGAAAGGGATTCTCCCCAATGCTCAACTTGATCAGAGGTAACAGATGGAGGATTCTCTACCTGCTCATGCCTGCCCTCTTGGGTGCGCTGGTAGTGGTGTGACTGCTGTTGTCTGGATTGGGGTTGTCTCCACTGACGCTGACGCAACTGATCAAGCTGCCTTTTCAGTTGCAGCACCTCCCTGCGCAGACTGTCATTTTCAGCCAAGAGTGCATCGACATTGCTGGTAACGGTCTGACGTCGATGCGGCTCAGCCGCTGATGACCATCGCCGTGGATCAAACCCCATTAGCTGTCACAACAACCCACGCCTGGCACTGCCATATCGCTTGGATCACCATAGGGTGATTTTGGAACGTCTCATTGTGGTCGTTGTCAATTTCCAAATTTCATTCTGAGCTTCCCTGCAGCGCACCTTTCTCTTGAGGCTGCTTCGGGCTTACGCGATTATGATTAGCTAGTTCAGAGTTGCCAAGAATCCACTCAGCTCTTGACTCCTTATGAATATTATTCATCTCAATCATCAAGACTTTATTGGTGATTCAAATGAAGTTATCATTCGCGACTATCGCCTCACTCATATATTAAAGATCTTAAAACCAACGATTGGTCAATCATTACACGTTGGAATACTGGGGGGTCAATGCGGGAAGGGAATTGTTATATCCATGCACCCAGAGGCAGTCGTTCTGCGCGTCAGTCTTACAGAGCCGTATCCTCCACGACATACATTTGATATTATTCTTGCCTTACCACGTCCAAAGATGCTGCGCCGAATTTTTCGGACAGTTGCTGAATATGGTGTCAATAACCTACATTTGATTAACAGTGCAAGAGTCGAAAAAAGTTATTGGCAAAGTCCTTTATTGAAACCAGATAAAATCCATAATGCGCTTCTTGCTGGAATGGAGCGATCGAAGGATACAATCATCACCAATGTGCACTTACATAAGCGTTTTCGCCCCTTTATAGAAGATCAATTGTCATCGGTTTGCGGATCACGAAACTGTTGGATTACAGACATCAATGCAAAGGAAGCAGCCTTTGCTCTCTCATCAAAACCTGCTGTCGTCATGATCGGACCTGAAGGTGGTTTTGTACCATTTGAGATTGAATTAGCCGTTTCACAAACTGCTCAACCTATCCATCTTGGGACGAGAACTCTCAGTGTGGATACAGCTCTTACCACTGTTTTAGCGCAATCATTACCCTGTACTACATCAACCAACACCTGAAAAGCTGTATCGATCCAGACGCAGGCGATCACATGCCGCTACATTGCCTTTCCCAAGACTCCATTCCTTTTGTTCCTCATGATCAAAGACTCCCATGACTCTTGATGAGTTCCGGCAGGATCTTTCCAAGCGGATGGGAAAGCGAGTCACCGAGATCCTCACAAGAGATGGTGAGTCTGTTCAGGATTTAACCGATCTCTATCAACCTTCTCCAGCTGGTTTTGCTGGCCAAGTCGTTTTGGTGGGTGGCTCACGGCACTCTTGGGAGTTGTGGCAAGAGGCCGAGGCCATGTGGAACTTTCAATCAACAGACATCACTTGAACCACGATGGCTTATTTCGATTTTATCTTTTCTAGTAGCAGTGAATCAATAAAGCCTGCCCAGGTTTTTCAGAGATTCTTCATTGGTCTCTTCCTCAGTCTTCCGTTTTATCCATTCCCTAGTCGTGCCGAGGTGCCACTTCAATGCAGCGGTCTAGAGCTCGTATCTCTCAATAGAATTTCACCCAGGCCATTGTTTGAAATTCGCTACGCCAGTTCAAACAATTTTTTAGGACGTACCCTTTATTCCAAGGTTGATCCTCAGCTGCGCTGTCCAGTGGCCCTGGCCTTGCAGAAAGTCCAACAAGATCTCTCCAAGGAAGGGCTTGGATTGAAGGTTTGGGATGCTCATCGCCCTCTCGCTGTACAGCAGTTGATGTGGGATGAGATTCAAGATCCTCGCTACGTTTCGGACCCTTCAGTGAATGCAGGCCGACATACCCGAGGCGCCTCAGTGGATGTGACTCTGGTTAATCAGCAAGGGAAGCCCTTGCGCATGCCCACGGATTACGACGATTTCTCCAAGTCCGCCCATGTCAATGCTGATGGAGTTCTCGCAGACCGAGCCGCCAATGCTCAACGATTGCTCAAGGCGATGGAACGACGAGGATTTCGTTCATTTGCTACTGAATGGTGGCATTTTGACTGGCATCACTGGAAATCAATGCCGGTGATCCCTCCCTCCTGATTCTGGATCAAACTGATCTCTGACTCAGAGGGTCCTTTGGCCACCTTTCTTGTAACAGGAGCAAACAGGGGAATCGGTCTCGAATTCTGCCGTCAGTTGCAGGCTCGTCATGACCAGGTGATTGCTGTCTGCCGCCAAGCCTCTCAGGAACTTGAGGCGATAGGTGTGGAGATTCAGTCAGGCATCGAACTCACCAATGAAGCCTCCATTGCTGGGTTGCTTGCCAATCTGAATGGCCGGCCGTTGGATGGAGTCATCCTCAATGCTGGGACCCTGCAATCGATGGGTCTCGAGGATCTCGATATTGAAGGAGTCAAACGTCAATTCGAAGTGAATGCTTTAGCTCCGTTGGTCTTGGCGCAATCCTTGGTGGGACAGATGCCCTCAGGAGCAAAGCTGGCCCTAATTACCAGTCGGATGGGATCCATCGACGACAACAGCTCAGGTGGGTCCTATGGCTATCGGATGTCCAAAGTGGCACTGAACATGGCTGGGCGATCACTATCCATCGATTTGAAAGCAAGGGGCATCTCGGTGGCCATCCTCCATCCAGGGCTGGTCAGCACCCGAATGATCAACTACAACCCCAACGGAATCAGCCCAGAGGTGGCAGTCCGAGGCTTGTTGGCACGGATTGATGCGCTTCAACTAGAGACCAGCGGCACGTTTTGGCATTCCAATGGGCAAGAACTTCCCTGGTGAATTGATAAGCCGCGATGATGAGAGAGCATGTAATTACTGATCCCCCTTGCCGAAAGCCTTTATTCTTCATATTGTTTGATCAGGAAATGCGTTGAGCTCTTCACAGCTGTGGGGGGTTCTTTTTTTTGGTTAGAAGGACTAGCCATAGCTAATGCGCGACAGGATGGCTGCCCGACGACGGTATGCATAAAAGTGATGGAACGAGAATCGTCCCAACACTGATATAGCGATGCTATAAATCTTAATTGAATAATATACAGTAATAAAATAAAAAAAGAATTTCTCAAACAAAACTAAGTTAAGAATTTAGCAGTTAATTATTTGACAACCTGCAACATAAAAGCGACATTTAGACGGGTGTTGGCAGAAGCATCGAAGGTGAACTGAGCAGAAATCCCTCTGATTTAATTTTTTCATTCGCAACTTTTGCATTCATTGCTCGTGCTCCAGGCATGTTTTCATTGGCCCAAATCACCGGAGGCAATCCATCAATATCACAGATCTCATTAGACAATTCACGTCGACTGAGCTGCATGTCATCGACCAAATTGTAAATGCCGACAAGCTGCTTGCTAAAAGCGAAGCTCACACCATTGGTGATATCAAAAATCCCACTCCAAGCAGGAATATCACTTCCGTTCTTTGGAATCTGTTCTCCAGCTGCCTGCTTGATCATGGCAACCATGTCTCGTCCTGGACCATAGATGCCGCCCAGCCGGAGGACGCAAATCTTCGTGTCAGGACGGTCAATCGTGAGCAGAACATTTTCTGCTTCTACCAACATGGCATTCACAGGATTCAAACAGTCGACAGTTGAATCTTCTGTCACCGTCTGACCCTGGTGGTCTCCGTAAACACCCGCAGAGCTGATGTAAGTCACGTGAAGTGGCCGCGTGGACTGACGACAACGGATGGCTCGGGCAAGATTACGAATGCCGTTCGAAAACACGGATTGATATCCTTCGCCATTCTGCGTGGGTGCCACGCTAATCAGAACACCCTCCTGATCCTCAAGGAATGAAAAGTCGCAATCTTGTTGAGCAAGGTCAAGAGCTATTGGTTCATTGACCACGTTGCGTAGCTCAGCAAACCGTTGTGGCGTTCGCGTTGTACCAACGACGTAGTGACCCTGGTTTTTCATGCTTGCCGCCACGAAGCTACCGACGTAGCCACAGCCAATGACTGAGTAGGTGGACATCAGGACAACATCGAGTCAACACCTTTTTACAACTCTTTACCCATCAACCGTGAGTCGGTCGATACCGTCTCGACGATTCATGCCGCCATGGCCGACATTCAAAGGGGCCTAGCGGCGCACAAGTCTCGCTGCTGGGCAGCATCAGAGCATGGTTCTTACAGGGCTTGAAAGCTGAGTTTCCAACTCTGTGAGGCTGAGAATTCAGGGCAATGTTTGATTATTTCTCGGCATATCGTTGATAGAACATATGTTTCTCAACACTCAATCATTTTCAGGCGTAGCGCCAGAACGTCTGAATTAAATGAATGAGAAACCAGATATCATTATCTTTGCCGTGAAGTTACAACAAGACCACCACGTGGAGTGGGGCTGGGAATTTGTTGCAATGACAAATCCTGATTGGGTTCAAGTTTTAACTCGATCTTCTTCAACAATCCAACAGCCATCAAGCGAATTTCAAGATCCGCGAGAGCTTTTCCCAGGCATACCCTTTCCCCACCCCCGAAGGGCATCAAGGTTTGCTGGAACGATCGATCCAAATGCCGTTGGGGACGAAAAGCAGATAGGTCAGGATCATCGCCAGTTGTGGATGCCGTCAAAACCACTTGAATCACTCGATTGTCCGGAACTTCGATGCCAGCGAGCATGACCGGACCCTTGGTTCGCCGAAAGAACCCTCCCACCGGAGGGGTTAGGCGCATCACCTCCAACACGGTGGCATCCAAGCGAGGGTGGGAAAGATCATCAGGGTCTTCAGAAGACAGATGATCCAACTCTGACAACAGCCAGTCGTGAACAGTTGGATTTATCAACAATGCACGAAAAAGACAACTTAAGGACGATGCCGTTGTTTCATAGCCTGCAAAAAGTAGGAGCAAGAGTTGCTCAGCGAGATCGTCATCGTTGAGTGGAATCCCGGCTTCATCCACCCCACCTCGGATCAGATCTAAGCCCCCTCGCAACGAGGTGTGATTGACGAGCGCCAGTTTCAAGCGTGTAAGCAAGCGTGAGCGTGCCTGCATTGCTTTAGCGAACGGGGAAGCCGGTATCGAGATCGGGATCGAAAACAAAGCCTTCGTCCAAATCTCGAAATCAGCAAATAATTCGTCTTTGTCTTGATTATCGAGACCCAAGACAACGTTTGCGATCACGCTGAACGCAAAGCGACGCATACGCGGGGCGAGTGGGAGAGCAGATTGGCTGTCCAGCAATTCTGCAACGAGTTCCTGTACGAGAGCTTCAATCTCTGGTGCATAGCGCCGGAGCGCTGCACTGGAAAACAATTGACCAACCACGCGCCGACGAGCCTTGTGCCCAGCACCATTGCGATTGGCCAAGGAGCGGCTGCCCAGCAACAAACGAACGCTCGTAGGCCACCACCCCTCAAGACAATCTCCTTGTGCCAGCAAGTCAGCGATGGCCTCATCCCCTTGGATGAACACAATGCGCTGACCGAGGAGAGACGTCTCGAAGAGATCACCATGGGTCTCAAAGCGACGTTGAGCAAAAGAGGGATCACGGAAAAATGCGAGTGCCTCTAAAACCCCGGTTACAGCACCGGTGCTCGGCAGTTGTGCTTGCGAGATCAATGTTGATAGGGGCTGATGGACTCATGGATCGGCAATCGATCTAACCAAAGCTGACTCCAAAAACCTGGAGAAACAGCTCACCTCCAAATGATTGAAGGCTGTCTTATTAAAGCAAGCAATCAAAACAAGTAATCAATGATGAGATCCAACCAGAACCACTGCAAGCAACCCCAAGATGAGAGTTTTCGGTTGACGCTGGCTTGGTTGTTAGACAGCAATCTCATCGCTAGCTCTTGTGCATATTAGTAGAGATTTAATGCGAATTTAACTGCCTATAGTCAGCATCAATTATGTAAGAACAACTGTCACAACAACTGCAGTGATGGAAAGAATGACAGCGGAAACGACCAGGCCTGCCGCCACATTGCCTTTGCGGATTTCAGCTCGATAGTCAATCGGCGTGAGTCGATCAAATAGCCAGGTGGCTCCAAGGATCAGAAGCACACTAATGAAACTCCACCCAATGGTGAGCATCACTTGGGTGACCAGCTGAGACATCCAAACAACGGCATCGTCACCGCTTATTCTACTGAATGTGTTGTCTGCCCCTGTACTTATGGCTCAGCCATCGGGCCTGCACAAACTTTTTCAACCCATCCGACAGCAACCTCTGTTGCTTTGGCCACTCCTGAGTCTGTTGATACCCCTATGGCCAGGATTCTCCCCATCACTGCCCAGTCGACAGCTCCTGAACCAGGAGCTGACCTTGCCAAGCACTGGAGATGTGAGGCTGAGTGAGCCTTTTAGGCTGGAAGCCGATGCCATTGGTGCCACTCGCCTCTATGCCTATGTGGGCCTACCTGTTAATGCTGCAGTCTCGCTGTCCACTGAATTATTAAATGCATCTGACCAAGTTGTTTTAGCTTTCGACAAGGAAGGCTGGAGAGAAAGAGGAACATGGCAGGAGGACGGGGAATCGGGTATTTACGACGAATCAGATAGTTATTACGAGGTCCTTATCAAGCCCAATCAAACAGGTCAGTACCGACTTCGTTTTGCCGTCGACGGCCTCGAAGATCAAGCTGGTCAATCCCTCCAAGCGCAACTCCCCTTGCGTCTCGACATACAGGATCGTTACATCGATAGCGGTCTTACAGTTTGGACATTTTGGATTAGTTTAGGGATTGTTATAATGTTTTTGAATAGCATTTACTGCCAAGGGCGGCGACGCTTTGGTGGTCGAATCGATGATCTACTCGAAGCATCTAGTGGCACTCGAATGGATTACGAGAAAGGTGTCATCATGATCAAAATGATTGGGCGTTATGAACTGATTACTGAAATGAATTCATTGTTCAAGACCCGAGGGCGTGAGCGGTTAAACCTCAATCTTGAGATCATTGATGGCAATGGATTAGTTGTTAGGAGAGAGGATATCAATGTTTATCTTACGAAGAAATCAGCAAGCGATGAAGATGACCCACCTTACTGGAAATTAAATAAACGATTGTTCTTTTACAACCCCAAACGCAGAAGTCTTAGATTCCGTTTATCGATGCCTGAGCGAACTGAACTCTTAGAACAGGAATGGATTGATTTTGACTTACGCGATCGGATTGTTTCTATGCGGCCACTCAATATTAGGAGGATTGACTGATGCATCGTCCTCTTCTTTTGTTCCTAGCCGTTTCGGCGATGATGATGGGAACGAATACTGCTATCAACCGTCCAGCGGTTTACCGCTTAGGGAGTAACGGATCACCAAACAGCCAACCATCATCAGCGGGTGGTGTGGTGTACCGGGGTTACAGCAGTGGCGGTCTCTGGCGGACCAATTCACGACAAGATTGGGGTGGATTTCAAGGACGTGGACCATCCGGTGTGAAGTGAATCGTTCCATCGCACCAAGCCAGGTACGCGTGTTGTTGGTGACGGCGATGCTTTCATCTGCAGCCGGACTGATTCTGGAGCTCTTGCTTGTAACCCAAGCCAGCTACCTAGCTGGTAACGCCACTTTGGCGACAGGAGTGGTTGTGGGCACGTTTCTTGCGGCTATGGGCCTTGGAGCCTGGTTAACAGAGTTTTTAGCGGTGTCTTCAACACCACGGGCTGCATTACTGCGCTGTTTGTTTCTCGTTGAACTGAGTCTTTGCCCTTTGTGTCTCTTGGGTCCGTTGGCCTTGTTTCAACTTTTCGCCGTTGATGGTCCTCTTTGGTTAGCCGTGGTTGTCCTCACCATTTTGGTGGGCATCTTGGGAGGAATGGAGCTTCCGCTGATCACCCGACTGCTGGAAACACAGCAGCAGCTCAGACAAGTCTTGGCCAGGGTTCTAGCGCTTGATTATTTCGGATCATTGCTTGGGGCTTTGTCCTTCCCATTGCTGCTCTTACCAACACTTGGTTTGCTTCCCACCGCAGCGGCTCTGGCCTTGGTACCGATTGGATGTGCATGCTGGCTTAGCTGGACGTTCGACGATTTACGTCGCTGGCGACGGGGAGCATTATTTTCCATTCCCTTGATTGCAGCAGGTGGATTCTTCTCTATTCCTTTGGGAGATCGGATCGAAGATAGCCTCTACTCAGACCCCGTCATCAGCAGAGCTCAAAGTCGATTTCAGCGAATCGTCCTAACGCGTCGACGCGGAGATATGCGTCTTTATTTAGATGGAAATCTTCAGTTTTCAAGTCGTGATGAATACCGCTACCACGAAGCCTTGGTCCATCCAGCGATGGCTGCTCACCCAAACCCCAAACGCGTCCTTCTCCTCGGAGCCGGCGATGGACTAGCCCTGAGAGAAGTGTTGCGTTGGCCCAACGTGGAAAGGGTCGACCTGATCGAACTCGATCAAGCAATGCTGACCTTGGCTCAAGAACACCCAGCTCTTCAAAGCCTGAATCAGAACAGCTTTGCCGATCCAAGAGTGAATGTTGAGGTAGGCGACGCGTTCGGTTTACTGCCAGATCAGCCTGGGCCATTTGATGTGGTGATTGCCGACTTTCCTGATCCCGACACTGCGGCGGTGGCACGGCTTTACAGCGTGGGTTTCTACAGCCGTTTGCTTCCTTTAATGGGGAGCAACGGAGTGTTCGTCACACAGGCCAGTACTCCCTTCTTTACGCCGTTGGTCCTGGCGTCAATCGAAAAAAGTCTTCAGCACTTCCCGGTGAAGACCCATCCTTACAGCGTGACGGTGCCAAGTTTTGGGCCATGGGGATTTGTGCTTGCTCATCGGGAGAAACAACCTCTCACTTTTCAGCCTGTGCCTTTTGAAGCGCGTTGGTTTGATCGAGCTCAACTTGAGCGAATGCTGCAATTCCCAAAGGACTACAGGCCGTCTGATCAAGATTCCGTGCAAGCGAATCGACTCTCTCGGCCCATTCTGATTGACTATCAACGTAGAGATCGCTGGTCAGCCCCCATCCGCTAATGCTTTTTATTCTCATTTTAGGATTTTTTGCAGCCCTTTTTATATGGTTGCAGTTTCGATCTAAACGGATGTCCGTAGGTCGTCATGCAAGGCTTAAAGGCAAGCAACCAACAGAAAGAACGTTGTTCAATATTCAGATTGGAGATGTTGTTCAATATCAAGAGCGTGATTGGATTCTTGAAACCATATACCGATATCAACAGGATCAATTCGAATGGATTGAGTATCTGTTGCGAGATAATGATGATGCAGCATGGCTCGTGGTTGTTGAGGACGATTGGCTAGAAGTGAGCTGGCTTACTCCAGTCCCTGAAGATCAACTACGGTTGAGCTTGCCACTACCAAACGTTATTGACTATGAAGGGATCTCCTATCTATTAAAGGAGAGAGGAGAAGCAAAATACTCAACAGAAGGCAGGGTTAACAATCAAAAAGGAAATTGCACATTTTACGACTATCAAACAGTACAGGGTTTCAAACTTAGCTTTGAGCTGTATGGCTCAGACGAGGATGGAGAACTTGATGTCAATATTGGCAGAAAAATAAAATCTCAAGACCTGTCCATCCTTCCAGGCGACGGCCAAAGTGTTTACGCGAACATTTCACGCTGATGCATTTGCGACCCGTTGCATTCACATGAATCACGGACAGCACCGACTTTGTCAAATTTTTTCTTAGCGTGTTGAGACAACAAGGTTCATTTGATGATCTGGGGTGCTGCGCTCAACAACCGCGATCGTCAACCGGAAGTGATGGATCAACCTGGTCTTGACCCAGGGGAGCATGCAAAAGCATTGATGGGCTTACGGCGCATTAATACGATCAGTCGCTGTTCCGCTGGGTTGTTTCGCCCCATCGAGGACCTTGCAAAGACTCGGCTGACAAAGCCACTGCGCGTTCTTGAACTTGCCTGTGGGGGGGGTGATACGGCCATCGACCTCGCGCTGATGGCCAAGCAAAAGGGGTTGTCATTGGATCTTCATGCCTGTGATCTCAACCCTGAAGCTGTTGAAATTGCTCGGACCAATGCAAGGACACGAAAAGCAGCGCTCACGGTTTTTACTGCTGATGCCTTGGCAACACCAACAGACCAAAGCAGCTTTGATGTGGTGTATTGCACGCTGTTTGCACATCACTTAGATGAGCTTGATTTGGTCCGTCTTTTAGAGGGGATGGCGCTGCGATCACGACAACTCGTCCTGGTGGATGACCTCATTCGTAGCAGGCTTGGTTTTGGATTGGCCTGGATTGGCACCAGGCTTTTAAGTCGCTCCTGGGTGGTTCATACCGATGGCCCACTGTCCGTACGCGGCGCCCTGAAACCCGATGAAATGATGGCCATCGCGAAGCGGGCAGGTCTTGAGAACGCACAGATCAAACGCTCGTGGCCGGAGCGTTACCTATTGAGATGGGAACGAGATTGAGATGCAAACCCTGTGGGATGTTGTGATCATTGGTGGTGGGCCTGCTGGAGGTCTGGCTGCTTTGGATTGTGCACAACGAGGGTTGCGCGTGTTGCTCGTTGAACAACGCGCGTTCCCGCGTTGGAAAGTTTGTGGATGCTGTTTCAACAATCAGGCTCAAGCCATTTTGAGTGCGCGAGGTCAGAACAACTTGATTGTGGATTGCGGCGGGCAAGCACTGCAAAGCTTGAGACTTGGACTGCGTGAACGTGAAACATCATTGGCTCTTCCAGATGGCTTTGCGCTTTCGCGGGAACGATTCGATCAAGCCCTCATCGATGCAGCCATAAACGCTGGAGCATCAGCACGCTTCGAGATGACAGCCCAAGTTGAGTCAGCAAACCCTGGGTACAGGAGCGTGCGCCTAAAAGACCATCACAGTGGAACGAGCCGTTCTGTCAAAGCTCGGGTTGTGCTTGTGGCCGCTGGCCTTTCCCAGCGTTGCCTTCCCAAAAACGAAGCAGGACAAAGCAGGATTCGCAAGCAATCAAGACACGGTGCCGGCTGCGTCGTTAATGATGCGTCCTCGCACTACCCCGCGGGAGCCATTCATATGGCGATTGGCGACCAGGGCTATGTGGGCTTAGTGCGCCGGGAAGATGGATTGCTCAATCTTGCAGGAGCCTTTGATCGCCGCGTCCTCTCCAAGGGACAAGGAGCCGTTGATGCCGCTCAGACTGTTTTGAAACAGGCGGGATTTCCAGTGCCGGCGGCCCTGGAACGCGGTCAACGCTGGCAACTCACTCCAGCGCTTAGCCGCAGTTCAGACAAGGTAGCTGGAGAACGTTTTCTTGTGATGGGCGATGCCGCAGGCTATGTCGAGCCCTTCACCGGTGAAGGGATGGCTTGGGCCTTAACGGCAGGCGCAGCAGCCGCGCCATTCGTTCTGGAAGGACTGGAAGGTTGGAGCGACGATTTAGAAGGGCGCTGGAAAAAAGCTCTGCAATGGCACATCGGCAGGCGGCAATCGGTCTGCCGAGCCTTATCCACCGTCTTAAAACACCCCGCCCCCACAACCGTGTTATTTGAACTGATCAGACGTTGGCCCTCACTGTCTGAACAGATCATCTCCAACCTGAACGAGGTCAAGCTGCCAACGCCTTTAGGTGAGCCATGCCACTGAGTGTTCTCGGGCTCGGGACCGCAGTCCCTACGCAATCCGTCAATCAAACAGAGTCAACAACACTGTCTGAATGGGTCAGCGCAGATCATCCCGAGCGAGCCTCGCTCGTACGCCGCATTCAAAGGCGATCGCAGGTGGAAACCAGGGGAAGTGTTTTATTAACTGGCGATCCACAGCAAACAATCCATCAGCGCTTGCCGTTTTATGGGGTTGATAGCCCCAACACGGCCTTAAGGATGGAGGCGTTTCGACTGCATGCCACCTCATTGGCGCTCAAAGCATGCCAACGGGCACTGGAAGAGTCACCAATCTCTGTTCAACAAATCACCCATTTGATCACCATCAGCTGTACAGGATTTCATGCTCCCGGCGTTGATTGTGATCTCATTGATCAACTTCAGCTTCCGCCCAATGTCCAACGGACCCATGTGGGGTTCATGGGGTGTCATGCAGCAATCAACGGTTTACGCGTCGCCCACGCCTTTGTCAAAGCTGATCCCGAAGCGGTAGTTCTGCTTTGCGCAGTGGAATTATGCAGTCTTCATTTGCAATATGGCTGGAATCCTGAACATGTTGTGGCCAACACGTTATTTGCCGATGGTGCCGCCGCTTTGGTCGCGACGCATGCTGAATCCACCTCCCCTGGATCGAGTTCAACAGGACTGTTGCTTGAGGCATCTGGATCCACGGTGATTCCGGGAACCCGCGATTTAATGCATTGGCAGATTGGAGATCATGGCTTTTCCATGGGCTTATCCCCAAAAGTACCAAAGGCGATTGCGACGACCTTGCAACCATGGCTTAGCCAATGGCTGCAGGCCCGTGGCATCGATCTCAATGCCATTCAACATTGGGCTATTCACCCTGGGGGTCCAAGAATTCTTCAAGCATGTGCTGAATCATTGACTCTCAGAGAGGATCAACTTGCTCATTCCAAACATATTCTTAGTCGCTATGGAAACATGTCTTCAGCCACTATTTTGTTTGTACTTGACCATATGCGTCAAGATGATTGTCATGGACCATGCGTCGCCCTTGCCTTCGGGCCAGGATTATGTGCTGAAGTCGCCTTAATGACGTTATAGAGGCGTTGCTATCAAAGATTTAAGCTCTTTTTTCTTCCTTAGGATCCAAATCGCATCGAGGCGTTCGATATTGACATTGATGTTCAAAACAAATTGACGTTGCATTTCGATGGATGTTCCGTTTATGAGGATATTCAGGACTGAAAAATAGCCTTCAAAACAGCGAGCGAGGCTCATAGAAGAGCCTTCACTTATTGTCATTGGAACGTTGCTGAGCAGATAGAGATGGAACGGATTTGCTTAGGGTTTTTGATGGCTCTGTTTTTCACCATCCTGCCACTTCCTGCTGATGCTCAGCTGAGGGATGGTCTAGCGACACCACTGGCTTCGACGCCCCTCCCCGAGATCGCCATTTATCGATCAGAGAGCTGTGGTTGCTGTACAAAATGGGCTGATCACATTGAAGCAGCAGGCTTCCCAATCCAAGACAAGGTGATCAATGCGATGGATGCCTTCAAACAAGCCAATGGCATCACCGAGGAGCTGGCGTCTTGCCACACGGCCATTGTGGATGGCTATGTGGTGGAAGGGCATGTTCCAGCAGCATCCATCAAAAAAATGTTGCACGAACGACCTGATATCAGAGGACTCACAGCTCCTGGAATGCCCATGGGATCTCCTGGCATGGAAACAGCCGGCGTATTACCAGAAGCCTTTGATGTTCTTGCGATTGCCCAAGACGGCACGGCTACTGTTTTTGATCAAATCAGACCTCAGTGAAGCTCTAGGGGATCTCTTTCAAAAGGATCTTCATCACGATCCCTCAATGATCATTTGTCATCAGGTGATCTGTTAATCATCATTTGTTCCCTTAACCCAATAAACCAAGCGCTCGCCCATGATGATCCAGGTGACGATCAATCACGCTTGCGACGAAAAAATAGCTGTGGTCGTACCCCTCGTGAATCAATAACGCCAGTGGTTGGTGGTGGTTAGCGGCGGCACTCCTCAAATCCTCTGGACGTAACTGTTCTTGCAGGAAGGGATCAGCGGAGCCCAGGTCAACCAAAAGCTGATCCTTTCGGTGATACCCATCCTCCAACAAGGCAACGGCATCCCAATGGCGCCATCGGGCTTGTGCTTCAGGGGTGGTGCCAAAAAAATAACCAAATGCTTTTTGCCCCCAGGGGCATTGGCTGGGATGGCAAATCGGAGCGACTGCTGATATGGATTCAAAGCAGTCTGGATGCCGCAAACCAAGAACCAAGGCGCCATGGCCTCCCATCGAATGGCCGGATAGGCCTAGACGCTGACGATCAAGGGGCAATTCAGTGCAAAGCCGTAAAGGAAGTTCCTCCAGGACATAGCTATGCATGCGGTAGTGCTCAGACCAGGGTTCTTGGTCTGCATCAACGTAAAAACCGGCGCCATCACCAAAATCCCATTGACCCGAGGGATCGCTGGGAACATCCTCTCCCCTTGGGCTGGTATCGGGAGTGATCAAGGCCAGGCCTAGTTCAGCAGCTCGCCTCTGGGCTCCGGCTTTCTGCACGAAATTCTCATCACTACAGGTGAGTCCAGACAACCAAATCAATGCCGGCACAGATGCCGCATGCGCTTTGAGAGCACTCGGAGGCAAAAACACACCCACGGTGCTGCTGCCCTTCAGCTGCGCAGACTGCAAGCGGTAGCGGCGTTGTTCGCCATTAAAACAACGTTGGCTGCTGATCAATTCCATTCCTTTTAAACGCTCCGCTAAAAGTGCACAACCGTGCGAATACTTTCGCCCGCGTGCATCAGCTCAAAAGCTCGGTTGATGTCCTTCAATTCCATGGTGTGGGTGATGAAGCTCTCGAGAGGAATCTCCCCCGCTTGATAGCGCTCCACAAAACCTGGTAATTGGCTGCGTCCACGAACCCCTCCAAAAGCAGAGCCGCGCCACACCCTCCCGGTGACCAGTTGAAACGGCCGGGTGCTGATCTCCTGGCCAGCTCCCGCCACACCAATGATGGTGGATTCACCCCAGCCCTTATGGCATGACTCCAGTGCGGCACGCATCACATCCACATTGCCAATGCACTCAAAGGAGTAGTCGACCCCACCATCGGTGCGTTCAATCAAAACCTCTTGGATGGGGGCCGCATGGTCGCGGGGGTTGATGCATTCGGTGGCTCCAAGCTGTTCGGCGATGGCGAACTTTGCGGGATTGAGATCGATTCCAATAATCCGCTCGGCTCCAGCCTGAACCGCACCAATGATCACCGCCAAGCCAATGCCACCAAGACCAAAAACGGCCACGCTGCTGCCAGGTTCCACCTTGGCCGTGTTGTGGACCGCACCAATCCCCGTGGTCACACCACAGCCAAGCAAGCACACCTTGTCCAAAGGCGCATCAGGGTTGATCTTGGCAACGGCAATCTCCGGCAGAACGGTGTACTCGGAGAATGTCGACGTCCCCATGTAATGATGAATCATCTGATCATCACGTGAAAAACGACTGCTGCCATCGGGCATCACCCCCTTTCCCTGGGTTGAACGGATCGCCTGACACAGGTTCGTCTTACCGGAAAGACAAAAACGACAGCACCCACATTCCGGCGTGTACAAGGGGATCACGTGGTCGCCTACTCCCACGGAGGTCACGCCTTCGCCGATCTCCTCAACAACGGCTCCACCTTCATGTCCCAGCACCGCAGGGAATAAACCTTCAGGATCGGAACCAGACAGCGTGTAGGCGTCTGTATGACAAACCCCTGTCGCGACCACACGCAGAAGCACTTCGCCTGCGCGGGGTGGGGCCACATCGATCTCGGTGACATCCAAGGGCTCGCCTGGAGCCCATGCCACCGCAGCTCTGGAGCGAATCATGGGCGAAGCAGAGACGAGTCTTCAACCATCATCGCGCTGATGATCTGCACGTCAGCAGGCACAGTGCAATTCAGAACAGACCCGACAGAGCTGAGACAAGGCACATTTCCTGCCTCCTTGAGCAGAGGCCTAAACAACCAGCTAGGGGAGAGAAATCAAAACCGATGTCTAGCCTGATACATGGGACGAACGCATTAAATTACGCTCCCTATTAAACATAAAGAGTCCGAATGAAAAGGCGAAAGAAATTCCAAAAGTAGCTACAAAGTAAAGATACCAATATTTCATCTTGAGCCTCATCGCCTCAGCAACCATGAATGCAAAGGCAGCTATCAGAACGAGAGTCAGGTCGGCCGCGATGAAACCTGAGGAAGCATTCGCCCAAACGCCTTGAGAAAACAAGTCAACAATCTCAAGGGGGTCGGTTAGGCCTAAAGCTTCTGTTTCTTGAATAAACTGGTAGATGCAATACCAAGGCCAAGCTACTCCAGCGAATGCGGTGGCGGCATAAATGAACAGGCGTAGCTTGGCCATACTCACAAAGAAAGAACATCTAATCTCTCATAGGCCAAGAATTTAATCAGTACATACGCTACAAAATATCCTGGCATTAAACAAAAAACCATTCAACAAGAATCTCTGAATGACAACAACTAGCGTGCAGATACAACGTTCAAGCGATAGGCATCTGTAGGAATTCGAATCGGAACAAGGGTGTAAGGAATCGCTGTGGTCTGCTCTGAAGCACCCTCCCAATTCTGAATCGTTTGCATCCAGCGAACCAAAAACACCCTCACGCTGAGCTCAGCCAATGGCAAGCCTGGGCAGCCATGTTTGCCGATCCCCCCAGGGAACCAACCCTCTTTGGGCAGGCGCAGGGCACTGCCTGCAAAAGGGCATCCACGGGTGGGATTGAGGTTGTTGTTGCCGTCTGGGTCACGCATCCAGCGTTCTGGAGTGAACGACTGAGGCTCCGGAAACAGTGCCGACATGCTGTTTCCGATCCGCGGGTCGGCCGTCACGACGGTGCCTGCAGGAATGCTGTAACCGGAAACCTCAATGTCCTCAGAGGTCAACCTGAAACCACCTCCGGCCGGAGGGATTAATCGAAGCGATTCGCGCAGCACTCCCTGAACGAAGGGAAGATCCCATGCAGCGAGGTGGCTAGAGCTGGCAGGTTTCTCCAAATTGTGAATCGCGGCTTCCTTGAGAATCCGATCTCTCACATCAGGACGCTGTCTGGTTTGGATCAAACAACTGGCCATTAGGGAGGCAACTTCGATGTAGGCCCCCCAAACCATCAACACCGTGGCAGTCGCTATGCGCTCGTCGCTCCATGGCTGGCCATGTTCATCGAGATTGTCAGTAAAAATCCTGAAACAAGCCCCGTCCAGTTCACCGCGACGATGTTTTTCCAGGCGCCCGTGCATGCTCTGTTGAAGCTCAGCTAGCGCCTTCTCTCCCCGACGAAAGGATGGAAGCTGCTTGCTCAGACTTAAAAGAGCATCGTTGTAAGAGATAAAGGCTTCGATCTCCTTTGTTGTTAACGATTCACCAGCAAAGAGTTCGGCATAGAGATTGAGACAAAGATGCTTTGCCTCCAGGGCTATGGAGGTGCTTCCGCGCTGAGCAATGTCGGCAGTGAACCGCACCATGCTGCGGTTGATCCCAGGGAGGTACGACTCCAGATTGCTTGGGCTGAAAAGGGCGGCATAACCACGCAGCGTGGAACGATGTTTCTCACCAGCCTGATTTAAAGCACCATCGGCGGTATGCAGTGCTGTGAAAGCAGGAGGTAAGGCGCTTTCACTGATGCTGCTCTCGAGACGAATGAACTGCTCCACCGCTTCAGGACCACCCAACACAGCCGTCGGTCGAAAGAAGAGGGTTGTTCCAAACACAGGACCAAATTGTTGATGGCGTTCTGCGATAAAACCATCAGGATCCCTCAGGTAGGCGATGGATTCGCGCACCCCGATCAACGGACCCGTTCTGCAGGGAAGCGGACGCAAACCATTGGTGGTGCTCATTCGCTTCGATCGCTTACCAGAGGATCATCAGTAGCAGATCGACTGCAACTAGGACTCGGTTCGTGGAGGGAATGAATCAATCCAACTTCAGGCTGATGGGAGCAGCAAGAGCATGAAAATTATGATCGGTGAGATTGGTATCTCCCAGCTCCAGGTTGTAAAACAAGGCCATTGGCGCCTGAAAAAATGGCCCAGCATGCCAAGTTCCCTGATGAAGCTGGACGGCTTCACCAGGGAGGACCTCCACCAATTGCACGGATGCAGCACAGAGCTGTTCAGGTTGGAGCGCTGGAGCGGCTACGGCCAACCACCAAGGCTGCGCATCAGCTGAACCTAAACACTGGGTAGCCCGCTGATGGCGGGTCATGCTCGCCAACACCGCCGGTCGTTGACGTACACGCATGACGTAATAGCGCAGGTCAGACCCCTCAAATTTGAGCTTGGCGTCGGTGTCGCGATGGGGCGTCATGTCATCCACCGGGAGGATCGCAGTGCCAAACCGTTCAAAACTGCAGTTCTGCAACGGGAGTGAGGTCAGTGTCGCTGCAGTCATGACGCGTTGCTCTCTCCTCAGTAGCTCTAGCTCATCCTCGATCTTTTCTGATGGATTCAGCCAGAAACTGGTGAGGAGCGAGGCCATACAGCCAAACCTAAAATGATTACAAATTTCTCTGATCTAAATATTCCAACAATCCAAATCAATCCTGATGCAGAAGAAGGATCTTCCCTGTCATGAAACACAAACTTTCATCAAAACCTTGACAGTGAGGCTCCAAGTGTTGGCCCTACGAACCAGGTTTACGGCGTCAAGACCCAAGTCGTGATCGCATTGTCTCCGCCTTGGATGGATTTGTCAGACATTGCGAACAAAATATTTCTGACACATCAAGGCAAAGCCTCGGTTGATGCATTATTAATAAATGATCTGACTGGTTTCAAGTGACCACAAAACAAGAGGCTCATTCCATTATCAAGGGCTGCCTAGAAGCCAACACTGCCTGGGTTGAAACCTTCAATGAACTCGGCTGTGTACTGGCGTTTGATCTCGACCCAATGCTTGAAGGGACCGTGACGGTGGACTTCATCGTTAAAGACTTGTGGAACAAAGGAATTAGGGCCACTCAAGACGAAGTTGTAAAAAGTATTTGTAGCTATGCCATTGAAAATGATTATATCTGGTCGGTAGAAACCATTTTTGATAACTATGACTATACTACGAAGACCCTTGAAAATCTTGGTGAAGACAGCAAAGCACTGTTGACAGAGCTGGCCGATGAGTCGGGCAATGAGGCATTTAAAACGATGGTTACATCGGGCTCATAACACAACGATTTCTAGAGCTGTTGAAGGATACGGGCGTTTTTATTTCTCCTTTGAAGACTTAAGGCACTCCTTGCCAATCAATCTTAGAGTGCAGAAGATATTTGACCCCTCTTATTGACATCTGCAGACAGACGATGAACCATTAAAGAGTGGAAGCAAGGTCTGAGTCGTAATGCTTAGAGATAAGAGCATGAAGAGCCACTGCGGATGGATCACGGCTGAACGCCGCTCGCAGCGGGTGTTCGAGTTAAACAGGTGCAGATAGGAATCGACCGGATACTTGCAGAGCAACAGCTCAAAATCCTTCTTTGTTAGCACGCATCAAGCACTTGAATTCTGTAACCACCTGCTTACATCGTGGGGCGTGTTCAGCATGAAGTTGTAAGCAGCCGTCGCTAGGACTGTATGGCCGCTTCTGATTGGGTGGCTGTTCTTGCCATTGGAGAACGTGGGCTCGTCGTTAGCCAACCAAAGACTAAGGAAGAAAAACCCTACCGTCAGGCTTGCGGGGGTCGGTTCTATGCCCCACCACATGCCAATGATGGAGAAACAGAGGGTTGTCGCCGCAAAAGGCCGTGATGCGTGCAATTCTTGAGGCTCAAAAATAAGCAGATATCTCTACAGACAACGGTTTGATTGGTTGCCAGCTTAAGAGCAAGGCGATTCACGACTGTGATCGCTGAAAAGAACAGTCAGCAGAGGTCGACTGTTCTTTTTTTATGAGCAAAATTGAGTATGTATCACTAAGGTCAATTGCCGATTGTTTCGGCATCATAGTGATGAAGCCAGTGCTGGGGAGCCAAAGCTTCACTAAAAAGGGACGGTCTTGAGAATGCGGCCGTTCTTTTTTATGGCGCAGAACTGTTTGGCTAAAATTCGGACATTAGGCCCGGTCCTTTTTTCTTCTCATTTAGATCAAGCACTTTTTTCAAAAATTACAAATAAACGACAAAAATCTATTCGAAATCCAGAAAAACCATTAAAAAAGATCAAGGATCAATCTATAAAAGTAGCTAAAAGGCGATATTGCCTAATGGGCCGTAACACAAGAGCAAAATATAAATAATTACCCTATGCCAATATTTTTTTAAAGCCAAAGAACAGACCCACCAGCAAATTAATAAAACTGTGTTATTAAAGCATTTATTCTGTTGTTCATCGATTACAGGAAAGCTAAAAGATCAGCATCTACACATTATCTTTTTTCTTCTTCTTGGCATGGGAATGCTTTGATGACAGATGAAGAAGATTTGAGGCCTTTGTCTGGTCCTCCGTTTTGGTTAGCTTTGTTACCAGATTCCAAGTGTCTTGTGGCGAAAGCTCACCTTCATCGTTCCACTTAAGGCTTGAGAGGTGATTGGATGACATGAGAGGCTTCTTATTGATGAGAAGATAAGAGAGAAAGCACTGCTTCTGTCAGGAATCACACGCCTGTTAACGGTAGAAATAATTAAAAATGCACCTTTTGATACGGAATATCGATTAAAGGTTCAATTTTTACTATTTAGATAAAACGACCATCCACCTCAGCCTCAGTCATGCTTACTAGCAGCACTCATGCCATTACAAAAAATCTCTAAAGGTGCGTTGATACATCATTGGGCGGATTTTTATTTATTCCATCTCAGTGATACTGCGAAATAAACCTTTTGCACGACCAGGGCAATTATCAATGGTGTATGAAAACATGGTCTCAATCATAGGTATAGAGTACGCATCATCCTCAAAATCTAGCTTGTTGATTGCATCGATCGACAAACTCGTCTCAGCCATTCCAATCATCGTTCCCTTCTCAAACGATTCTTCAGCGGAACGACCAGAACAATAGAGTTTTCCTGCCTGCATCCCAATATTATTGACCAACTTCAAGCCCTGTTGGAGGCTTGATGCAGAGAGAGGACTTGAAACGGCGAGAGATAAAACAGTGGGAGTCAAGAGAATCAAGCTTTTCAAAAGCTTCATCGTGATCGCCAGGCATTAGAGATTTATTCTAACTTCCAACCGGATAGATAACATTCTCTTTTTTGATTTTATTTACAGTAATATAGGCTCAATTCTAAAAAAATAATTCATGATCCAAGCTGATAACGATGATGACATCTGAAACATCATTGAAGACAGAAGCTAAACCGTTAATCCTACCGGCATCGTTCAAGGATGTAGCTTACTATCTATAAGCAACTCAATCCGCTGATCAGAGTATTATTTAGATTGAGGATACAATCCTAGCTATGATTTATCTCCCTTGCTATACCTGCAAGGTGCCTCGAGTCTGAACAATGAATGACATATGGTTTGACGCCAATCATGTAGAAGCCTTGCTCAGTGGTCGTGCTGTGATTCATGATCTCAGCTTAAAACTCAAATTAGGCGAATCAACAACGCTATTAGGACCAAATGGTGCTGGCAAAAGCACACTCGTTAATCTAATCAATCGCAGTGTATACCCACTCTTAAAGCCAAGTTCACACCTTAAACTGTTTGGGAAAAGCACCATTAACATTTGGCAACTCCGCTCGTCCATCGGCATTGCAACGAGTGAGTTAGAGCAGCGATTTTTACCGCATATTTGTGCAAAAGAGCTTATTTTAAGTGGTTTTTTTGGATCCACACGTTTAGGGCGTGATCAGAACCCAAACCAACCACAACTAGCTAAAAGTCAATCCATCATGGAGCAACTTGATTTAGGAGCCTTTGCGGAGACACCCTTCGGACAATTATCAGATGGCCAACGACGTCGGCTCATGATTGCTCGAGCACTGGTGCATTCGCCCAAAGTGTTAGTTCTGGATGAACCCTGCAGAGCACTGGATCTCAAAGCATGTCATCAACTCCTAGCCACCATGAGAAACCTCTGCAATCAAGGCACAACACTCCTCGTGATTACGCATCGTATTGACACGATCATTCCAGAAATGAGCAGGATTTTATTCATCAAAGAGGGGAAAATCTACGACGATGGAACTCCAACCCAATTACTTTTAGACAGCAAACTGAGCAATCTCTTCGATACTCCTCTAAGAGTGCTTGAACACAAGGGTTACCGACAAGTCCTGCCAGGGTAAGAGCAATGGATTGACCAACAGAATGCTGTTCATCGAAATCCTGTTCATCGGAATCAAGACAACGAACAGGCATGGATGGTGGCGCAAGCTGCAATGTCAGCAGAACTGCTGATGATGAGCGGGTGTTTGACCGCGCTGACGGACTCAAACAGCAGTGGATCTGCTGGACGTGGTAATTCGCTAGCGAGCTCACGCCTTAAGTCGAGACGATCTTGGCAATACAGCAGACTCAGGTGCGGATCAAGCCGGTAGCCAAGCTCAGCGTGAGAGCTGAGACGCAACTGCAGAAAGTAGGGATACAAAATCTCCCTGGCCTCGGCGCTGAAGCGGAGCACAAGACTCTGCGTCAACATTGAAGTTGCTTCGATGGCTTTGGGCCAAAGGCACACAGGTTTGCACTGATCGGCGAGCTGTTGAAGTCGAGCGATGACCTGCTCCTGGCTCACACCATGATCTCCATCGAGATGCTCGCTGTAGAGCGTGATGTGCGGAGGCAACGTACAGACCCGGACCCCTGCCCGGATCCGTTTGCAAGCCAAAGAAGAAAGTTGATCCAACGCTGCCTGCGCTTCACGACCTGGGAGAAGCCAGTACGAGACCGCTTGTGAAGCCATAGAAGAGGCAAGGGTCAACAGATCTGAAGGGGAGTTTCGGGGATGCGTGGCAAAGATCTATTGGTCAAACAGCAAACGTCAGGCCCCGATCAGTGACCTTCGCTTGACTTCATTTTGGCTTGTAGTGAGGGGGCCAAGGGTGATAGCCATGCATCAGCATGACTCGATGAATCAAGTGCACAACGATGGGCCTGCAGCTCCAATCCGCTGATTTCTCGCATGAGGACGGCATCACCTACAGCATCCGCCGAGACACGCTCGAGCAAGACTTCACCATCTACGAGAAGCGCGATGGCGAGTGGGTGGATTGCGGACTCGATCAGGCGGTGAGCGAGCTGAACTTCGCCGAGTTCAAACGCCTGGGCTTGCTGATTAAAAAGATCATGGATGCCGATCAATGGCTGGCGTAGCGCTCACACTGAAAACGCCGAAGGGTTGGTGTGAGCTTGGTCGTTTCATGGGCCATTTGATCGTTGCCATGAGCAGGCATGGAAAAGGTCTTCTGACAACTAACCGCACAAAAAATGGGCGGAGTTGTCGAACTCCGGCCCATCAATCGTTCTTGAACGTCTAGGGAGATTTCCGTTCAATCGCACAGGAACATTGAACACTCACGCCGTTGAAGACGAAGACCGCTCTCTGATCATCAATTGCCAGAGAATGGGGTGGAAGAGTGATGCAGAATAAGGCGCAGGCGCCGTCATCATCACGCACGTAGCCGAAGGTTTTGTCCACCTTGCTCTTAGTGCCAAGAGCAAGGTGGTCCAGCAGCGATTAAGTGAAAAATTTCCGTTAGCGAGGAAGACCCTGACGCTACAACCCATGATTTAATTTTTATGGGTTGCAGATGTAAGCTCCGCGTGCTGGTCAAAGAGCAAAGAGAGCGTCGAACTGGTGGTAAGCGGGTTTATCAATCCCGCCACTTTGCAACATCTTTCGCAGCTCAATAATTTCCCTGCGTTGGGCCACGATGATTTCGCGAGCGAGTCGAAGGATCGTTGGATTCGTGGAGTTTTTGCGCGCTTCATGGGCCATTTGAAGGGCACCACCGTGATGCTCGATCATCCCTTCAAGAAACCACTGCACTCTGTTCTCGCGTGTGGGCTTTGTGCCTGACATCCGCATAGCAGCGATCACCTCTGGGCTCATGCGCACCAGATCGGTCATCGCATTGGGATCGCCATTTGGGCGAAGCACAACTGGATAAATCGGAGCATCCGGATACCAAGCCTTGCGCCATTGACGCATCGCTTTGATTTCACGGGCCTGTTCGTCCCAGATGCTGTTCGCTAAAGCGCCTACCCCAGGGGCGCCGATGTTGAAGACGTATTCGCTCATGCGCAGAGCGCCGGTGTGGTGTTCCACCATTCCGTCGATGAAGCGAAGGTCAAACGTGCTCCCCGCAGGGCCTATTCCATGGCTGTGATGGTCATGACCACTGGACGTCTGCCCTGGAGCATCCTCTTTTTTTGTGGGATCCGGTTGGTTCATCTCATGCCCGTGATGGCCATGGTGATGACGATGGTCTTGTCCGAGGACCGACGGTGTTGTGCAAACTGCGATTGCGGCCGACGCAAGAGCTAGGAAACGCATCAACGTTTGGAGTTGTCGTAGAGGTTTGAGATGAAATTATGGGGCTTTTTCATCTTCGTTAGGGCTGGTTTCTGAAGCCCAGCAAATTCCCGTCAGCCAGGGCTGAATGCAAACTGAAGATTGGTCTTAATGTTCAAGGCTCTCTATCGATAAGGACCGTTAGCGGCCTTGACCAGAAAACTCATCGTTGGCAGTGAGGAGTGGTGTGCCCTGCCCGAAATCGGACTCCCTGCGATCAAAGCGCGGGTTGATTCTGGTGCCGCTACGTCCTCCCTTCATGCCTTCAACATCGTGCCGTTTCAACGCGATGGGGAGTGCTGGATCAGTTTTGAAGTGCACCCCCTTCAAAACGACCGTTCGGTGGTGGTTCGCCATGAGGCTCCTGTGCTGGAGCAGCGCGGTGTCCGCAACACCAGTGGCATCACAGAAACCCGCTATGTGATTCGCGAGCAGTTGGTGCTCGGTGAACAGAGTTGGCCCATCGAATTAACCCTTTCCAACCGGGATGCCATGGGGTACCGGATGCTGCTGGGGCGTCAGGCCATGGTGGGGAGGGTCTTGGTGGATCCAGAGGGGAGCCTTCAACTCGGAGAGGTTCCGTCGGCTCAATTGGAAGAGATGTATGCCCCGTTGCGAACCGAACGAAACGGTTTACGCATTGCTCTCTTGGCTTCAGACCCGCAGCTGTACAGCAACCGTCGACTTCTGGAAGCCGGCGAGGAAAGGGGGCATCGAATGGAATTCCTCAATATCAAACAGTGTTATATGCGCCTCGATCCGCAGAATCCCGAGATTCACTATCGAGGCGGAAATGTCGTGGAGAGGATCGATGCAGTGATCCCACGCATTCGCCCCAGTGTCACTTTTTACGGCTGTGCGATTACCCGACAATTCGAGGCGATGGGCATCCGTGTGCTGAATGCCGCGGAACCGATCAAGCGCTCTCGCGACAAACTACGGGCGTCTCAGCTCTTCGTACGCCATGGCTTGAGCATGCCTGTGACTGGCTTTGCCAGTTCCCCCTTAGACACCAAAGATCTGATCAAGATGGTTGGTGGAGCACCACTGATCCTCAAGCTGCTGGAGGGAGCCCAGGGCCGTGGAGTCGTTCTTGCCGAGACGCAAAAGGCAGCAGAGAGTGTGATCAATGCCATGAAAAGCCTCAACGCCAACCTGCTTGTTCAGGAATTCATCAAGGAGGCAGGAGGGAAGGATCTGCGCTGTTTTGTGATCGGCGGCAAACTCATTTCGGCCATTGAGCGCACGGCTGCCGTTGGAGATTTTCGTTCGAACATCCATCAGGGGGGGTCGGCTCAAGCTGTGCGGGTCCGACCTGAAGAGCGCAAGCTTGCCGTTGCCGCAACCAGGGCACTCGGTCTGGATGTCGCTGGGGTCGACATCATCCGCTCAGAACGCGGTCCCTTGTTGCTGGAGGTGAACTCCAGCCCTGGGTTGGAGGGCATCGAAACCGCTACTGAAAAGGATCTCGCCGGAGCGATGATCCAGGAGATTGAGCGGAAACTGGGTTGGACGCGCTCGCTTCTGAGCGATTCTTCAGCGGCTTGATGGTGTTACGGCTGCCAGGGAGGAGAACCGCCCTTCCCCACAAGAGAGACAACCATTACAATTTGTAACGAGGGGACTTCGGTGGAACGGAGAGCCTTTATTGGCGGGGTTAGACGCCCTCCTTTTTTATGTCCGCAAAAAGGCACAGCGTGCGGACACCGGCAAACTCCGCCGCCATGATTAGGGAGTAAGCGGTGCTGGATGCTCGCTGGAAAGGGCAGTCGGGAGGACCGCTCTTTTTTTTATGCCTGCTAAATAAAAATGGGTATGTATCTCTAGCGACATCAGTCCCGTCACTCGCTTGTATTGACACGGGTCGGGTGTTGGGGAACCCCTATCCGTAAGACGGTCGACGGAGAATACGACCGTCTTTTTTATGGAAGCCTGGCCTCAGACACATTTGGAAAGAGTTTGCTGAAGCTTCAGTCGTATCTGCATGGCTTGTTGGGCCGATCATCAAGAGGTCAAAACAAGACACCATGGGAGGAGTGAGAGACCTCCCATTTTTATGCGCTTCGACCAATGGGCGCTGGTCTTTTTCTATGACCGAGATGATCACTCGCCAATCGCATTCAAAGCCAAGGGCTTCAAGCAGGCAATTTGAGGGTTTCAGGCTCAGATGATGCTTCTAGCAACACTTAGGGCCCGGATTAAGCAGCAGGACCTCAAAGAACAGAGAAAATACACCACTAAGCACAAAGCCCTAGGAACTATTTATTTCGCAATCATTAACTTGCCATCAAATAAAAACCGTTGTAATCACTTCTCAGCCGGATTAAAATGATGAGGGCATTTAAAAATGAACACGACTGTGAATCAATCACAGAACGATGGGAAGCGGTAGACGCTTACCTGGAATGCGTCACAAGTTGTGGGCTTTACGATGGTGTCTGCGTCACGACGTGCATCACCAAACATCTTGAACCGGGAACGGAATTAGAAGACGAAGTGAAATTCGAACGCAAGTATTAATGCTTATCGTGATTTCCTAGTTGGCAGGCTTGATGGGTCTCCGCGTAGGAAATCCATGACATCCCAGCGATCAAGACGATTAGAGCAAACGTTCCAAACCAATTAACTGCAAGCATAATTACTTACCTTCTCCGCTAAGTTAATTAAAGCATAGGTTGGGCTTATTATCAATGAATTCATAGCAAATCAGTGTTTTTCAAATAATCGAGACCGAAGCCACATCCCATCCTGTTTTCATAAAAAGAGGATCACCAACATTCCCTCTCGACCACGGCTGGTGACTTCCGTTGGGTGATGGGTGATGGGGATCACAAGGCCAGGCTGCATGGCTGACGCTGACAACAGCGCGATCGCCTGATTCCGATTGGTTTATTCAAAGCGGGCTTCGCTATAAAGGAGTACTCGGTTCCGGTGGTGATCAGCTGCTGGAGGAAACGGGGAAAGTCTGGTGAAAGTCCGGCACTGTCCCGCAACTGTGAAGCGACCAGTCCTGATTTTCAGGTTGGTCGTCAGTCAGAACGCCCGCCGTGTTTGTTCGACGAGGATCGATTTTTGAATTCATCAATCAAACAGCTCAGACCAGCTCTTTCAGTGCTGCTAGGTGGTTTGACCTTGGCTTTGGCTGGATCTCCAGCCCTGGCCCATCATCCCTTTGCCATGCCTGAAGGCGGCCAGATGACGTGGCTTCAGGGCTTGCTGAGTGGAATCGGTCATCCGCTTCTGGGCCCAGACCATCTGCTCTTTCTTGTGGCGATCGCCCTTGTGAGTTGGGAACGACCCCGTCGTTGGCTGCTGCCGATGTTGGCTCTTGGGCTGATCGGTAGCGGAGTGGCGCAAGTTGTGCCCCTCTCCGAGAGTCTTACGCCGTGGGCTGAGGCCGCTGTATCGCTGACCCTCGTGCTTGAAGGTCTTGTGATTTTGGGGAGGTTGCCTTTGATCACGCTGTTGCCAGCGATTGCTCTGCACGGCTACCTCCTGGGTGGAACCATCGTGGGAGCCGAACCCTCGCCTCTGCTGGCCTATGGCCTTGGTTTGCTGGTAGCTCAAGGGGCACTGCTCTTGGCTGCTACCTCCTTGTCACGGGAGCTTCAAGACTGGCTGGGAGAACGCAATCGCCAGCTCCTGGCAGCGGTTTGGATCGGAATTGGCTCGGCATTTGCCTGGTCCATTCTCATCCCCTGAACCTCACGCTCAAAAGCCAGCCTTGAAAGGCTGGTTATTTGACCGTTGCTTTCAAGAGGCTGGAGACGAGATCTCCGGCCTCTTTGTATATGTGATCGTCTCTGGGACTGGCGAAACAAGCAGAAAAACTCAGCGACAATGTATTAAGATCTCTTTAAAATTAACAGATATTATTTAGGCACAAAGGGTTATTTAAAGGAATTCATCATCAACCCATAGGTTCAAACAACATGGTGATTCACCCCAGCCGACAGCTGCCACAGGATCTGCGAATCTGCCTGGCGAAGGCTGGTTTGCCTGCCCTCATGACCGTGGCCAGGCTGCATGGCAAGCCATCAGAGCGAGCCCTTGCCGGTATCCGGGGAATCCGCGATCACCTGCTCAACGTTGACCTCGATCTGGCCTCACTGCCAAGCCTGGAACCGGAGGCGATCGCCGCCGCCATTCGTCGCTGCGATTCGGATCCTGAATGGAGAGAACGAATCCTGCGGGGCATGACGCTGATTGCGATGTTCGACGGTCCCCCCAGCCCAGAAGCTCTTGAGCTGTTGGAGCAGACAGCCACGGCCTTCCAAGTGGATCCAAGGCCCGTGAACAGCTATCGAAACGTGATGGAGGGGCATCTTCTGGCGCTGCGCTTCGACATCATGCGCCGGGGCTTCATACGGCAAGCCCTTGAGGCCACGATTAAGGCCGGTGGCTTCTCGGCTTTGACGGCAACACTCAAGGTGTTGAGTGGCCATGAGGACCGGGCCATGCGCGAACGGTTTGAAGGTCTGAAGAGCTATCCAGCAGGCAGCTTCGGCAAGGCCTATGCCGACTTCATCGAGATCAACCAATTCGATTTTCCGGGAACACCGGGGGGACCACCTCCCCCGGTGTTCAGGCACGACTGCTGCCATGTGCTCGGCGGATACGGCACCACGGCTGCGGAGGAAGGCGCTGTGGTGGGCTTCCAGGCGGGATTTGAAGGGCTCGATCCTTTCGACGTCATCCTGTTCGTGATAGCGGAATTCGAACTGGGGATTGGTATTTCACCGTTCATTCCTGGTGAATGGGGTCAGCTGGATCCAGACCGGATCTTTGCCGGCCTCGAACATGGCAGCCATGTCTCCTGCAATTTGATGAAGGACATCGATCCATGGACTCACTTCGCCGACCCACTCGAAGACCTGCGGCAACGGTTTTCGATCCCTGCGCGCGGACGAGCGCCTGAATATCCCTAGGGGGAACAGGAGCAGCGTGTTTTCTAGACCTATCAAATGAACAGAGTTAATCAACAGAATTCGATCTGGATATGACGCATCAAAACCTTGTGAAGGGGTCCATTAATTGCAAGCGGTGAAGACCTGGTAAGCAAAGCATTCGCTCTGTTTTTTGCGATCTAGGTTGAAAACATGGAAGGGAAGAGGTTTGTCGTGAACAAAAAAGTCGTTGTCCTCGATACCAATGTTCTCCTGCATGATCCAGAGGCGCCCAAGAGCTTTGGGGCCGATCGCATCGTGCTGCCGATTCAGGTGATCGAGGAAATTGATCGGTTCAAGCGTGATCCCTCTGAAAAGGGGCGGAATTCCCGTCGTGTAGCTCGCCTGCTCGATGGTCTGCGTGAGCGGGGCAACCTCGCTGATGGTGTTCCGTTAACGCCCGACGGTGAAGGAACCCTGGAAGTGGCCTTTTGTCGGGCTGAAACCTTGGCCCAGTTGCCACCGGAATTGCGGGGTGGCGGGGGTGACAACAACATCCTGGCTGTGGCGTTGGAACAGATGCGGGCGAAGGGCTTGAGCGAGCCACCCGAGGTGGTGTTGATCACCAAAGACACCAATCTGCGCATCAAGGCGGATGCCGTGGGTCTGGCCGCCCAGGATTACTCCAACGACAAGGTGGCGATCTCCGATCTCTATCCAGGGGCCAGGGGCGTCAAGGTCTCCGCTGATGTGATCGATGAGCTGCACCAAAAGGGTCGCCTTTCGGTGAAAGCGCTGCCAGCGGATGTGGTGGCGTCTTTGCAACCCAATGAGGGCCTCACCCTGATCGATCGCGACAGCGCAGACCACACCTTTTTGGCGCGTCATCGCGGCAATTCAGGAGACGTGGAACCACTGGTTTGGCTCAAACGCGCCCGTCTTGGTCGCCTAAAGCCGCGGAATCGCGAACAGAATTTCGCCCTCGACTTGCTTCTGGATCCCTCCGTTGAGCTGGTCACGCTTGTCGGTAAGGCCGGCACCGGTAAAACCCTGCTGGCGATCGCTGCTGGTTTGCATCAGGTTGCTGATCAACATCTTTATGCCCGACTGTTGGTGACCCGTCCCCCGATCTCCTTAGGCAAAGAGATTGGCTTTTTGCCAGGTTCTCTGGAAGAAAAACTTGCTCCTTGGATGCAACCCATCGTGGACAACCTTGATTTCCTTACGGGGGATGCGATGAGCAATGAGCCGAAGGATGATCGCCGCCGCCATGGTGGTGGGCCCAAAAGCTCCTGGGCTGACCTTCGCGAGATGGGGCTTCTAGAAGTGGAAGCAATCAATTACATCCGCGGTCGCTCAATTCCCCATCAATTCATGGTGGTGGATGAAGCGCAAAATCTCACCCCGCATGAGGTGAAAACGATCGTGACGCGTGTTGGGGAAGGAACCAAGATCGTGTTCACCGGTGACCCGTATCAAATTGATAATCCCTACGTGGATGCCGAGAGCAACGGCCTTACTTGGCTCGCTGAACGCTTAAAAGGTCAGACCCTCGTGGGCCACATGACCCTGACGCGGGGAGAACGCAGTGCCCTTGCTGAATTGGCAGCAAATATGTTGTAACGCCCGTACCAAGCATGAAATCAGACGCGATTGATTCCCCGTGGCCCAGTGATGATCCAACCCGGGTGGCTGACAACCTTCAGCAAATCATCCACTCGGACACCTATCGGCTCGCGCATCAGGATCTTGCTCTTCTCAACACGTCCTCAATGCGTGGCGTGAGGATGTTGCTGGAAATCAGCAAGCCTGAGCTTCACTTTGAAGAGATTGGCATCTCCTCCACCATCATCGTCTTTGGGGGCGCACGCCTCAAGGAACGATCAGCAGCAGAAGCCCATCTTGAGAAGGCAATCAGGGAGCTTGATACGGATCCAAAATCCACACAATTGCAGCGAAAAGTGAGCCGTGCCAAAAATCTTTTAGAGCTTTCGCCCTTTTACGATGCAGCGAGGGAATTCGCTTTTTTAGCCTCACGTTTTGGTCAATCAGACACCAGCACAGGGCCTTGCTGTTCCTCCCATGTGATTGTGACCGGCGGCGGTCCTGGCATCATGGAAGCCGCTAATCGTGGAGCCTTTGATGCGGGTTGCCGGTCGATTGGACTCAACATTGAACTCCCACATGAACAAAATCCCAATCCCTATATCACTCCTGAGCTCTGCTTTAAATTTAATTATTTTGCACTGCGCAAATTTCACTTTGTGATGCGTGCCGTTGGCGCTGTGTTATTCCCAGGTGGGTACGGAACACTCGATGAACTTTTTGAGGTCTTAACGCTGCGTCAGGTAGGAACTCAACATGCCATGCCGATCATTCTGTTTGGAAAAGATTATTGGACGCGTCTGATCGACTTTGAATTCATGGCTGATTCAGGGCTGATTGATGATCAGGATCTTGATTTAATCCAGTTTGCAGACACAGCGACGGAAGCTTGGGATCTCCTGCGCGATCATCCTCCTCAACCGTGATCAACGGCCTAGCTAGCAAGCACCGTTGTGATCAAACCGGCAGACAGCGCGTGGCGCGTAAAAAATCCTGCTCACCTCAGGCCGCGACGATGGGCTTGCAGAGAGAGAAACAGCGTTTGAGGATCCTCGTATCGCTTGGGCAGGGCTTGATGGAGCGTGTAAAGACGCCGCCAACACACGCTTTTGCGTGCTTCTTTCTCCTTTACCCCATCAGCCACCAGATAGTGCATAGCTCGGGTGTAAACCGCTTCCGTTTCACAGAGTTCGGCAATGGAAGGGTCATGGGTGAAGGTGATTGCGGCCATCTCCACAGTCTCAATTCGTAGAAATCATTAAGCCGCAGCTGGTGCATGGAGCACTACCCCCATTTGGGGTGAATCCCGCTTGGAGCCAAGTTTGTGGCTCTAGACAGCGCTCTGATTAGATCTGAACCATTCCACAACGCATGCCCTTGAGGACGGCTTGAACCCTGTTATTCACTTCGAGCGTGCGCAGCAATCGCTTGGCGTAGGTACGGGCTGTTTCTTCGGACACAATCAGGTCTTCAGCAATTTCGCGATCCGTCCTGCCGCGGGCGAGGCGATCCAAGACCTCATATTCCCGAGGGGTGAGCCTCGGACAACTGAGATAGGGCAGTTCGTCGGAGCGCAGGGATGGGCTGCGATAGGAGTGATGCCCCATCACCGCCAGCACCGCCGCTTCCAACGGTTTGCGGTCTTCAATGATGTCGGCTTCCGCCACAACGGCTTCTAGCCAGGGCGCATTGTCGTATTCAATGGGAATGGCATCGCTCAGCGATAAAACAACCACCTTCAGGCTTTCATCCAGCTCACGCGCCTTGCGAGCCAATTCGAAACCGTTGCCTTTCTCAAGCAAATCAGTGCAGAGCAGGAGCTCAAATGACTCCTGCTTCAGATAATGCAAACAGGTTTGTTCATCGGTTACTGCGCAACCGATTCGTCCTCTTTCGCTGAAGCTATCGCAGAAACAACGAAGGAAGAATCGGCCTTTCATGGCAAGCGCGATCCGGCCGTTGATGGCAACGGAAAGCAGAGGTTCCTCATCAGCCGACTTCGGCTGGTTTTGGAGATATGGGGTGAGATCCACGCAAGGCCCTGCTCCTAGCAGCCATCTTTGCTAAGCGACCCCTCCGATCCTTTTCGGTCATTGTCAGTCGTCATAGATACGGCATTCCGGCGCCTCTGGATTCAGATCACAATGGAGCTCTAGAGAGGTGGGATCCTTGTGCTCACCTGGGTGGTGGCTGCGATACGACTCCAGCTCTTCGAGCTCGGTTGCGTAGTGACGAACCTTGGCCCGATCGCCGCTGGTTGCGGCCTTGGCCAGTTCCTCACGGTCCTTGGCAATGTGCGTTTCGATTGAATCCATGGAGACATGTGCAACGGCAGGGATTCAACGTTCCGACCGCATGCATCCACTACCCCAATCTGGGGACAGCGAGGTTGTCCCCAAATGCGAGGAGATGCAATAGCCCTGCTGGGTGCAAAGTTCGGATCTATCGAGCTGCCAATCCATGGCTCCACCCAAGATCAGCATCGGTGAACTCGAAGCCAAGCATCCGATGTACTGCAAGGCCTTGAAGATCCTTGTCAGACAAGGCACAAGCAGCGCCAAACTTCAACGCACTCTTTGCTGGGATCGTCTGCGGTTGTTGAACCGTTCCCTGCCCCGTCAATACAAATCACCGGAGCAATTGATGCGAATCATTCAGGCCGGAATCTCTATGAATCAAAAACACTGAGGTCTTGTCATGTCTACCCATACCGATTCCGTGAAAGCACAAATCACCAGCAGCGTGATGCAACGGATTGCGATTCTCGATCAATTGGAGCGCTATGAAGACAGCTATGCGATGACACAGGAATTCAAAGAATGGCTGCTGGATCCCAAGCTGACCAGCCAGATGAGCACCCAGTCGTGATGATCGCTTGATCACGTGATTCATCGCGTGATGAATGACGCCCGCCAATGCCGTTGGAAAGCCCCTATCTGGGGGTATTGCAGCCATGGATCGGAAGCAGAGAGTGAACATCAGCCGAACCAATCGATATGACCTCATTAACACCTTCTCGATCCAACAACTGTCTTGGAAGGACCTGCTTGAAATGGATGCCCGACGGATCCCTCTCCGCTGTGGATCACGACGCGCTCATGCGCCGGCTCTGTGAAGCGGATCCCACCCTGGCGGGCTCCGAGATCTGTTCGCTGGATTCCAACCACAGCCAGCAGGGGTCTTGAAGGCTTAGTGCTCAGCGGTTCGCTGAGATCAGCTCTATGAGGAGATCTATAAAGAGATCCATGAAGACGTCTCGATTCCAAGCTTGGGTTCCCTCCGTGGCTCGTCTGAGCTTGGTGGGGGCGTCCACGGTTCTTTCTTTGATGGGGGCCCTAGACCCCGCTCAAGCCCATGGCGATGCCAAGGGACATGGGCTGATGCCCAATACCAAGGGAGCGCTTGGCCCGGAGTTGACGATCTATCGATCGGCGAGCTGCGGTTGTTGTACGCAATGGGGAGCGCACATCGCAGCGGCGGGGTTCCGGATCGAAGATCAGATCAGGGAAGACATGAACTTGGTGAAACAACAGCGGGGCGTCCGCTCCGAGTTGGCTTCCTGTCACACCGCTGTCGTGGAGGGCTATGTGATCGAAGGACATGTTCCTGCTTCCGCGATTCAACGGCTGTTGGCTGAACGACCCAATATTCGAGGCCTTGCTGTTCCAGGGATGCCCGTTGGTTCTCCGGGCATGGAGGTGAAAGGGGTTCAGGCTGAGAGCTATGAGGTGTTAGCGATCGAGCATGACGGCAGCTCATCCGTCTTTGCTCGCTACTGATCCAATCTCAAAGGGAAGGGATCACCTGGAAGGCCTTAACAGCATGACCACACCCGAGCCTGTGACGACGATGGTGAGCACGCCGAGCAGCAGCGGATAAAAGGGTTGGAGGTTGAGCCAGCCGAAGTGCCCGGTGTGGATTTTGAGCAACCAGAAAGCATCAATGCCTTGCTCCAAGAGCAGGCTATAAAGCGAGCCTGTGCCCGCTGTGAGCAAAAGCGGCGCAGCAGCGATCGGCACGAACCAGCGGTGAATGCGACGGGCCTGGCGCTGCGTTTTCACTGGCGAGTTCATTGCTTGCGCAATTGTTGGTGGAGCTCTCGTTCATCCGAACAAGGCATCCAGCGGCCGTTGTTTTGATGACTGGTGCTGCAACCAATCTCTTGGGCTCGTTTCTGAGCCTCGGCTTTTGAGGCATACATGCCCTTGCCATGGGCAAACGCTGGGCTGATGCCCAAGAAAACAGTCATCAGCGCAAGGGAGATCGTCTTCAACGTTCTGATCGCAAGCATTGACTTCAGCGGCCTTCGCAGTGTTCGACGGCTTTGAGGTAATTCAGTTTGCCTGGTGTGGTGAGACCGTTGGGGTTGACCGCCACACGCATCGCTATTTGCACATCGATGCATCTGTTGTAGCGATGGGTTTTCACGGCTTGGGGAATCAGCAAAAGGGTGATGCCCAGCAAGCTGAGACAGCTGAGCGCAGCCAGGGTTGGATAGGTGTGCGCCCTGACCATTTCACGAGCCGTGAGCTTTTGTTCGGCGTGATCGTTCACAGATGCTGCGTTCGGGCCCCCAGCATGGCAATTTGATTGCGCAAAACCCACGCGGGGTTGAAACTTCTATGGCTTCGGTCGCTAGAGATGCGTGCACTGGTTCTCACATGCGCTTTGCTCAGCGGCGGGCTTCAAGGGCTTGTTTTGCCCGCAGCCCTAGCCCATTCGGGCCACGGTGAATCGTTCGTCCAGAACGATTCCGTGGATCAGGTGAATGCCAACCCCACCCAGGACCAGCTGCTGGGCATCAGCACCGATCAACCCCAGGTTTCCGCTGAAGGGCAAATACTGATTCCTACTGCGGCCATCCTTGATATGGATGGACAGCCACTGGTGTTCGTTCGCAGCGGCGACACCTACGACCCCGTGTTGATCAAAGTGGGCCCCATTGTGGCTGATCGCACGGTGGTGCTTGAGGGGGTCACGGCCGATGAGCAGGTGGTGGTCTCTGGTGGCCTGTCGTTGTTTGCGGAGTCTCAGAAAAAAGATCGTCAACCGGTGGTTGTGGAGGAGCTCTCCACACCCGATCCCTCGGGGAACGCCCCCTCCTGGATGGTTCCCGGCGGCATCGCAGTGGCGGTCATTGTGGTGATAGCAACAGGGTTCGGCCTCCGCCGCCGCGGTTCTGGACGCAACGACAGCTGATCATTGCCTGATGCTCAACAAGCTGCTCAACGCGATCTTGCGCGGCGCGATCGCCCGCCGCTGGCTCGTTGTTGTTTGTTCATTGCTGATCAGTCTCTGGGGTGTGCTGAACGCCCTGGAGATGCCGATGGATGTGTTTCCAGCCTTTGCTCCGCCGCAGGTGGAGATTCAGACCGCAGCCCCTGGGCTGTCTCCTGAACAGGTCGAGCGGCAGATCAGTGAACCGATTGAAGCGGCGGTGACTGGGCTCACCGGAGTGGATGTGGTTCGCTCCGCCTCCAAACCCGGCCTTTCGATGGTTCAGGTGGTGTTCATGGACGCGTCGCAGCTGGAGGAGGTCCGGCCGTTGGTGGCGGGACGCCTGCAGCAGGTGCGCGCCCAGCTGCCTGAGTCGGCAGAGGCGCCGGTGATTTCTCCACCGCTTTCGCCCCTCGGCACCATCCTTCAGTACGCCTTCACCCTTCCCGAGACCGCCAGCGCAGAGCAGGTGTTGGCGCTTCGCTCGCAGATTGAGAGCAGCTACGAGAACGCGTTGCTTGCCATTCCTGGAGTTGCCCAGGTGACGATCTACGGGGGGGATCTCGCTCAAACCCAGATCCAACTCAACCTCGAGGCGCTCCGGCAACACAACGTGGCTCTGAAGGAGGTGTTGGACGCGGCTTCTGATGCCCAGTTCAGTGGACGGGGCGGAATTCAGATTGCCGGCGGGCAAGAACGGTTGATCCTCACCGACAACAACAGCGCAAACGCGAACGATCTCAGCAGCGCGGCCGTGGTGGGAAGGGATGGGCAGGTTGTCTCGTTGGGAGAGTTGGCCGCTATCAAAAATGCTGCTGGCTTGCGCCGAGGCGAGGCCAGCTTCAACGGCAGGTCGGCGGTGGTCTTGATGATCAACAAGAAGCCGGATGTGGACACCCCTCAACTGACGCGGGCTGTGGAACAACGGGTTCAGAAACTACATGGATTGCTGCCAGCCGATGTGTCGGTGACACGCACGTTTCGGCAGGCCCATTTCATCGAGATCGCCATCCGCCATGTGAGCGAATCCCTGCTGTTGGGAGTGGTGATTGTGGCTGCAGTGCTGGGGCTGTTTTTGATGAATTGGCGCACAGCCTGCATTGCTCTGAGTGCCATTCCTCTATCGCTGCTGGTGGGACTGCTGTTGATGCGTGGGGTGGGCCTGCAGCTCAACACGATGACCTTGGGGGGCCTGGTGGTAGCGATTGGTTCGGTGGTTGATGACGCCATCGTTGATATGGAGAACTGCTACCGCGGACTTCGCCGCAACAGGCAGCTGGCGCAACCTCTGGATCCTCTGGAGGTGGTCTTCCGCACCTCGGTGGAGGTCCGGCAGCCGGTGCTGTTCTCCACCTTGATCATCGTGGTGGTGTTTGCACCGATCTTCACGCTGACGGGCGTGGAAGGGCGCATTTTTATGCCGATGGGGATCGCCTATGTGCTCTCGATCCTGGCCTCCACGCTCGTGGCACTCACGCTCTCGCCAGCCCTGTGCGCCCTGCTGCTCAGTCGCGCACCGCTGCCGCAGGAGGATTCTTGGGTGGAGCGCGGCGCCCAACGTTGTTACAAGCCGCTGCTCGATGCGGCCCTGCAATCGCCCAGACGGGTTCTGGCCCTGGCCCTGACGGGGGTGGTGGCGGCAGGACTGGTGCTTCCCTCGCTCGGGCGTGTGTTCCTGCCCGAGTTTCGCGAGCAGTCGCTGGTGAATTCATTGGTGCTTTACCCCGGCGTCTCCCTGGAGATGACCAGCCGTGCCGGCCGGGTGCTCTCCGAACGACTTCAATCCAGCAAGGACGTCAGCTGGGTGCAGGTGCGAGCCGGTCGCGCTCCGGGGGATGCCGATGGAGCTGGGGTGAACACGGCCCATGTGGATGTGGAGCTCAGCGCGGAGGCCATGGATGATCGCCCCGCTGCGATTGGGCGCATCCGCTCATCGTTTCTGGCCCTGCCCGGCGTTGCCCCGAATGTGGGCGGCTACATCTCCCATCGAATGGATGAGGTGCTCTCCGGCGTTCGCAGCGCCATTGCGATCAAAATTTCGGGCCCGGATCTCAACGAACTGCGCCGCCTGGGCAAACGGGTGCAAGAGGTGGTGGCAACAACGCCAGGGGTGGTGGATCTGCAGCTGGAACCGCAACTGCCCGTGCCCCAATTTCAGGTGAACATCAACCGGGATGTGGCCTTAGAGGACGGGGTGAGCGTGGCGGCTGTCGCCAAGGCCGTGGAGGTGGCTTTGCACGGTGAGAAGGTCGCCGCAGCGCAACCGGCCTCGGGCCGTTTGCCGGTGGTGGTGGCGTTGCCGCCGGATCAACGCGGTGACCTGGAAGCCCTGCGCCAGGTGCCCATCCGGGTGGCCTCCGGAGCGCTCAAACCGCTCAGTGCGTTCGTGACGATCGCGTCGGTGCGCGGACCGAACGAGATCAAGCGCGAAGACGTGAGCCGCAGGATCGTGGTCTCAGCGAATGTGGCCGGTCGGGCTTTGGGCTCTGTCGTCGATGAGATCAGCAGCCAGGTGGCCAAGTCGGTGACCCTTCCCTCGGGTTACAGCATCCGCTACGGAGGCCAATTCGAAGCGGAGCAGAGAGCCAGCCGCTCCTTGGTGACTTACAGCGTGCTGGCAGCTGTGGTGATCGCACTGTTGATGGTGGTAGCCGTGCGCTCATGGCCAGCAACGATTGCGATTCTGCTCAACCTGCCCCTGGCCCTTGTGGGCGGTTTGATCTCCGTTCTGCTCAGCGGCGGGGTGCTGTCGGTGGCTTCCTTGATCGGCTTCATCACCTTGTTTGGTGTCGCCGTGCGCAACGGTCTGTTGCTGGTGGACAACTTCAACCGGCGGCATCAAAACGGAGAAGCCCAGATGGCGTTAATCCGCAACGGCAGCCTGGAGCGGCTCAACGCCATTCTGATGACAGCGCTCACCTCCTCATTGGGGATGCTGCCGCTGGCGCTGGCCTTTGGCGCTGGCAACGAAATTCTCCAGCCGCTGGCGATTGTGGTGCTGGGTGGTTTGATCACCTCCACCTTGCTCACGTTGCTGGTGATTCCTGCCTTGTACGCGCGCTTCGGGCGATGGCTGCTGCCGATACCGCCTGCTCAACCTTGCGGATCGATCAAGCCGTAGACAATCGCTTTCACCACCAGTTGGGTGCGCCCTTGGGCTCCGAGTTTTCCGGTGGCATTCATCACATGGGTTTTCACGGTTTCCAGGGAAATGTTCAATTGATTGGCCACGCCTTGGTTGCTGAGCCCGAGAGCCACGGCCGACACCACTTCAATTTCGCGCCTAGAAAGCTCCTCCACCAAGGGGGGAAGATCGGGCCTAGGCGCTTGCGCGCCTAGGCGACGAATCTCCTCGGGGTAATACACCTGCCCTTCGGCGAGGGTTTGAAGCGCCTGGATGAAATCCCCCTGCCCCGTCCCGAAGCTGGATTTGAACATCACGCCATCGGCATAGGCGTCCATGGCTTCTCGAACCACGGCCTGGGTTTCGCGCACCAACACAATCAAGCGTTGGCAGGAGGGGGAAACGGCATGCACACGCTTGATCAGGTTGATGCCATAGCCCGTTTCAAGATCGGAGCTGCAGATCAATAAATCCGGGTTGAGGCGCTGCACCAGGGCAAAGCCTTCGTCTTCGGTAGTGGCTGCTCCCAGCATCACCGGCCTGATCGGTTCGGTGAGGCACAGGCAAATCAAGGCCATGCGATCACCCATGCAGGCCACAACCCGCCGCTGTTGAAGCAAAACCCTCGCTTGATCAATCGCTCCTTTGATTGCGCGCGACTCCAGGCGCAGCTCCATAACGAGCGTTCGATGGTGATCTTGTCTTAGCTGGATTCCGCTGATTGAGCTTCGCTGCGTTCATGGCGAACCACACCACGGATGCAGTTTGGGTGAAGCTCATGCCCTAGGCGCCATGCCTCAGCAGCGTTGGAGACCTGCACAGTTTTGATTTGCAGACGCCCCTTTTTCATCAGGATCAAGTCATAGGAGGGGGGCATCACGGCTCCAGCGCACGCAACCCCATTGAGCCTGAAATCAAAACCGCTTACATCCCCTAGTTGAGGGATGGACGAGCTCTCCATGCTCCCTGGGATGTGGGATGTGAGGAACAGACAAAGCAACGAGGGTTGGGCTGTTGCTCTTTTTTTATGCCTGCACTGCTGCCAACAGGTCACTTTCCTGTGAATCCCGTTGCTTTAGATCGAGAGGATTTAAACGACACCTACTGCACTCTGAGACACAGCTACAAATCCGTGATGATTAGCCGCGGGGTGTATCGCAGCAAGGCAGACCAGAATCGTGCGGCGATGAAAGAACTGGAAGCCAAGATCCGAACAATTGCCGAACGGGAAGCCAACGTGCGCCAAGAGGCCTACGAAATGCTCGAGATCGTGACCAATGTGGTGGGGGAACTGGAAGACGCTGGTGATGACCTCGTGAATGAATTTGGGGCCTATCAGCTGGGCAAGCGCAGCTATCAAGGGGGCGGCTATCTCGGTGGTTTGATCAAAGCCATCGCTCGCTTCATCCGGCGTTGGACCTCCACAAAGCAGAAGCTCAATACCATCGTGGAGAAGCAGCAAGCGGTGCAACTCAGCCTGGAGGGAACCGATGGGCAAGATCGCTGAAGCGCTGCGCGCCAATCTGAGATCCGTTGCCGCATCGGATGCGAGGGCTCTGCGGGCGATCGACCTGGAGCTGAAGGCGGCAACCGCTGGCCTAGAAGCGGTGCACACTCCCCTCAGCGGACGGGTGGATCGCAAGGCACTGCTTGGAAAGGGAACGTTCAAGCAGCAGACAGTGGCCACGCTCAAGCGTTTGTGCAAGGAGAACGGCATCAAGGGTTATTCCAAATTCAAGAAGGCAGACCTATGCCAAGCCCTGGATGATCAGGGGGTTCAAGCACCACCACCGCCTCTGGACCGTTTCAGCAAAAAGGAGCTGGTAGCGATGCTCAAAACACTCTTAGAGCTGCCATGACGATCACTCCCCGCTATGGACAAGCCCTGCTCTGGGCTGAGGAATTGCATCGTCAGCAACGGCGCAAAGCAAAAATGGTGCCCTACATCTCACATCTGATCAGCGTCAGCGCCCTGGTGTGGGAAGACGGAGGCGATGAAGATCAGGCGATCGCGGCGCTGCTGCACGACGCGATCGAAGACGCTGGCCAAAGCCATGAATCGATCGCCGCACGCTTCGGGGGAGCGGTGGCCGACATCGTGCGCGACTGCACCGACACAAGACCTGATGCTGCCGTTGGGGAAAAGGAACCCTGGATGCTGCGGAAGACCCGCTATCTCAACTCCCTGGCGGCCAAACCACTGAGCTCGTTGCTGGTAACCGCCGCGGACAAGGCCCACAATGCCGGCGACATGGTGCTGGATGCCCGGCGCGATCCAACTATGTGGAGCAAGTTCAATGCCGGGCTCGATGGCAGCGCCTGGTATCTACGGCGAATGCATCAAGAGCTGGTCGAGGCCCTACCCAACAGCCGATCCGTGGAGCGCCTGGGGGAAGCCGTGGACGAAATCATCAACAGCAGCGCCTATCAACAGCTCATCCCAGCGGGATCAACCACCGAGACATGGGCTAACACCTACCCCGAACGCCATGCGGACTGAGCTGAGGTCGCTTGCTGGGGCGTAGGGATCAAAGCCCTGAACCCAAGGCAGGACTGTAGTCAATCCCCACTTAGAGCTTCAACGTAGGCATGGTGAGAGCGATTAAAACAACACCGAGCTGACAACACCACCGAAGCGCACAACACTGAACACAGTGTTGCGGTGATGTGGCGATGACACGGGAAGGACGATGGACGCGGCGAGCACTGCTGCAACTGCTGGGGGCGACCGTTGCCACCGCCAGTGCTGGACGGGTGTTGCCCAGAGCGGCCCAAGCCGGCAACCAACCGGGCCGGCACGCCTGGGCTGCCTTGGAGCAACAATTGCAGGGCCGGCTGCTGACACCGCAACTTCCCTGGCGCAATGCCACAGCAGCAGTGCTGCAGAAGTTGCGCAATCCCTTCTGGATCCAGGAGCAACCGATGGGGCTGCAATCCACCGGCTGGCTGGGGGCCTGGAAGGCAGTGGCCAGCACGCGGGCGATCGCTGCGGAATCCGCCGCTGACCTGGCGGCCGGGGTGCGCTTTGCCCAGCAGCATCGGCTCCGGCTCGTCGTCAAAGGGGCAGGGCACGACTACCTGGGCCGCAACTGCGCCCCCGACTCCCTGCTGCTATGGACCCACCCGATGCAAGCCATCGCGGTGCATGAGGCGTTCGTACCCCAGGGAGCCCCCGCCGGCACGGCGCCGGTGCAGGCGATCAGAGTGCAGGCCGGCGTGCGCTGGTTGGATGTGTATGCCGCCGCGACTGCAGCGGGCCGTTATGTGCAGGGCGGCGGCTGCACAAGCGTGGGGGCCTGCGGTGGCTTCATCCTCGGCAGCGGCTTCGGCAGCTTTTCCAAGCGCTACGGAAGCGGTGCCGCCGGGCTGCTGGAGGCGGAGGTGATCACCGCCGACGGGCAGATCCGGAGGGTGAACAGCCACCAGGATCCTGAGCTGTTCTTTGCGTTGCGGGGCGGCGGAGGCTGCAGCTTTGCCGTGCTGAGCGCGATCACCCTGCTGAGCCATCCGATCCCCGAGCGGCTGGCGCTGGTGACCGGAGCGGTGAAGGCCAGCGATGACGCCGCCTACCGCGAGCTGATCGAAGCGGTGCTGCGCTTCTATCCCACCCATCTCGACAACCCCCACTGGGGGGAGCAGATCCTGTTCAACCCCGACAACAGCCTGGGCTTCCGGCTCACGGCATTGGATCTGGCCGATGCGGAGGTGCGCAGCAGCCTGGAGGCGCTGCTGGCACCATTCCGGGCTCAGCCGGATCGCTTCAGGGTGGAACCGGAGTTCACCTTTCTGCCCTTTGCCGACATCTGGAATGCCGATGCCTGGGAGCGACTGAAACCGGGAATGGTGACCCGCGACAGCCAGCCCGGAGCCCCGAAAGGGCGGTTCTGGTGGGAGGGCAACCAAGGGGAAGTGGGCGCCTTCTGGAACAGCTACGACTCGCTCTGGATTCCCACCCAAGCGCTGAAGCAGCGGCCAGAGCAGGTGGCGGAGGCCTTCTTTAAAGCCTCACGCCATCGCGACTTCACCTTCCAGATCAATAAAGGGCTGTCGGGGGAAGCGGCGGAGGCCCGAGGCCGCGATCGGCAAACAGCCCTGCATCCGGATTGCTACGACGCCGCAGCGCTGGTGATCTGCGCTTCGGCCCAGCAATACCGCTACCCAAGCCTGGCAGGCCATGAGCCGAACCGGCAGCAGGGGCAACGGGACGCCCGCCAGGTGCAGCAGGTGCTGGCGGAGCTACGCCAGGTGTTCCCCAAGGCCGGCACCTACAGCAACGAAACCGACTACTTCCTCAAGGATGCGGGCCAAGCTCAGTGGGGCCCGCACCTGAAGCGACTGCAGGCGATCAAACGGCGGGTGGATCCCAGCAATCTGTTCCGGGTGCACAACGGCATCGGCAACCTGCAGGGATGAATCACGCCCAGGACGGTGGGCCACGGCCATGCCTATGGCTGGCAATTAGCGCTGCTGCGTGCGTTGTCGCCAGCAGCGACGTAGTCATGTAGATGCCCCGCCAGGGTGTGCACCAAGCGACGACGGGCCTGGCGAGAACTCCAGCCCATGTGGGGACTGATCAACAGGTTTGGGGTTTCCAGCAACCGTTCCAATTCAGACCCAGGCGGTTCCACAGGCAACACATCGAGGGCGGCGCCAGCCAGCTGACCATGGCGCAAGGCCGCGCAAAGATCTTCCAGATTCACCAGGCCGCCGCGGGCCATGTTGACGAGCAGGGCGCTGGGTTTCATCCAGCTGAGCCGCAGGGCGTTGATCAGGTTCTGCGTGTGCGGCGTCAGCGGAGCGTGAAGGCTGAGCACATCAGCCTTGCGCAGGGCTGCTTCCAGCTCAGCGCTGCTGCTGCGGCTGGTGAGGGCGATGCACTCCATCCCAAAGGCTGCACCAATCGCCAGAACCCCACGACCGATATCACCGGCGCCGAGCACCACCAGGGTCTGGCCCTCCAGTTCATTGAATTCAGGTTCGATCAGCGAAAAAACCGGGCTGCGCTGCCAGCTGCCAGCGATCAGATCCCGGCGGCGCTGATCCATCGCGCAGCAGAGCTCGAGGATCAAGGCCCAGGTGATCTGCACCACCGAGGCGCGGCTGTAGCGGCCGGCGTTGTGCACGCGGATGCCCTGCTCTGCGCAAACGGCATGGTCGATCTGATCGGTACCGGTGGCAGCCACACAGATCAGGCGCAACTTGGGCAGCTGGCGAAGCAACAGGCCATCCAAGGGAATCTTGTTGGTGATGGCGATCTCGGCATTTTGCAAGCGCTCCAAGCGCTCATCGAGGGAGGTGGAGGGCCAGGCCTGCAGATCACACCATTGCTGCATGGGCGCCAGATCAACGGGCCCAAGGCTGAGGGCATCGAGAAACACCGTAGGGGGAAGCGGAGTCCCCGCCGCTGTTTGGCTTTCATCCCCCGCCATGCGTTTGACCTGGAAGAACCCTCAGTTTGCGGGGTTCCGCCCCATCGCTCCAAATAGCTCGCGGATCAACCACTTAGAAGGACAAAACAGAGCGGAATGACAGCCCGAAATTGGATTGTCCCCAGATGGGGATTGGAGGCCCGCTTTCAGGCGCAGTAAGACGGTTGCATTCGAGGCAAAGCCATGAAGCTCGACCTTGCTCAAGCTCAACCCATGGGAAGCCTCATTGTTGAGGGAACCCACCGACCATTCCACGCCCTGGCCTGTGCCCTAAAGCCAGCCAGCTTGCGGATCGCCCTCAAGGTCACAAACCGATGAGTTCCGCAGCACAACCATTCGTTGTTCATTACAAGAAAAACGACGGCAGCCGGCACACGCTGCAACTCCATGCGACCAATCGCAAGGAAGCACGGATCATCGCCATGGAAACCAACGCCTACGTGCGTCGTTATCCCACCAGTGTGAATTCAATTCTCCATGCCGCCTGACGCCGCCTGAGGGTTGATGCTGGAGATCAAACCGTTCACGCCCTCCGACCTAGACGTGGTCACAAGGTTGGCTCGTGAACAGGATTTCGCACCCGGAGTGGGCGACATCGAGATCTATGCCAACACCGATCGCCAAGGGATCTGGTTGGCATGGCTCGACAACGAGCCTGTGGGTTGCATCGCCGCGGTGACATACAACCCCGGCTATGCCTTCATCGGCCTGTTTGCGGTGAAGTCGGAGTATCAGGGCCAGGGGGTGGGGCGTCGCTTGTGGGAACACGCGCTGGAAACGCTGAGCAACGTGGATTGCATCGGTTTGGAAGCTGCGGTCCAGATGGTGAGCTTCTACGAGAAGGCCGGTTTCGAGAAGGACTGCGTGACCACGCGCCGGCAGAAGATGTGCCTCAGCGATCAATCAGAACACCCAAACACCAGCCTGCTGCTCCGCAGCGACATCAGCGTTGTGCCGTTGCGCGACGTCTCGCTCGAGGCGATTCAGCGTTACGACGAACGCCATGAGATCAGCCCGAGGCCCCATTTTCTTGAACAGTGGCTGCGCCATAAGGCCGGGGAAGTGTTTGTGGCCATGGATGGCAAGGGTGAATGCCATGGCTACGTGCGCATTCGCCCCTGTCTGCTCCCCATTGGCGAAGGCTGGCGGGTGGGTCCGTTGCTGGCAGAAGAAGAGGCCATGGCATCGCTGTTGCTGAACAACGCCATGGACCGCCACAAGGGAGTGGTGCTGATCGACACCCCCGGCTTCAACCTTGCCGCCAAGACGATCACCAAGGCGAAAGGCTTCAAACCGATGGCCACAACGGTGCGCATGTACAAGGGCGTGATGCCGCAACCGCAAGGCCACGATGGCAACGTCTATGGCCTGGCCTGCCTCGAGCTGGGCTGATTTTCTCGATCAGAGCTAACGGCAGCGCTGCAGAAGATTCCAACCGAACGGCGCCACAAACCCGTCGTGGTTGGTGAAGCAAGAAAGAGCTACGCATAGGCAAGGCATTAGCAAGCAAAGCTCAATCCATTTGCCTGCTTTCCACCTTCTGCCTAATCGCCCGAAGCAATTGTTGGATGGTTTCCTCATTGGTGGAGATGCCACCGCTGTGGCGATCGCGGCGCGCTTCAAAGAACAAGGCGCAGCGAAGCTCGGTGAGGGTGGATGGAGAACCGGAATTCGCTTGGGCAGCGCATGGCTCAAACCCACCCATCACGTGATAACCGTTGAGTGTGTGAGCAAAGCGCTCCCACCCCCAGAGATCTCCATCCGGATCAGGAATGCGTTCCAACTCCAACTCATCGTTCGGAATGAAACGCAAGGGCATATCCAATCAGAGAGAGATGTCCTGAGCATCGCTGGTGATCACAACACAGTCATCCCTCAAGTGAGGGAGAAAGAAGACACCACAAAACCCCTCAATTGTGGGAAGAAAAAATCAGCTGAAAGAACGGCCGTATAAAGACATCGAAACAGGCTTCTTAATGACAGCAAGCCAATCAGGCCAACGCCCAATCGCCAAAAATATTGGCGGACCTGGGGCAAGAATCCAAAGAAGCACCAACTTCATGCACCTCACAAGCTCAAGTTGCAGCCAGTAAGTCAATATCAAGGCTTGATCCTTCCAAGGCCGTAACCAATCAAAAAGCCAACGGCTCCTCCGATCGACCCTGCGCTGAATTGTGTCTTTTGCGTGGATGACAGATTGTCTTCAAACCAAAAAGGCATCTCTCTAACTACTAACGAGACAGAGCCCAGTGGAACTCCATCAAGATGTTGTTGCTGAATACGAAGCAACTTGGCGACCCTGACGCAATTTGGCACTTATAGATAAAGCTCGATTTGCAGCACCACTAACGCCTGGACCATTGCAAAGCACTCTGCTCAAATGGGGCACCTATAGACATTCAGCACCTTGCCCTCATCGCTTCGGACATCGCCTGTCTTGTAGCAACCTGCTTCTACAGGAGGAACCCGAGAGCCAATGTGCGTTGTGAAGCTGTCCGATCCCTTCGCCCCAGTGGCCAAGACGACTGCGAAGGCTGCCAGTGAGAAGAGAGCGGCCAGAAACACTCGCATTGATAAGTAGCCGGGCAGTTCAGTCTGGAGGTACTAGCCCTGAAGTGCTTTCAAAATCACCTTCAAGACGGACTCGATGTCGTCTAAACGATGATTGATCTGGTCCAGGGAGCTTGAGATCTGGTTTGTGGCTGGAATCAAGCCACATCTATCCTGATGTGGCTGCCAGTTTCTAATACGTGAGGATCAACCCATCCGAGCTGCCACTCCAGAAGGCAGCAGATGCATGCAAGAAGCTGCTGGTAGATAAAAAGGTGTTGGTCTGCTCCAAAAACAGACTCACTCTTTCCGCACTCTGTCTTTGCACGCCGATTCTGCAATCACTGGTGGGTGGTGCAACTACTGAGGATGAAGCCTTACAGGTATTGCGAGAGACCCATCCAGATATCTTGATGACAAGCGAAGACCTTGAGATGGGTTATGGAATAAGGCTGATAGAAAAAGCCAAGGAACATTCATCTGACCTAAAGGCACTGATCTTTCTACAGCGAGAAACGCCAGAAGTAGTCCAGGAAGCAATGGAAGCAGGAGCTGATGGTGTGATGTTCATGTCATCCATAGGCACTGGCGACGGTGACTTCATTCACGCTTTAAGCACGACCAATAGCGGAGGCATTTACTATCCAAGGGCTGTGCGAGAAGCTGCTACAGCAAAGGTGAAACCTGCACCAGTGCTGGTCGATCCCTTATCGGAAAGAGAGCTAGACGTCATTCGCTGCATCATCCGAGGGATGAGGAACACTGAAATTGCTGATTCACTCTTCGTTTCTGCTGAAACCGTGAAAAGCCATGTCAGTACAGCGATTCACAAGCTTGGGGTAAGAGACAGAACTCAGGCAGCCGTCTTTGCCTTGACGCATGGCTTGATTGAAGCTGATATTTAAAAAAATCCCACTCCTGGCGGGGCTCTTAAGTACTCAGTAGGCAGATTAATAGCGGCTGTCCCGCCACTGCAGCCCGTAATCGGCACGATTCCAACCAGGGCAACCACAAGGGGTATCGCGTTCATGGTTGTGAGTTATCTGCATTCACCGTCGCTGAGTAAAGGCGAAAGCACTTCCCCCATTTGGGGAACAAGATCACCTAGATGATCCCTCGGATGGGGGAAGCAATATCGCAAAAAAACCATGATGATGGATTCAGGGGAAATTCAAACCATTGATGAAAAATCGTATTCTTGTATTTGGCGGATTGATCGCCTCTATTGCTGGTCTTATGGTTGTATTTGATGCATTAGGTGTAAGTGATTTAAGAAGGTGCCATACAGCAGCTGAAAGCTATCGTCAATCAACAGCGGCTAATCCCTTTGTTGTTTTAAGCGGAGTTGTTCTATCAGATCAACCGAAACCTATCACTAACACAGTAGATACAGAACTTAAAGCAATCTGTAGTTAGCTTCTATTAACGCATGCCCACATGTGGACTAGAGACTCACTCTCAGCTGCCAAGCCATCGGCCTGACCCTCTCCAGATCATCCAATAAGGGCACCATCTATTCGGATTTAAGCTCAACTACTACATCCCTTCCATGCCCTGCAATACCGACCTCGTGAGCCATATCCCTCGGAAGACTCCAGAGCAATAATCAGAATCCACAATCAGTTGGCATCACTGCGATATCTCGGATGCAGATGTGTTGTGGCTGCTGCCAGCAGAAAAGGACAATTTTGGCGAGTTCTTCCGGTTCAATGAAAGTGGGATTGCCAAGCACTTCGCAGTATTCCTCAACCTGATCCCCATCTTTTGATGAATCTCTGTTCGGATCAGCCCAGGCGCAAGGTTGATCACACGGACGTTGTGCTCAGCCTCGGACATGTTCAGGCTCTCGCCCAATGAACGCACGGCGTGTTTGCAAGCGTGATACACAGGTGCTCCTGGCGCAGGCTTGCGATCACCAATGGAGCTGATATTGATGATTGTTCCGCATTTACGTTCACGCATTCCTTTCAAAACGTGGTGAATGCCATTTGTCACCCCTTTAATCATGGTGTCGAGTTCCTCATTGATCTGCTCGAGGCTGAGACTGTCCAGTCCGCCGATGTGGATCATCCCTGCGTTGTTAATCAGACAGCCAGTGGGCCCGTACTGACTCTCTGCTGATGCAATGGCATCCCCCAGCGCTTGGGCATCGGAGACATCGAGCTGCCGGTAAAGCACTGGCTTATTGGCCAATGCGGGATCCACCTCCTGGTTTCTTGATATCAACAAACAGGGGTGACCAGCTGCAGTAAAAGCATGTGCCAAAGCCTTTCCGATCCCTGCGCCCGCTCCCGTAATCACCACCAGTTGTTCTGTCATGGCCTCGATCGACTGCCGAATTGCTCACAGCTTGGCAAGAGACCCTTCACTTCGTCACGACTAGACCTGATGAGGCACAACCTGCAGAAGTCTCCAGGGCAATAAAAAACCCCGCTTGTGGCGCGGCTGGTGAATAGTCAGTCGGGAGATCGATAGCGACACATCACGCCCCCTGCTATTCCCTAGCTGATTGACTTCAACGAGCAGCATGTCGTTTAAAGCAATTGGTTTAGCCATGGTTATTTAGATGCTTGAGCTTTGAAAGAAAAGCAGAGATTAGTATTGAAACATCGATACAGGTTTGAAGCCAGCATTTAGATTGAAAGGAACCGCAATATCCATTAGTTTTGGGCGGGGAAGGTTAAGGTTATTCATGATCTCGACAAATTCAATCCTTCGCGTCTCGGACCTTATTCGTTTATTAAAACGTTTTTGTTCACCAACAGTTGTTTGAGTCTGTCCGTTATAGTCATGACCTGGAAAAATAATACAGTCGTCAGGCAATGCATAGATAACCTTAGTGATGGAATTATAAAGATCTTGTGAGCTACCGTTTTGAAAATCTGTCCTACCACAGGCACCTATAAGCATGGTGTCTCCAGTGAAGAATACAGACTTATCGTGATTAACAAAAACCATACTGTCGCGGGTATGACCAGGTGTCTCAAGGGCAACTAAGGATTCAGAACAGAGGTGAACCTCGTCACCATTTTTGAGATGCCAATCAACATGTTTACCTTCAGCCTTAGCAGACAAGCCATAACTTACGCCAGTTCGAGCAGCAAGCAATCCACCACCTGTAATGTGGTCGGCATGGACGTGAGTGTCAAGAATTTGGTCTAGGATCAAACTCTCATCGTAGATAAGCTTTAAATACTCATCAACTTTTGACTTTACTGGATCGATAACAATAGTCTTTCTAGAACACGCGTTCGCTATAAAGTAAGTAAATGTGGAGCTTTCTTCATCGAAAAGTTGGTGAAAGATCATGTAAGGAAATTCGCTTGTATTTCTCATGGTCTTAAGCTCTTTATTAATGTTGAGTTGCGTGGAGGCCACTCTCCTGGGCCTCTTCACCATCGCTGAAACGAACTGAATCCGAATCCCCTGTTCGAGTGGTCTTTGCTGGTGCCCGATCCCCCAAAAGGGCTAGAGACTCACACCCAGCTGTCACGCCATAAGCCTGTCCCGCTCAGCTTCAACTAGGTTGAACTCTTCTGGTTCTCCGTTTAATGCCTCACAGTGACTCGCCAATACTGCAAAGACAAAGTCATTGTGCTCAATAAACATTTCGCCACCAGCTTTATAGCCTACACAGCAGGCTTAGGGATTAGTCAATGACTATCCACTCTCGTTGAGCATCAATAATTTCATAGTCATCTATAACTTCATCATCCTTATAAAGAACTAGCCCCATGTCAATCTTGCTGAACTTGTCCTGCTCATTTTTCTCTTCCTCCCAGCATTTCATGATCTCATCGTAGGATTCAGATGTATGTTCAACTTGAGATTCTCCCGTTGTTTGATTAAGGATAATTTTGTAGGTGGTCATTGTGAAAACTCTGCGAACTTATAAAGGATATAGAAGAATAAGGCATAACCACCAAGTGCCATCAATAGCTCCTGAAACACAGCCAGCGTCATTGGAGTGCCGAGGGGCATAGGTTAGGGGCAACTTCCTAAAGCATTCCCCGCCTCAGAAAGCCCCATCCATATCAGGATGCAATGTCCCCAGCTGGCACCCTTATATTAGCGATCTCATTTTATCTGATTTCTGTTCAATCGTGCCAGGCATCGGAGGCTGGAGCATTGATTGCGATCAGAAGGTCCCTGAGGAGGTGAGACGCAAATTGATAGGGCATTACTTTTATTAATCAATAACGCCTGCAAACACCTTCGGCTGTCTCTGAAAACTTTGGGTATACCCTGCTCTGATTTGTCGCGTAATAAAACTTCCCGCTCTTTCTGAGTAACAACAGCTCTACTTGTGTGTGCAGTATCTGCTGATAAAATTCAATTGCCACCCAACGTCCGGATGCATCCCGGTCAAAGATGGCTGCACCCCAAGGATCCATCTCTTGAGAGTAAGGCTGATTAATCCGTACATTTCCGTTTGGCTCATCGATTTCGACCTTCAACGCAACGGTGATCTCCTCTGATACGGGTTGAAAACCTTCCTCGTCAGTCATTGTGATGGTGCCTGCCGCTTTGCATTGGAAGTGCTCAAGCCCGGCCTCCCCAGCATTTGCAGTTAATAGAGGATTCGTAAGAGCTATTGCCAGGAGAGAGGCTGCAGACGTCATCGCGGAACGGAGCATTGGGATGGCGTCAGTCCGCGCATGATGCCGATCTTTGCTTGGTTGCGCTCTTCGCAGTAATCGATCTCATGAATTGCCAATGAAAGCCCCGCTCGTGGCGAGGCAAGAGAAATCACCTCACTCTTGATAGCGATTTGGCCATTGAAAATTGCTCAACGTCACTGATTCCACGAAGGAGCATCAGCTGGCCACCTGAGTTAAAAGACATGCTCAATGCTCTGATCTACACCTGGGTCAGCACCGCCAGAGTCATATGCCAAGTTTTGGATGGCACTCAAAAGTGAGAGAGACCACAGGCAATAAACCCATTCAACAAGTACCAGTCACCCCCTCAACCATTCGGGTCAGCTGATATGGAGGTTGACTGTTCTCAGATCTTTTGCCATCAGTGGTGTGTGGGACACGCTCTTGGTGGGGCGCCCACGTCATGAGGACGGTGGCGGCTTTTGTCGCCCCCCTCTTCATGCCCACTGCATTTGCGCCAAAAGCTCAGGAAGCTTTGCTCTGCTCGGCCTCTTCTGCTTCAGCGCGTAGGAAACGCTTGCGCTGTGCGGATTCGTATCCAGACAATTCGACTGGTTTCTTTTCGTTGGTTGGGCTCTTGGGCTTGTCTAACCCCATCAACAAAGGATGCATTCCTCTTCGGCTCATTTGACTTGTCCGTTTATTTGGATTCCGCGTCTTGGTCAGCTTGACCTGTACACGTTTGTCGATGATGACGTCTTTAAAGCAAACATGCGGTGTGATTGGACACAATTGACATGAAGTGTTGATGACAGCTGCGTCATCGCTTTCAAGCTGCAGAGCTGGATGGCGTTGAGATATTGGCCAGACAACCAGTTCTTCAGCAGCTCAAATCCCAGTGGTGGGTTCTGGTCGCAGCCAAACTGCGTTCAGCCGCACCCTCTCCATGCTCCTGCCGCTACTGACCAGCTTGATCGCCATGGCGATACCAGCAAACTCAGGCCCCTGCCCTGCTGGGGTGGTGAATCAACTCGATGGGCTCTACCGCTGGCAGGTTCAGCGAATGGAGAAGCGCATTGACCCGGTGAAGGATCTCTCCAGCCAGCGTCAGCGCTTCACACCATCACTGTTTGAGTTGCTGATCGAGGCCAGGGCTCTCACACCCGTCCGTGATGGCCGCTATCTCGACTTCGACGTGTTCAGCAATACCCAGAGCGAAACGTTCGGAGCCCACGTGAAAAGCTGCAGCGCAGGGAAGAAAAACAGCCTCCAGGCTGAGGTGTAAGTGGAGGTGGGTCTGCGCGGAAGATCCAGTGGGATTCCACGCCGTTTGCTCTACGAGATGAACCAAGACAGCAAGGACAGCTGGCGCATCAACGACATCACTTATGGCGATGAACAGGGCTTTCAGCTTAGGCCGTTTCTCAAGGAGCTATTGAATCCAAGCTCCTAATCCGCAGCGATATCGGTGCCCTCATCGAGGGCCATCAACACCATCGCTTTGAAGTCGTCATCACTGAGTTCGCCATAGGCAGCGCGCAGCTGTTGAAACAAGAACTGCATCACCTGCCCGCCGGCATCGCGGGCGGCCTCAACATTGCATCATGCAGAAATGTTGGCTTGCGACCATGCCAGCGGGGGTGATGAGCACAAAAATGTGGTCTAAAAAGTTGTCTAAAGAGTGGTCTCATTGACAAGGCAGACACAGGTTGGTGTCAGCCCATAGGTTGCCCTTAAAAATTAATTTTACGAGGAAGAACATGTCCATACAAAATCAAATCAGTGAGCTCAATCCAACATCGCTTTTTAGATTGAGTTGATGGCTGAAATGCCAGAATGATTGCTTTCATAGCGATAGTTGCTTTGCCAGAGAACGATTCAACTTCGATGGCTACAGACAAACGCACGGCGTTATTCGAGCTGCTGCTAGCAATCGCCTCTGAACAAGTTGGAACATCAGCGATGAAAGCCTCAGGGGGATTTTCCTCGCTTGGGCTAACGGTCATAGCGGCAACGGGTTATATCTTTTCATTGATTATTTTTGCAAGGAGTATGCATATTTTGCCAATGGGATTTGCCTATGCACTTTGGGTTGGCCTTGGCATGGCGATCGTGACAATCCTGGGGGTTGTCATTTACAAAGAATCGTTCAATTGGAAAATGGCGATCGGGCTAGGTCTGGTCATTGCTGGCTTAATCAGCATGAACGTTGCTTAGACCTCAACCATCCCTGGAGCCATTCAGGCATGGCCATGAATACCTGCCGTTTTGAGAGCTTTTTGAGGGCGGTTTGAGGGCTTTATGGGCTTCCCAGCCAGAGCGGCAGGCACCACAGGTGGCACACAAAAGAGTGCAATCTGTTTGAATCCTGGCAGCTAAGGATGTTGTCGCAAGCAAAGGCGGGCGATCATCCCTTCTTCATCGGCAGGCACCACAACAGTTTCGAACTCTCCCCACCACTTAAGTGATTCATTCAGCTCAATGCGAAGAGCTTCGTCGTGTTCGCCGATGCCACCGGTAAGGGCAAGGACATCCACTCCTTGCAAACTGGCAGCCATCGCTCCGAGCTGTTGCAAGAGCCGGTGGCGAAAAACGGCTAAAGCAAGCACAGCACCAGGATGGCCTGCCAGAGCCGACTCTCGAATTTCACACATATCTCCACTAAGACCGGACAGTCCCTTGAGACCTGACTCGTGCTGAAGCAAGCGACTTAGCTCTGTTTCACAGAACCCCTGTCGGATCAATTCAAGGATCAATCCGGGGTCAATGCTCCCTGAACGCGTTTCCATGACGAGTCCCTCCAGTGGGGTAAATCCCATCGTGGTGTCAATGCAGTACCCGCCCTTCAGGGCGGCAAGGGATGCTCCTGCACCAAGATGAGCACTGATCAAGCGCAGCTGGGACGCGTCACCTCCCTTTTTTCGCCAGTGATCCACAACGTATTCAGAGACATGCTGATGGTTGATGCCGTGAAAGCCGTAGCGGTGCAGTCCCTGATCACGCAGATTCTTCGGGATAGCATAGGTCCGCGCGGCCTCAGGAAGCATGCTGTGAAACGCAGTATCGAAGCATGCCCATTGCGGATAATCAGACCCCCAGCGCTGGGCCCAGGCCAGTCCGTCGAGAGCGGGTTTGTTATGCAAAGGGGCAAGCGGAATGAGCATCTGAAGTGCATGCTCTAAATCCGGCGTAATCAGCGTTGGGGTGGTGAAGTGCTCGCCGCCATGAACCACCCGGTGACCAATGAGCTGAATATGCTTTCGATAGCAATCAAGCTCTGGTGTCACCCAGTGGTCCAAGAACGAACTAATCGACTCGTTGCTGGTGCGTTTGCGATGGAAGCTCCAAACGTTGGCACCAGTGCAATCAACAAGAGCAGCTTTTAAACTGGAGCTGCCAACGTTAATGACAAGAACAAGAGCTGTCATGAGCGATCAAACCTCTTAATCTTCTTGCTGAGAGGCGCAACATAGCAGTTGTTGTTGTATGACTTCCGATAGAAGAGTGATCTGTAAAGAAGCCATTATGAACTTCAATAAGCCCAGAAACCGGATAAAAGTTCATACCGTCGGTCCAGTTATGATGTTCAGATTGGGGCTGAGATTGTCCAAAGAACCCTTGCTGTTAAGAACAGCCCGCTCAGGATCTGTGCAGCAATCGAGACTTGAGCTACGCAAATCGAAAGGCTGAGAAGTCGTCACATCAATACAAATCTAGGGAGACAACGCTTAGTGCCGAGGGGTCCATCGCCAGTTGTTAATTTCCGGAGAATCCATGCCATGAGTATGGGCGTACACGCGATGCTTTTGGATCTCATCCTTCATTTTCTCCTTCACATGAGCGGCTCGGGAGCCAAGAGATTCGACGCGATCGATCACATCGATCACGAGATTGAAGCGGTCGATCTGGTTGATGATGGCCAGTTCGAGAGGTGTGTTGATATTTCCATTTTCTTTATAGCCGCGGACATGGAAGCGACTTTGCTGATCCCATCGATAGACCAGCCTGTGAATCAACCACGGATAGCCGTGGAAATTGAAAATGACGGGCTTATTCGATGGGAACAGGCTGTTGAAGTCGCGCTCACTTAAACCATGGGGATGTTCTGTAGCAGGAGCCAGCGCAAACAGTTTCACCACGTTGATGTAACGCACTTTCACCTGCGGGATATGATCTCTCAGGATTCCAATAGCGGCTAGACATTCCTTGGTCGGGATGTCACCGGCTGAAGCGAGAATGACGTCTGGTTCATCTAGATCTGTACCGCAGTCGTCGTTGCAAGCCCAGTCCCAGATTCCAAGCCCTTTGGCTACATGACGCCGAGCCTGCTCAAGCGTCAGGTATTGAAGGTGTTTTTGCTTATCAGAAACAATGATATTGGTGACGTTGGTCTCTGTGAGGGCATGTTCGGCAACAGCCAGCAGGCTGTTGGCATCAGCGGGTAAATAGACGCGGGTGATCGAGCCTTTCTTGTTTCCGGCCAGGTCCATAAAGCCTGGATCCTGGTGGGTGAAACCGTTGTGATCCTGGCGCCAAACGGTGGAGGAAATCAGGCAGTTCCAGGAACCGATCGGAGCCCGCCAGGGAATCTCCTCACAGTGTTCCAGCCATTTGCAGTGTTGGTTGTACATCGAGGAGATCACATGGGCAAACGCCTCGTAGGTATGGAAGAAACCATCACGGCCGGAGAGGAGATACCCCTCCATCATTCCCACCAAAGTGTGCTCAGAGAGCATCTCGATCACCGAGCCATCCCGACAGAGTTCTCCGCCGTCGAGATCCTCCGGGAGAAAGTTCGCCATCCAAACTTTCTTTGTAACTTCATAGACTGCTTGAAGCCGATTGGAGTGGGTTTCATCAGGGCCGAACAAGCGATACCTACGAGGGTTTTCACGAATCAAGTCACGGATCACCTCTCCCAGTGGATAGGTGTTCTCCGCTTCAGTAGCACCTGGGTTTTCAACCGCCACGGCGTACTGTTCAATCGCGGGACAAAGAAGGTCCCTTCGCAATACACCTCCGTTGGTGTGCGGATTGCTGCCCATACGGCGATCACCGCGCGGTGATTGCCGCCTTATGTACTCTTTGACCGCTCCGTTCTCATCAAACAGTTCCCAGGGCCGGTAGCTCTTCATCCAATCTTCGAGCAGCCGTAGATGGCACTCATTGGTTTTCACGTCAGCGACAGGAACCTGATGCGACCGCCAAAAATTTTCAACTTTTTTACCGTCAACATCTCTTGGACCTGTCCAGCCCTTTGGAGAGCGCAGAACGATCATGGGCCAGCGAGGCCTAAAAGCTTGGCCGCTACTGCGCGCTTGCCCTTGATGCTGGCGTATCTCAAGGACGGCCTTCTCCATGGCAACCGCCATAGAACGGTGCATCGTCATCGGATCCGAGCCTTCAACGAAGATCGGTGTCCAGCCGTAGCCCCTTAGCAGGTTTTCAAGCTCCTCATGATCGATCCGACTGAGGATGCTCGGGTTGGCGATCTTGTATCCGTTCAGATGCAGAACCGGCAGGACCGCACCATCACGAATGGGATTCAGGAACTTGTTGATATGCCAACTGGTGGCCAAGGGTCCGGTTTCCGCTTCACCATCGCCCACGCAGGCGATGGTGATCAGCTCAGGGTTGTCAAGAACCGATCCGCAGGCATGGGACAGGACATAGCCGAGCTCTCCGCCCTCATGAATCGAACCAGGCATCTCAGCTGTGCAGTGACTGCCGACATGTCCTGGAAAAGAAAACATCTTGAAAAACTTTCTCAGACCTTCTTCATCGATTGATTTGTCTGGGTAACGCTCGGTATAGCTTCCATCGAGATAGACCGGGCCACGGACTCCTGGGGCCCCATGCCCCGGTCCGGACATGTAAATCATGTCGAGATCGTATTGATTAATGAGGCGATTAGCGTGGGTCCAGATAAAAGCTTGCCCTGGGCTGCTTCCCCAGTGACCAAGCAAACGATTCTTGATATGTTCGGGGCGTAGTGGTTCCTTGAGCAGGGGGTTGTCCTGTAAATAAATCATTCCAACTGCGAGGTAATTCGCTGCTCTCCAGTAGGCATCGAGTGCCTCAAGCACCCCGTCATCAGGTACAGAGGCGTTGAGGGTCGTCTGATGAAGGGAGTTGGACATAGTTCGCGTTACGGCGATGCCTGTTGAGATGACGCACACACACCTTCGCGATTTCACGGCGTAAGGATTGTGTGAACATACAAACCATAGGCATTATTTTTCATTGAGGCCAATCCCGAAACACTCTCCATCCAAAAGCAAGACATGAATTACACTTTCGAATAATCTTTATCAAAACTAATTGCACAACAAAAGGATTGTCGTCAGGAATGATAAGCAGTGCATCTATGATTAAAAATCGCTTCAGGGGGATCACAGCCGGGTATTAAGTGTCGTTGGTCTGAGCTCATGAAGATGCCCTACCGAAGCAAACAGAGGGGCCTGAGCCCTTTCGTAGGCGATTGTTGCTTCATACTCAATCTGAACACAGCTGTCTCTAGGCAAAGGTGTCCCGTGGTTGTTCCCCGTATTGCTCCCGGTAGAGCCGAGCGAAGTGACTGCGGCTGCTGAAGCCCATCGATGCAGCAATATCGCCAACACCCGTGAAGCCCAGACTGGCGCGAAGGGCGGGATCAAGCAGGAGTTGCCTCACACGATCCATGCGAATAGAGCGCTGAAGTTCCAAGGGTGTGAGTCCAAAATGTTCCCGAGATCCACGGAACAATGACGTACGGGATTGGAAGAGCTCAGAGCTGAGTTCAGCCACAGTGACCGTTTTCATCGGGTTCCTGAAACACCAGTGCAGTAGGTCGATGGCTGCTTCATGCCGCGCCTCTCGGTTTGCAATCAGAAAAGTACGGGCCTGGGGCTGCTCAAAAGAACGGATCACGGTATCGATCAGCTGGTCGGGCTCTTTTGGATGAAATCTTTGCTGACCCCGCTGAATCAGCTGTGTGAGCTGGTGGAGTAAGGCCTGCCGAAGTTCCGGTAGCAGCTCTAATTGATTGCTGCCTTCCCAGCGTTCTTGCATGCGCTGGAGTCCTCCACGTTTTGACAGCTGTTCCATCAGCACGACCTTGCTGATGACGATCGTGACCAGCCGGGCATCTGCAGGAATCTTCAGATCAAAATCTGTGAGTTGCCGGTTGTATCCGATCAGGGCTGGCCAAGCCACAGGAATGCCTTGAGCGCGATACGGCGCAGACTCCTTGGCATCCTCGAGAGGAAAGGCCAAGGTGCAGAGTTTCGCTCGCCTGGTTCCGCTAAGAAACAGGCTCTGATTCGTTTCCAGCAGATTGAAGCGAATGGCTCCTAGCTGATAGATGCGCAGTCGCCCCTGCAATGGCCCGCGGCTCATCTGCAGCGCAACGAGATCTGGAGAGATGGGCTGAAACAGCTCTTGCAGGCCATGGCAGCTGGAAAAAGCGCCGTCAAACTGAATCGAACTGTCCCTAGCGATGCGCGAAAGCATGTTCAATTTTATTCGAGCTGCCGTTAAATCGCAGCCTGCGAGGTCACCTCAAGATTTCCAATCAGGGTGAGTGCTCACGGGCAGCGAATCAGGGATCCATAAAAACTGCCCATGAATATGAACGTCAAGGATTGGGTTTACGCACCGCACCAAAGAGAGGATTTTGTACAGGTCCTGCGACGCCATAGGTCACCACAAGGCCTTGTCCACCTGGAAATGTGGAGGTGCGTGGGTTGTAACTTTTATTGATCACAACATCGGCGTCGTACCAATTATTGGCACTCCAGATGTTGCCAGCATCATCAACAACAACATCTGTCGTGACTTGAATCACCCCGCTTTGATAGTTATGAATCACGTCGCCAGTGGTTTTTCCCTCAGGGCATGTGGATGGCTCTGTTCCGCAGATATGGATCAGGCTTTGGCCGTAGAGGTTGCCAACCCAAACATTGTCGTTTCCATCAATCGTGACGCCCCATGGCACAAATGCGACTTCACCAGCAACTCCATTTTTGATGATTTCAAGATCAGGAGAGATCAAGGCAAGATTTCCAAGCGTTTGGAGTGTGGGGTTGGCCGCAGCAAAAGCAGCACCAGCCTCAAATTCTTCCATGATTGTCTTGGGCTGTTGCGGTGGGTTAGGTGTGCCTGGTGGCATGACTGCGCCTGGTGGCAGTGCCCCCGTAGGTGAATTGGATTGTTGAGATAGCCACGCGTTGCCCTTGGAATCAATCGCAAGACCACGGGCTCCAAGTGCCACCGTGACTGTGTTGTATTGATCAGGTGAATCACCCTCAATCACGGTGAGTTTGTTATTGAAGCTGCTGCTCACCCAAATTCGGTTTTGATCGTCTGTTGCCACTCCAAATGGCGCTTGGAGCCCAGCGATTGAGATGCGTTCACCTTGCCTGAAATCACCTCCAGGAAAATGAATCATGTGATTTCCAGTGTTGTCTGCAATCCAGACATCACCATTTTTAGACGTTGCAATTCCCTGAAGCTGGCCAACGTCTTGATCGATCGTTGCAGGCCCAAGAGCTCTTCCGTCTTTAAGGTCAAACACACCAACTTTGTTATTGAATGTGCCAACCCACGCATAGTTTTTTGAGATTCCTGTTCCCCATCCAACCCCATCCAACCCCTGTCCGTTATAGCCAGTAATGGCCGGTGATTGTGCTGTTCCCGTTTGATCAAAGTGCGACATGCCGCCACCAATGCTATTGACCACGCCTGATTGCGATCCAGGAATCCAGTTGGCCCCACTCCAAAGATGACCCTTCTGATCAAAGCTCAACTTTCCGAGTGCAAATGCACCACCACCCTGCAGTCTGATCGAAAGGGCAAAGCTCTCAGGTTGAAAGATTAGATAGGGGAGAGAAGCCTCCGATCTTCGATCAGAGTTTGTACCAAGAGGATAGTTATCATCAAACAGCCGATATAATTTACCGGTATTTTTCCAAGGCAATTTTGCAATGTTTGTCATTGCATCAAGAGTATTCGTCGCTTCAGTGAGGGAGAAGAGCTGGGTGCAGGCTTGTGCTTTTTGAGGATCTCCGCAGAGCGCTAGAAGGTTGGAAAGGACATTCATACGCGCAGCAGTTTCTGAGCTCAATAAATTGAATCCGTTAAGCAAGGTCTCCCCAAATGCTCCCGTCCTTGGGTTGATTAGGTGCTTGACATGTCCTGAACCAATGGCCAGAGCATTTCTGCTGCCGATCAGTTGATCACCTTTTAATTGCTGAGCATTGGGCCAAACAGATCCCACTGTCGTTCGTTCACTAATCGCGACTGTTCCATTCACTGTTTTATTCACTGTTTCATCGAGAACAGTGAGCATGGTCAGGCGATCAACCTTGGCATTGTTCACGGTTCCACCTGATGCGATCAGGTAATGAACGGTTCCCTTGCTTGGCTTAAAAGCCAGATCAAAACTTCCATCGTTCCTTGAACGAACAACCTTGACCTTCTCGGGCTGTGTCCCGCCTTGCGTTGTCCAATGGGTGATCGAAGCATTCGCCACAGGTCTCCCCATGACAGAAACAGAGCCGCGTAACGCCCTGTGGTTTCTCGCTTGAGCCGCTTGCTCACCACCAAAGCCAGCGAGACAGATTCCCAATCCAGCGATCAACAGTCCTCGATTGAAGGCGGGGGTGAGGACCATGAAATCAATAGGCAGATCCCCTGTTGTTACTGGGGTTGACGACCCTTGCCATCCCCTTGGAGAGCTTCTAGTACGAATGGGCTCACATGATCGCTCCAGCCGGCAGGCATGAGGATGTCAATCCAGATGAAGCAGCATCCGTGCTGTGTCTCTGCAGATCATCGTCTTCGCGAGTGGATCCAATCGGGGATTGTCGAGGTATTCACCTTGTGTGCTGCCGTTAACGAGAGCTCCAACGAAACCCAGCTCGTTCACGCATCGCTTCAGTTCCGCACAAGCGGCATCGATATCTTGCAGATTCAGCGCCGCAAAGCCTCTGAAACGCCGAGGTTGCAGCTGTATTGACGTGTGGAGAGCATCGTTGGCATGTCTGGCCATCGCGGATGCATCGGGCGAGTTGGAGATCGCTTGAATTCCCGGTGCAGTCTGTGACAGCACGGCAATCTCGATCCCGGCCTTGTCCATATTGGCGAGACGTTTTTCAGCCAATTCAGGCAGCAACGATTCAATAACGTCGAGCACCTGTGGGTCGAAAAACTCAAACTCCATTGATGTGGGGAGAAGTTCTCTGATGGAGAAGTGTTCTTCGAGAGCGATCTTGTGAAGGGTTGGCTCTTTCTCTGAGGTTTCCGTTATGGCTGGAGTGCGCTGTTGCTTCACCATCGCTCAAGCTCTTGATGCGCCAACCATCGCCTGCACATCCGCCCGATTCACTGGTGTCATGTTGCTGTGATTTGAGTCTGTTCTGTTGTTAGCAGCGCTGGCGGTGAAAACGCTGCTCATACGATTTTGATGGATCCATAGACTTTGCTGGGCCACTTGTTTCTGGACCGCTTGAACGTGCCGCTGCAAAGTGCCACATCCAACCTGAGGATCAGCGCTGAAGCATCGGCAATCAATCGTCCCATTTGTGTACATGCTGTTCAGTCGTTGACACCTACAAGCCTTGTCTTGACATCGTTAGCAAACGATGAATTCATTGATCTTATAATGAAGATTCTGGATTTGAAGGTAAGTTTAAATATAGATTGATTCAATATCATACGCAAGAGCGCATTACGTTGAGTCAGATAGTTGAATGCTATAGTGAAGGACTCTTCTCAATATTTTCATTGTCAATTACTGATTCACGTCCGATGCCTTTAAAAAGACGTGCTGCACTGTTTGAGCTCTTGCTAGCGATCGCATCTGAGCAATTAGGAACTTCAGCGATGAAAGCCTCAGAAGGATTTACATCACTTGGGCCGACAATCTTTGCTGTCATTGGTTATGTCTTTTCGCTGATATTTTTCGGGAGATGCATGCGCATCCTGCCTATGGGTTTTGCCTATGCGCTTTGGGTTGGTCTTGGCATGATCACTTCATCATTGATAGGAATCGTTGTATTTAAAGAGGCGCTGAGCACATCTGTAGTCATCGGCCTAGCAGTCATCGCAGCGGGCATTCTTGTACTGAATTCTGCACAAGGAGAATCAATCTAATGTGGTTCGGTTATTTAATTCTTCTCTTGGCCATCATCTCCGAAAACATCGGAACAACTTCCCTCAAGGGATCCAATGGTCTAACTCGTCCTTTACTAACAATCGGGGCATTCGCCGGATACATCCTAAATTTTCTTTTAATGGGTCAAGCACTCAACCGAATCCCACTCGCCATCGCCTATGGCATATGGTCAGGCCTGGGAATGGCCATCGTTTCACTGCTTGGTGTCTTGATTTACAAAGAGACTTTTAACTGGAGAATGGCAATTGGGCTATCTCTCGTCATAATTGGCCTAGTCATTATGAGCGCAACATAAATCAGCAGCATTCCAAGGATGATTCAAAAATAATATTTTTTTGAGTAAACAAGCAATCAGCAAAGAGTTTCACGGCCATGAATCACCTGTTGGCTTAATTGGCTCTTTTAGGAATAGGGGGTGTTATTGGTCAGGCCACATGGATCAAGAAAGAGCACGTTGACTCAATTCTGGAATTAAGACTCTTAGCATGTCATGGTGCTCACGCAACGCTTTTTCTGAATCTCCCAGTAATCCCTTCTCCCAGTACTTGGAAGCAGTCGCTTGATAATGAAGCTCGCAGACATGTTTGTCTTCACTCATCACCTCCCCATCGATTAAGGCAGACTGCTCACGCGCCAACCGCATACTTTCACTTTCACCCGCGTAGCTATAGGTGGCACCTGTCATGACTGATGTCTGAACATCGAGGGGAATCGAGCGGTAAAAACCAGCCGATTCGGGGTAAAACACCAAGCAAGAAACCGGAAACAAGCCGATATAAAGCCAGGCCTGAGGCATGGCGTTGAAGGGTTCCGGATGCTGACTCACTAACTCCCGGTAGCCCTGATTTAATTCGCGTCGAGATGGCTTCTCGTTAAAAGGTCCACGGATTCGGTGCGTTCCTTCTAGCCAAGGGCCTTCTTCGTAGCTGCGGCCGTACAGGTCCGTCAGACCTGGATGGGCACTCGGGCAGTGGTAACACTCGTTATCCACATCCACCATCGCCTTCCAATTCACTGGAACAACCGGACTGCTGTACAACCCATCGGTGGGTTGAAGATCCTCAAGCGGATAGACACTCAGCTCCTGTTCATGCCGCTTCATCATGGTTGCGATCGAAGGCTGGGGACCACTCTCGAAGCGCAGAAAGAGCAAGCCTCTCCATGTCTCTAATTCAAGAGGTTGAAGGCCATATTCCGTTGAATCAAGAGTTGGAAATTTGTCGGGCTGGGAAGGGGTTTTGAGCTCACCTTCCAGGGTGTAAACCCAGGCATGAAAAGGGCACATCACAGCGCCACGGCAATGACCTTGTTCACCCTCCACCAAACGCGAACCGCGATGACGGCAGGTGTTGTGAAAGGCTCGAACCTGACCATCCTTGCCGCGAATCACCATCGCCCGCTCACCAAGAAGATCAAAACTCAGCCAATCGCCTGGCTCTCTCAGGTCATTGACGTGCCCAACCACATGCCAGTGATTGAGAAACACACGATTTTTCTCAAGTTCAAACATGGAACTGCTGCGATAGCTCCAAGCCGGCAAGCCGTCCCTGTTCCAGGTTTGATCGGATGGCACGCTGTCTTCTATGACTTACTCCTATCTAGCAAGGGTCAGCTCTATTGACTTTTTTTACAGATAAAACCAGCTCAAGCCAATTTAGTCGAGATTTAATTAATAGAAATGCCACTATACAATTCACGATAACATTTACATCGACTTCCAGAACTTTCATTCAATGTTACTCTCAAAATGAACAACAATTCTAAATGTTAGAAACAATGCAACTCCTCAAGCTTACCGCAAAGAGAATTATTTGCATTTTTCATTATAGACGTATCTGCCATGAAAATACTTAGTAAAAGCATCTTTAAGCCTACTTGCGGCAAATTAAGGGTCGCCCCTTCCGCCGGGAATCGTTGCTAATCAACCCAAGCTTAGTGGCTGCAATCGGTATCAAACCCAAGGACAATCACTTGCCTTGGTGGTCGCAGCGGCTACCACTCAGGAGTGTCTTTTTCTGTGGAGTGAAGGGGAGTGATCCCTGAGTGGTCTCTGGTTTGTGGTGCAACTGGGCTGGATGATGAGCAAACTCCTGACTTGGCAACATCGACAAAAAGATTTCGAACGGCGTGATCTTGCCGCTCGAATAGTCATTCCTGAACAAGCAACTATCTCAGCCGTTTTTCGCTACTGCTTCTGGACCTTCACTTTCATGATCGCTCCAGGGGCTGGCACGTACGCACGAAGAACTCCATAAAAGTCTTTGCCGGTGGGGATTCCATTTTTGCCACCCCCACTAGGACTCAGCGTGATGGTTGTTGTGCCGTCTTGGTTCGGCTCTGAGGAGAATGTGGTCTGGTCGTAGATCTTTAGATCGTTTGGGATCAGCAGTTTGTTATCGGTTCCGTAGAGGGTCACGGAGAAGTAGCCACCTGGCTTGTAGAGACCAGAGGGCACAGTCAGGGTGTAGGTCGCATCACCTCGAAGTGGTGCGCCAGTGTCGTCGACCAGGATGGTGCCGTAACGGACCGTATCCGCAGGCGTTCCAAGTTGACCCAGTTTGACTCCTGCTGCGAGGTCCAGAAAGCTGACGTCGCCGCTGACCCGACCGAAGGCTTCATCGGGGTTGATATAGGAGATCACCGTATCGATCACGGCCTGGGCGTTCTTTGTCGTCTCTGAACTGAATTGCTTGACCTCACGCTGTATGTCTCCCTTGCCGCCCTGCATCTGAAATTGGCTACGGGACGCGACAACGGCGTCAAGATTGTCGACAACGACCATCCTGGTCAGCACAAGACCCTGATCCGTTTCCAGATCGACCACCAGAAAGTCACCTGCGGGGACCGCCTGGCCTGGTCGCTTAAGGAGGATCGGCTTTGCTGGGTTGGTGATGACAGCCGGCACGTTGTGCTTCATATCGAAGACCGACACCGACAAGAATTTGTCGTAAGTCGGCATCGTCAGGATCGCCGGGCCATCTGAGATCGAAAACCAGTTGTAGCCGTAGTCGACAGTGGCTTGTGGCGTCACCACCGTCGTGTCGCTGGGATCCACCAAACCGGTGAACTGGAAGCTCCCCTTCTCGTTTTTCTCCAGCCAAGTGTTCATCATCTTGACCTGTTCCTGATTCGGATACTCCCTCAAGTAGGACTCGACAGTTTCCTGTGCTCCGGCCATTGGAGACAGAGCCAGCAGAGGCAGGAGACAGAGGAAACGACGAAGGCGGTGAGACATCTCAGAAATTCTTGAGGGGAACGCGGTCTTCGTCCTTAATAGGAAACTTTTGCAGCAATCCAACTGATGTCACCGACTTTGTCATCGACACCTCAATTCGCTTTTGGCCTTGATTGCCGGCGTCTCGAGGTGTTGGTGGTGGCCCTATGAATGCCATTGAAGGCATCTCGGCAGAAGACCAAAAATGGTCCCAAGTTGCCGCTACTGGCACCGTCTCTGGGCAGAATCGTAGGTACGGAACCAGAACTGAGTGGCTGCAACCGGCACCAAACCTGTTGATCAGAGCTGGCCCTGGTGGCCGCTGCTGCCGTTGTATCCCTATGGCAAACGCCCCACCCATTTTCAAGAGCTGATCCCTGGCCAGCTGTGGAGCTTCGAGCAGCTCCAGGGCATCTATTACGTGGCGGTGCCAATTCGGCTCACCGTGGTGAAGGTGCCCGGCGGCTTGATGCTAGTGAACCCCTTGCCACCAACGGCTGAATTGGTTGCTGGCCTTAGGGCCCTGGAAGCGGACCACGGACCCGTGTGCACGATCGTGCTGCCCAGCGCATCCGGTTTGGAGCACAAACTTCCACTGGGGCCGCTCGCTCGCAAGTTCCCCAAGGCTGAGGTGTGGGTGTGTCCAGGCCAGTGGAGTTTTCCGGTGCAGCTGCCCCTGAGTTGGCTCGGGGTGCCGGCTGAACGCACCAAAATTTTGCTCAGCGATGGAGTGCCCCATCCGGAGGTGTGCCAATGGATCTCGCTTGGCCCCCTCGATCTCGGTGTGGGCCGTTTTCAGGAGATCAGCTGCTTGCATCAACCCAGTGGCGCCCTCTTGATTACCGACGCCCTCGTGGGCATTGAGGCCACACCACCCGCGATTTTTGATCGCGATCCCACACCCTTGCTGTTCCATGCCCGCAACCGGGGAGATCAACCGCTGAGTGATTCCCCCGAGGCTCGCCGGCGTGGCTGGGCGCGATTGGTGCTGTTTGCCTCTTTCCTCCGTCCCCATTGCCTGCGCGTGCCACCCATTGCCGAGATGCTTCGCCATGCCTTCCGGCCAGGATTGCGCTCATGGAAAGCCCACTTCGGGCTGTATCCCTTCGATTGGCAAGACGGTTGGCGTGACGACGCTGCGGCCTTAATGGGAGACGAGGCCGCCAAAGTGCAGGTGGCTCCCGTGCTGGAACGGCTGGTGTTACCGCGAGCCCAACAAGCGATCAACGTCTGGCTTCAACAACTGGAATCCCGATCAGATCTGCGCTGGTTGATCCCCGCCCACTACAGCGCACCCCTGTCCTTCACTGCTCAACAGGCAGAGGCTTTACGAACGGAACTACAACAAAAAAACTGGGCACCCAATGAAGGAAATTGGAGCTTCCTCGGTAGCATCGATCAGCGCCTTTTAAAGCTTGGCGTTGTCCCCGAAAACCCCCTTCAATAGGATTGATTGGATCAAAAATAGGGGATGATTTGAAACGATCAGTGATCGTTTGAGAGGCAAATTTGCCTTCCAAACGCTTCAAGAAAGCTCTACAGATTCAGATCGTCGTCTGGATTAACAGCCATTTCATCATCAGCGAACAGCGTTTCTTCCAACTCCTTGCGCTGCTCCATCTGACGCAAGAAATAGCCCGTCATCATCGCGGAGGCCAGCATGTTGGCCAAGTTGTCGCGATTGGCCGTCACTTTCACTTCAAATTGCTCGCCGGGGAGCATCCCCAACAAACCCTGCACGTTATGGCGAATGATGTCCTGAATATCGTTGCTGGCGGATCGAGCGACCCTCTGCAGAACATCCGGAGATTGGTCCTGGAGGTATTGGATCAAGCTGTTAACGGGCTGGCCGTCCTGGCTGTCCGTGGTTAGGAATTCTGGATTGAACATCCTGCCCACCTTTCGTCAGTCGTAAGACCCTATCGCAGCTGCGATGGGCGGAACCTCGGAATCTTGGTGTGAGAACCGAATCGGACCGAACCTGTTCAAGGGCCAGTAACGCCAAACCGCGGTACCAATCACCCTCTCGTCAGGCAGAGCACCCCACACGTGAGAATCCAGGCTGGCATTGCGGTTGTCGCCCAACACCCAGTACTGCCCTGGCGGCACGTTGAGCGGTCCTTGGTCGTAATCCATTGCCGCAGGCATCCAGTCTTCTGGCACAGGGATGTCGTTGCGCAACAACTGCCCATCTCGCACTTCAATGGTGTCTCCAGGACGTCCCACGACGCGTTTAATCAAGGCCGCGTTGGCGTCGTAACCAGCCTCCACAAGCTGGGGTGGCACGGCGAACACCACGATTTGGCCCAAGCCGATCGGCATGTGGCGTTGGCGATTCAATCTCGGCGTGATTTTCTCCACCAAAATCCTGTCCTGCAGCTGCAGCGTGGGCAACATCGAACCGGAGGGGATCCAACGGGGTTCAATCACCTGCCAGCGCAGAAGTAGGGCCAACACCACCCACACCACCAGGCCTTTCCAACCGTTGCGCTTGGGTTCTGAGTTGGGAGTAGGTGCCATGGCCGGTTCTGCGTTAGCCGAGGATCGCATTAGCCACCGCCGCATTCCTGACCCAGGCCCTCGCCAATCTGCAGGCTTCTGTCCTGTTGCTCCAGACCCTTCAGCAACAGGGCCTGCGCCACGTGGTGCTCTGCCCTGGCAGTCGCTCCGGCCCCTTAGCCCTTGCCGCCGCAGGCTTGCAGCACGCCGAGCTGATCACGCTCAGCACGGCGATCGATGAACGATCAGCTGGATTTCATGCCCTCGGCCGATCCAGTGCATCGGGTGTTGCCACGGCCGTGATCACCACCTCCGGAACGGCGGTGGCCAACCTGTTGCCGGCCGCCGTAGAAGCGGATCGCTCCAACCAGCCCCTGTTGCTGATCAGCGCGGATCGCCCCCTAAGGCTCAAAAACAAAGGGGCCAATCAAACCGTGAATCAAGAAGCCTTTCTCACCCCGGTCTGCCGTTGGTGTGGATCAGGGCCCTTGGATGGCGTCAGCAACGGGCTGGATCACGAGCTGCGAGCCCTCGCTGAGACCGCCTGGCGGCATCTGCATCAACAGCCAGGTCCTGTGCATCTCAATTGCCCCTTTGAGGAGCCCCTGCTCCCCGATCTGCCTCAACAGAAGGCGTTTTGGACGCAATGGAACAGCTCCCAGGCCCTCGCTGCTGATGCCGCTAACCCGGAGCTCTGGACTCCCACCCCCCAAACCGCCGCACCAAGCCTGGATCCTGATCAACCCGGTGTGATCGTCGCCGGGCCCTGGCGGGGAGTGAGCCCCCACCTTGAGGCCTATCAGGCCGCCTTGATCGCCTGGCAACAACGCAGTGGCTGGCCCGTGCTCGCCGATCCCCTCGCGGCGATCCCGAGCGGCTTAGGAGGCGTGATCCGCCATTGGGATCTGTTGCTCCCCAACAGTTTGAGCCAGCTGCCAAGCCATGCCCAGGTGTTGCGGTTGGGATCGATGCCGGCCAGTCGTCGCCTCGAGGCCTGGCTTGCCAGCCAAAAGGGCCCACAACTCTTGATCACAGAGGGGGACCCACGGCCCCTTGACCCCCTCGAGGTCGCGCAGCAGTGGAGCGGCGGCATGGCGCGTTGGTGGCAAGAGCTCCGCCCTCAACTCACCCCCCAGCTCAGCACCAAGCCCAACGCTGTTGAACCAACACTCATTCAGGCCTGGAGCAGAGCAGATCGTGATCTCCAACAGCGCCTCTCCCAGCTGCTGCCAGCCCGTGGAGCGGCCAACGAACCCGCCTTGATGCTCGCCTTGGCTCAGCTCTTGCCAGCTCAGCTGCCCGTGATGCTCGCTGCCAGCAGCCCGGTGCGCGATTGGCAAGCCTTTGCCGCAGGCGATACCGGCCGCAGGCGCTGTTACAGCTTTCGGGGCGCCTCCGGCATTGATGGCACCCTCTCTCTGGCCCTGGGCCTAGCGGCTGAGCTCGGTCCAACGCTGCTGATCACAGGAGATTTAGCGCTCTTGCATGACAGCAATGGCTGGCTACTGGCCAGCAACGCTCAGCTGCCCTTGTTTGTGCTGTTGATCGACAACGCCGGCGGCGGCATTTTTGAACAGCTGCCGATTGAAACCCCCTCCAGCGATGGATTGAACCAGCTGTTCGCCATGCCCCAACAGGTGGACCCCCTCGCTCTCGCCGCAGCCCACTCCATCCCCGGACGTCAGCTCGCCTGCCTGGATGATCTCCCCACCGCTTTGGAATGGGGGTTGGATCGGACTGGTCCAGCCCTTCTGCGGGTTTGTACCGATCGCAGCAGCGACGCCCAACGTCGCCTCGATCTCCGTGAGGCGTTACAACAGAGCATCAGCCTTTCCTGATCGCCATGCCAGAGCCCGTCATCCGACAGGTGCTCCCAGGATCCAGCGGGGTGAACTGGCAGCCCTGGGGAACCTACGAAGATGTGCTGCTGGATCGGTGTGATGAGGGCATCGCCCGGCTAGCGATCAATCGGCCCACCAAGCGCAATGCCTTCCGGCCCCGCACGGTCTCGGAGCTCTGTGATGCCTTTGCCCGGATCCGCGATGACAGCCGCATTGGCGTGGTGCTGCTCACCGGTGTCGGACCGGCAGCCGATGGGGGTTACGCCTTTTGCGCAGGCGGCGATCAAAGCGTGCGCGGCGATGGGGGTTATCTCGACGAAACAGGCCTGCCACGCCTCAACGTGCTCGACCTTCAGCGCATCATTCGCAGCTTGCCCAAGGTGGTGATCGCCCTAGTGGCGGGGTACGCAATCGGTGGCGGTCAGGTGCTGCACCTGCTCTGCGATCTCAGCCTGGCGGCGGACAACGCTGTGTTTGGTCAAACCGGGCCGCGGGTTGGCAGTTTTGACGGCGGCTTCGGGGCCGGTTATCTGGCTCGCGTGGTGGGACAACGCAAAGCCAAGGAGATCTGGTTCCTCTGCCGTCAGTACGGCGCTGAACAGGCCCTAGGGATGGGACTGGTGAATGCGGTGGTTCCGCTCGAAGCCCTGGAAAGCGAAGGGGTGCTCTGGGCCAGAGAGGTGCTTCAGCACAGTCCCACAGCCATCCGCTGCCTCAAAGCAGCGTTCAATGCCGAAACCGATGGCTTAGCTGGCATCCAAGAGTTGGCCGGACAGGCCACCCACCTGTTTTATCGAACGGAAGAGGGCCAGGAGGGTCGCAATGCCTTCCTCGAGAAACGCAATCCAGATTTTTCCGACACCCCATGGCTGCCTTAGTCGCAAAACTCGCTAAAAATTGGAAGCCCGTTTCGCCTGCTCCGATGCGTTGTCAACAGCAAGCTTCCGCCCTGGGACTGCGTGCTGCCCTGCTGGCTTCCACCCTCTATCTGCTCGTTGGAGGAGCAGGCGTTGGATCGGCAGGCGTTGGCTCAGCGCAAGAGCTACGGGGAGAGACCCCAGGAGGGAATGAGGGCGAGTTGTTGGTGAAGGCTCAGGAAGAGGTCCCAAAACGCAAATCCGATCCGATTCCGCCCCTGGCGATCCCCTTAAGCGATGCGGCCTCGCTGGCCCGCATTCCCGATGATGTGATGGAGCGCAAGGGTTTGCAGCTCGTGCTCGACCGAAAGCACCACCAACTCCTGGTGCTGAAGGATGGCCTGATGACGCGCCGCTTTCCAGCGGCGGTGGGCACCACAGGCTGGGAGACCCCTGCCGGACGCTTCAGGGTGTTTGAAAAGGTGAAGGAACCGGTGTGGACCCATCCGGTGAGCGGTGAACTTGTGGATGCAGAAAGCGAGAAGAATCCTCTGGGGTCACGTTGGATTGGCTTCCACCGCGATTGCAAGGGGCGCACTGGCTGGGACGGGGAGCAATACCTCGACATCAATGGCTGCACCGTGGCCGGATTCCACGGCACACCCTTTCGCTGGACGGTTGGACGGGCCGTTTCCCATGGCTGCGTGCGTCTTTATGAGGAGAACGTTCAAGAGGTGTTCGATCTCGTCCGCGTTGGAACTCAGGTGACCGTGCTCCCTTGAAAGCGATCACAACGCGGTAAAGCGTCTACAGTCTCGCGGCTTACAGGTTTGATCGTCCATGCGCGTGCTGTTTGCCGCCGCTGAATGCGCCCCCATGGTGAAAGTCGGTGGGATGGGCGATGTGGTCGGATCCCTTCCCCCGGCTTTGAAAGCTCTTGGGCACGACGTGCGCTTGATCATGCCGGGATACGGCAAGCTCTGGTCTCGCCTGGAGATCCCTACGGAACCGATCTGGCGTGGCCAGACCATGGGAACCGATTTCGCGGTCTTTGAGACCCGTCATCCCACCAACGGCCTCACCATCTACCTCGTCGGCCATCCGGTCTTTGATCCTGAGCGGATCTATGGCGGAGAGGATGAGGATTGGCGCTTCACCTTTTTTGCCAGTGCTGCGGCTGAATTTTCCTGGAACGTCTGGAAGCCGAATGTTCTCCACTGCCATGACTGGCATACCGGGATGATTCCGGTCTGGATGCACCAAGACCCTGAGATCAGCACCGTCTTCACCATCCACAACCTGAAATACCAGGGCCCCTGGCGCTGGAAGTTGGACCGGATGACCTGGTGCCCTTGGTACATGCAAGGCGACCACACCATGGCTGCCGCCCTGCTCTACGCCGATGGCGTGAACGCGGTGTCACCCACCTACTCCAGAGAGATCCGCACCTCGGAATACGGCGAAAAGCTGGATGGGTTGCTCAATTACATCTCCGGCAAGCTGCGCGGCATCCTCAACGGCATTGATCTTGAGGCCTGGAATCCAGCCACCGATCGGGCCTTGCCCGCCACCTTCAGTGCCGATGATTTGTCCGGTCGCGTCCGCAACAAGCAGGTGCTCCAGGAGCGCATGGGGCTTGAAGTCAGACCCGATGCCTATCTGCTGGGCATGGTGAGCCGTCTGGTTGATCAAAAAGGCGTCGATCTTCTGTTGCAAGTAGCCGATCGATTGCTCGCCTACACCGACACCCAAATCGTGGTGCTGGGCACCGGTGATCGCGGCTTGGAGTCCGGTCTGTGGCAGATGGCCTCGCGCCATCCAGGACGCGTGTCGGTGTTCCTCACCTACGACGACGACCTCTCACGCTTGATCTATGCCGGCAGTGATGCCTTCCTGATGCCCAGTCGGTTTGAGCCCTGCGGCATCAGTCAATTGCTCGCCATGCGCTACGGATGCGTGCCTGTGGTGAGAAAGGTGGGTGGTTTGGTCGATACGGTTCCACCGCACGATCCAGCCCAGCAAAGCGGCACGGGCTTCTGCTTCGATCGATTCGATCCCGTGGACTTCTTCACCGCTCTCGTGCGCTCCTGGGAAGCGTTCCGCCATCAAGACAGCTGGCGCGAACTGCAGAGACGGGGCATGGAGCAGGACTACAGCTGGGCGCGTTCAGCCCTGGAATACGACCAGATGTACCGGGAGGTCTGTGGCCTCAAGGAGCCAGGTCCCGATGCCGCTGTCGTTGAACAGTTTTCCCAAGGCCAGGATGCGGATCCATCCTTGGCTCAAGGCCAACGCGAAGCCCCAACCAGTAGCTCTGAACAACCCACAGACGACCTGTCCAAGGGTCCGGGTTCACGCAACCCCATAGCCAGACTGTTTGGTGGTCAGCGACGCTGATGGTGCAGGCAACCACGAATGCAGGATTCCTTCGAACCGCAATCCTCTGACAACGAAAGTGCCCTCCCGGCTCCTTACAACAGTCCCTGGAAGGCCCTGGGCCAAGATCTGCGGGCCGTAAGCGCCGATCTGCGCTTACGGAGCCAAGAGCTCTGGCGCCGAAACCGTGAGGGCGATCTTTCAGTGCCAGCCTTCTGGCCAGAGACACTGGCGTCCCTGTTTTGGCCTGCGCTGCTGGGGTTCATCCTCACGTTGCTTGTCCTAGGCGGGATTCAACTGCGTGAGATCCTTCGCGACCAGTCACCGCCTTCACCTCCAGAGGTAGAGCGCGTCCGCACCACCCCTTTCCCTGAAGCGCGTCCCCTGCCCATCCCAACGAACCTGGAGACCGATCTCGACAACGAGGGCATGGTGGGCGCCCCAACAGACACCATGCCCAGCAGCTCCAGCACCAGCTCCAACACCAGTGGCCCAGAAGCGCTCAGCACCACTGAACAAGATCCTGACCTGAGCAACCTGGAGCTCGAGCCACCTTCGGCAGAGCCAACCTCAGACCTGTTGCGCTTTGATCCTCTCCTGGAGCTTCTGGCAGAAGAGAGCAGCTCCGATAGCAGCACAGCTGGCAGCTCAGGTAGCAGCTCAGCTAGCAACCAGGGATCAGCCCTGATTGTTTCGGCCCAACCCCAACCGGAGCGCAACGCCGTGACCCTGGTCATCGATGCGGAGGCTTGGAGGCAACGGTCTCCAGAGCAACGCCAACAATTGGCCGAAGCCTGGTGGAACCGACTGGAAGACCAGGGATACGCCGATCTTCGTCTTGTGAATGACCAACAAGATCTCTTGGCTCGACCGGCAAGGATCGGTGGAGGCATGATCGTGTTCGATCCAAAGAGGGTTTGAAGGTGCTGGATCTCGCTGATCTCGTTTCGCTCTGGGGGCCTCCACAACGGGGTGATGGCGAAGCGCCCAACCTCCAACAACGTTTGGGACCGATCTGCACGGATAGCCGACTGCTCACTCCAGGCGCCTTTTTTGTGCCGTTACGCGGTGAACGCTTTGATGGCCATCGCTTCCTCGCATCTGCCACGGAGCAAGGAATCCAGGCCGCTGTGGTCGCCCGAGATAGTGAGATCCCAGTGCCGCAAAGCTTGCTCCACTGGAGCGTGGACGACACGCTGGAGGCCTACCAACAGATCGCCTGTCTCGTGCGGCGCAACCTGAACTGCGCTGTTGTGGCCGTCACAGGCTCCGCCGGAAAGACCACCACAAGAGAGCTGATTCGCGCCGCACTGGCACCACTGGGAGCCGTGCAAGCCAGTATCGGCAACAACAACAACGACGTTGGTGTTCCACTCACATTGCTCGGGATAGAAGAGCACCACGCCGCTGTCGTGGTGGAGATGGGGATGCGCGGGCCCGGGGAAATTGAACGCTTGTCGCGTTGTGCAGAACCAGAGATTGCCGTGATCACCAATATCGGCACAGCACATATTGGTCGCTTAGGCAGTCGCGAGGCGATTGCCTCGGCCAAATGCGAGATCACAGCAGCCCTTTCAACCGATGGCCTTGTCATCATTCCCGCTGGAGACCCGCTGTTGGATGCGGCCCTTGCTCGCTGTTGGAGTGGTCGCGTCCGGCGTGTGGCGCTGGTTGACGATGCCAACAACTCTGATCAAGGGGCTGATGATCTCGGTGATTACAACCCTTCCACTGGGCAGATCACTCTCCGGAATCACCTCTACCACTGCCCCCTGGAAGGAAGACATAATGCGCGCAACCTGATGCTGGCTCTCGCCGTCGCCGACAGTCTCGGCGTGTCTCCTGCAGATCTTGAACAGCTGGATGTAGACGTACCAGGAGGTCGCAATCGCCGGCGACAGATCGGTGCATTAACGATTCTCGATGAGACATACAACGCTTCACCGGAAGCGGTGTTGGCGGCGTTGGATTTATTGGCGTCTCAACCAGGTCGACGCTTTGCCGTGCTCGGCACCATGCTGGAGCTTGGAGACGACAGTGTTCGCCTGCATCAGGCGATCATCGATCACGCTGCAAGCTTGAACCTGGATGGATTGGTGGCTGTCGCTAGCGGACGAGAAGCCCAGGCGATCACAGATGCAAGTTCGACGTTGTCACGGTTTCGCTTGGTAGAAACGCCCGAGCAGGCTGCTGAACCTCTGATGGAATGGCTGAAGCCTGGAGACACCGTGCTTTTGAAAGCCAGTCGAGGGATTGCCTTGGAACGGTTGCTGCCTTTACTACCAGAGCTCTAGGTCAAGCGGCTTTGGTCACATCCGCGTGCTCTTCGCAGCGGATCAAATCAATCGCATGGGGATGGTCATGGATGTAGCGAATTTCCTCCATCGCTAAAACCCGCGCTTCAAAGGCATCGCCGGCATAAAAGGACTGTTCGTGGCGATCGCTACTGGCATCGCGATAACGAACGGTAAACAGCTTTTGATCAGACATGGAACTCATAACCTGTCGCCCCACGCTTACGCATCAATGAACGCTGGCCAAGGGAACGCTGTGAAAAAAGTCTGTTGATTCAGATCCGCCTTCAACAGACCAGTGATCAAGATCGAAAAGAATAGCCCTAAGCGTTCCAACCTTCCTTGGTGAATTGCTTGGCACGACCGATCGCGAGCGAACCATCTGGAACAGCTTTGGTGATCGTGGATCCTGCCCCAATCGTGACATTTTTGCCGATCACAACAGGAGCAACTAGCACAGAATTGGCCCCCGTTTTACTGCCCTCACCAATCACGGTGAGATGCTTCTTCTTGCCATCAAAATTGGCGGTAATCGTGCCAGCTCCCACATTCACATTGGCGCCTAATTGAGCATCACCGATGTAACTGAGGTGATTCACCTTGCTGCCAGACGTGATCACACTCTTTTTAATCTCTACAAAATTTCCAATCTTGCAAGAATCGCCAATCTCCGAGGCTGGTCGGATATGGGCGAAAGGCCCGATCGCCACATCGTTGCCAACCCGTGCATCGCGCACCACGGATTGCACAACCGTGACATCGCAACCGAGTTCGGCATTGTCAAGCAAGCTACCTGGACCTAGGCGACAGTGATCGCCAATGCGGCAGGCTCCACGCAGATGCGTTTGTGGTTCGATCACCACATCACTGCCAAAGCTGCAGTCCTCACTGAGGGTGCAACTGGCAGGATCCACGAAGGTCACACCCTCGTCCATCCAGTGATCACGAAGGCGCTGTTGCAGAACGCCCTCACACTGAGCCAATTGCCTGCGGTTGTTGATTCCATTCACTTCATCGGGATCACTCACCTCCATCTGCATCGCAACATCTAAGAGCTGCACTGTGTCGGTGAGGTAGAGCTCGCCCTGATCGTTATCAGTGCTCAATTTCGGCAAGACCTCGGCCAATTTTGTCCAGTTGAAGCAATAGATCCCGGCATTGGTGAGGTTGTTGGACCGTTGCTCATCGCTGCAATCACGATGTTCAATAATTCCGCTCACCCGGCCATTGGCATCGGCAAACACCCGGCCATATCCAGTGGGATCCTCAAGCCTTGCCGTTAACAAGGTCACATCTGCCTTGCTGCTGCGGTGCGTGCTCACCAATGCATCAATGGTCTCGGCTCGCAGAAGTGGAACATCACCGTTCAGCACTAACAATTCGCCTTGAAAGCCCTGGAGAGGCGCCAACAACTGTTGGACAGCATGCCCAGTTCCATTCTGTGGCTGTTGCAGCACAAATTCCAATCCGCCATTGGAGCTGAGCTGCTCTTCCACACGCTCCGCTTGATGGCCAACGATCAACAGCCGGCGCTCTGGCGCAAGGTTCCGGGCACTGGCGAGCACGCGTTCCACCAAAGTGGCCCCCGCTAGGGGTTGAAGCACTTTCGGAAGCGCACTTTTCATACGCGTGCCTTTCCCAGCAGCAAGAACGGCAACGGCGAGCATGGAACGGGAGCAAGACCGGCGAAATCTACCGGTGGAAGCAGATTCTGGGAACACCAACAGGCAACTGCAGGACTCAGATCTCCGCTTAAAACTTGATCAGCGGGGAGGAGGCTGAGCCAACAATCTGATCACGATTCAGATGGTATTGGTTCTGATATTTCTCCCTAAAAAACAGACTTAATCGCCTTCATCAAACGCTTCCGGCCAGATTGCCTCACAGCCTGGGTCTCGGGCTAATGCGGCAGCCTTCACATCATCCACCTCCAAATTTCCGATTTGGTGGGCAGCAATCAACAGCATCAAACGTTTTAAAGCCTGACGACCCTGATCAGGCTGGAGCCAACCCAGCCCGTAATACGTGCAAGTGGCATTCAGCCAACCTTGGGCCTCTCCGCGCAACTTGATCTCGAGACCGTCGAGAGCAGGAGTGGCAATCGATGGAGTGGCCGTGAGCAAAGACGTTGCAGCAACGACTGATAAGAGCTTGCGCAAACGAAATCCGACTAATTCTCCAGTATGAACGAGGCAATTCATTAACACTGCCACTTTCGCGGCCAAGCACTCGAACTGGGCCTATCAGAGAAACCTGCTGAGGCCCTTGCAAAACAATTTATTGATTCGCAAAAGGAACAAGCTGTAAAGATAGAGGCATACCAACACACCACAAAATAAATATTGATTAGATGGTATCAACCGCTACATTAAAATAGGACACAATCTTCAACAGTTGAATCGATACTCAATTAACGAGAAATTGAAAAAAGTTCAAGTACAAATGTCCGACGAATTCCATAGCCTTTTAAAAGATTACGCGAATGCATGGAATATGACAATGTCAGAAGTAATGCATGAATGCACAAAACATCACATGAATGAACATTCAAACAGGTGTGAATACATAGACGCACTATTTCGATTTAAAGCTATCAAGAAAGACAAACGGTTATCCAAGGACTGCTATGGCAGTGCTTGCTTTGCTTGCAATCACGTTACGAGCTGCAGAACAGGCGTTTACCAAGGGGCCTGGGAGATGAATCCAGATTTTGAGAGCTATGCGGACATGACTGTGCAAAGTTGAAACAATAATCAATACTATTTGTGGTCAGCAACATATTGTTTAAGAACAAGCAGGAAGATATCAAACACTACGAGTAAAGTCATTAAGAATCAATGTATTGACGAAAAGTGATAAATCAAGAGAACGTATACGCATCCAACAGAAGATCCAGATTTATCGAACAAGCGAATGAAGCCATCTACCACATTGAAGAAAGAGAGCGCCTTGGGATTGATATCACAGACGATGATGAGCCAATTACAACAGAACAAAGAAAAAAGAAAATCACTCGTATTCGCAGGAGTTTTTCACGCATTGAACAGTCCAACCTGATGGAGAACGCCAAAGAAGCAATCCTAATCAACAAATCTAAGCAAAAAATGATGCCATTCAATGAAGAAAGCCACTAAGACGAAGAAAGAACAGTAATCATAAAAAGTAAGCAACAAATTAGAAGAACAACTGATGGATTCAAACGTGTGTTGTCCGCCATCTTGTCCATCTAGTCGGATGATTACGAGTCTTTAATTAGAAGCTTCTCTCAGCAACCCCCACTTTCGCTGCCAAGCGCTAGTACTAGACCGATGAGACAAAGCCTGTTCTTGTTGGCGTCGCTTCAAGATCGAAGCGGCCACGTCGGTGCCTGACGGGTCTCGGTAGGGCACACCCGCCCGCGTCTGAAGATGTTCCTCTTCCATCACGCTCAAGCCACACCAACCAGGGCCCATTTCAGGTGGAGTCTGATCTCGATCTTTGGAACATAACGCCACGGTTCCAGAGCTCCACCCTGATTTTTCACCTGCCTTAGGAAGCAGCGAGCGCAACTCGAGACCGGCATGGCGCAAACTATTTCGTACTGCTGCTGCTCTGCAATAGGTCAACAACCGACCCCCAGGTGCAAGTAGAGAGGCAAGGCTCTGCAAAAATTCCTCACTCCAGAGCTGGGGACATTTTCCAGGAGAAAAAGCATCCAACAGAATCAAATCCAGTTGTAAATCCTTGGGTAGGTTCTGCAGCTGCTGACGCGCATCGCCCCAGAGCATCTGAACAGACTGCTGACGATCCGAATCCTGCCAACAGCCCTCAGCTGAAAGTGCCTCTAAGCAAGCCACAACGTGGGGAGGCCAAAGAGCTTGGAAGGTCGGCTCAGCCAGGGCCAACCGCAAAGGAGATCGATCGAGTTCTAACCCCCAACATTGCAAACTTGGCCCGCCCGCATTGGGAAGGGCCGACATCAGGGCAGCCGTGTTGTATCCCAGCCCAAAACAAACGTCTAAAACGCGCAAATCACTGCCATCAGGAAAGCGATCCAGCTGGGCCGGCAGAACAAACTTGCTGTTCGCTTCTTTAAGGGCACCGTCAGAACTATGGAAGCTTTCGGCAAAGCTGTCGCTATGCAAACTGAAGCTTCCGTCTGCGGTGAGGCGAGCACTCAGCACAGAGGGGTCAGCAACGCAATCTCTCTAGATCGTCCCAAAAGTTGGGATAACTCACAGCCGCTGCTTCGCTGCGGCTCAACCTTGAATCCCCCGAGGCCATCAAACCAGCAACCGCCAGGCTCATCGCCACACGATGATCGGTCTCACTATCCAATTCAGCACCCTTCAGGGACTGACCGCCTCGAATCGTCAAACCATCCGAATCCTCATCGATATCGGCGCCCATCGCTTTGAGTTGCCTCGCCATCACAGCCAGTCGATCCGTTTCTTTTACACGCAACTCAGCAGCACCGCTGATACGACTTTCACCATCACAAAAACAAGCCGCCACACTCAGGATTGGAACTTCATCCACCAAACGGGGCATGATCTCTTCTCCAAACTGAAAAGCCTTCAGGGGACCGTGGCTCACCTGAAGATCACCTACAGGTTCACCGGCAACATCGCGCCGATTCAAAACCTGAACAGAAGCACCCATCAAGTCCAAAACTTCGAGAATGCCAGTGCGCGTGGGATTTAATCCCACATTTTCCACCGTGATATTCGCTCCAGGAACGAGGGCACCAGCAACGAGCCAGAAGGCAGCCGAACTGATATCCCCTGGCACCACAACATGTTGTCCCTTCAAGGTGGCGCCTGGTCGAACCAGAATGTGACGACCCATCTCACCACCCACTTCAAGGTCAGCACCAAAAGCTCTGAGCATGCGCTCGCTGTGATCTCGAGAGGGCGCTGGTTCGATCACGCTCGTTGCTCCCTCAGCGGTGAGGGCAGCGAGCAAGATGGCAGATTTCACCTGGGCGCTGGCCACAGGTGTTCCCACCACAGCACCTCTCAGCCTTTGACCTTGAACAGAAAGCGGAGCCAAATTCCCGTGGTCACGCCCGCGCACATCGGCCCCTAATAAAGACAAGGGTTGTCCAACCCTGTTCATCGGACGACGACGGAGAGAAGCATCACCGGTCAACACAAAATGGCGACCCTGCCGGCCGGCGAGCAGACCAAGCATCAGCCTCATCGTAGTTCCGGAATTGCCGCAATCGAGGATCTCTAAAGGCTCTTGCAAACCATCGAGGCCAACGCCCTCGATGGTCACAATTTCGCCACTCTGAATAGGGGAAATCGTTGTCCCCATCGAGCGCAAACAGGCAGCCGTGCTGATCGGATCCTCAGCGGGCAAGAGACCTTCAATAGTGGTTGTGCCCTCTGCGATGGCGCCGAAGAGGAGCGCACGATGAGAAATGGATTTATCTCCTGGAACGCGGACCCGGCCACGGAGGCTGCCACCTGCCTTCAGATCCCTTGGGGAGCCATTTGATCCAGACACCGTTGAACAGCCTGTGGTTGATTGAAATCAATCCTATTAGCTCATTCTTCAAACGCTCTGGACTCGAGTTGAAGTTGTCACCAAGGCTTGGTGCAAACAGCAAAAGACACGCCTAAGCACACACAAAACCCTATTTAAAATAGTCCGAGAAAGAGATAAAACATCAACAACAGTGAGCCCCATTGAAGAGCGAGAACAAAATCAGAAGCAATCAAATAAAATCAAATGTGCTAAAGATTTAACCAACATCCAACAAGAGCATCAACAATGGCCAGAAAAAGAATGGAGCATCACAGCTACACCCAAGCAAAAGCCGTTACACACAGAAATCATTTTATACAATCTCGTGATTCATTTGATAGCCATTGGCGCAAATAAAATAGATAGAGTCAGCAGAACAGAGAAACAGACATCCATTGCATTGCCTCAAAAGAGGTCAGAGTTTAGATATCACGTTGTTGGATCTTGATGAGACCAAAACCGCTAGTTACATACACATAAAAGAAGGGGTCATACAGGTCTGCCTCGTCTCAACAATCAATCACGAGCTTTTCCCGATTGGATTTATTGGGGCAGAGTCTATAAAGATAGAAAAAATCAGGCTAGGGGAGTATTCACTGCGGCTAGAAGCCTTAAACAGAGTAAAATTTCAAATTTCACCCAACGACGGTTGCAGCAAAGAAACAGATTCTGTTTTCAATAATCGCTGGCTTTTGATATTGTGCATGATCAAGTCATCAATACAAATCGAATTTCGCATCAGTCGTTTGATCACGATCCTAATCTATTTTTTCGGAAAAAGGGGCAAAGAAAATTACACCCTTCCCTTCGAGTTAAGCCACTCGCAAATCGCCTTATTGGTCGGCTGCACCCGCTCCACTGTTACACGACAAATAGGATTAATGAAAGAAAAGGGACTCGTCAGCTCTGACAAAAGGAACAAGGAAATCCTCGTAAGCGAACGATTAATGAAGCAAGAATCTGTCTTTATTGAGCATCTACAGTGGATGCAATCAACCTCGACCACATTTGCAATGGCCACCTTTCCATTTAGAACATTTGGATTTTTTACATCCCTTTTTCTTACTAAAAAGGGTAACGCTTGAAACCCTTTTTGTAATTTTTTCGATGCCAAGTCCTTCCTGAGAACCCTGAGGTCTTGCCATTCGTTCCGTGTTGAGACTGACTCTCATTATACATGGTCGAAAGCGCACAAATGAATCAGAACTGCTTGACGAAATAGTCAAAAAAGTCAATAATTCGAAGGTGCTTTTTGACTCGTAGGAATGTTCAATATGTCAACAACAAATTCACCGATACAGAGTTCAACCGAAGTGATGCCAGGCCCTAACGGACGTGCATTGGCCGAATCCATGAATCCAGATTTGCTCAGCGCCATTCAGCAACATGTTTCGATGGAGAGGTATGCCTCCATTACCTACTTAGCGATGTCGATTTGGTGCGCGGAACGAGAACTGGCAGGGTGTTATCAGTTTTTTGATGCCGAAGCGAAAGACGAACAGTCGCACGCCGTGCATTTCACCCAATATTTGATTGCTCGAGGTCAGTCCAACAATCTGCAATCACTGGAGGCACCACGGCAAACCTGGGAGAATTTAGTCTCGTTGATGGAAACAGCCTTTCAGATGGAAGCCGACACAACGTCGTCGATCCAAAGCGTCTACGCAATGGCTGAACGCAATAGCGATACCAGAACAACCGTGTTCCTTGACCCATTGATGGAAGCCCAAATCCAATCCGAAGATCAATTCGCTTATTTACTTGGACGAGTAAAGTTCGCGAATGGTGACCCCACAGCTTTGCTCGTGATCGACAACGAATTAAGAGCAGGTCAAACGCAACGAGGTTGACCTCCGGAGTGCTCGTTTGTTTTGCTCATAGAGCAAACGAGCACCGAGGGTAAGGTGCTCAAGATCAAGAGCATCAAAAGTCTTATATATTTCTTCGAGTCTCTGATGAATCATCTCCATCTCATCCTTTAAACGCTGTTTCAATGATGGACTGATGGATTTAATGATGCGTTCAATGGCAATGCACTGATAATTGGCTAAATGTTCAACCTCATGACTCAACGTAAGCATGAGGCTTTCACTTGTATTGCAATGCATCGGATTCATTAAAAGCCCAGAGGACTGGATTCAATCAATTGGGGAGACAGCTTCATGGTGGCTTCTCCAGAATGAGTCACCAACATTTCACCATTGCGCAGCTTGGAGATTAAACGCGTAGACGTCACTCTGGTGGATCCAATCAGTTCACCAATTCGATCGTGGGTGAGACGAAAAGGAAGATTGCACCATTCTCCATAGCGCTTACCTAGCCGATTCACCAACAGACTCAACAAGGCATGAAGCCTCTGTTCTGCCTGCCCTAAATGACGGATTCTCAGGAGTTGCAACGTCCACTCATTCACGGAGTCATAACCATTCGGAGACGGCTCCATCGATTTGGTCTCGATCCTCAAAGGCGTCATCGCCTCCACGCAAATACCGTCACTGCATAAGCAATCCGTTCTGAGCTGATCGCCCGTCTGCAAGAAGGCAAGGGTCATTCCCTCTGTTTCTTCACAAGGGCAATACACCCTGGCAATACCCTCGAGCACATTCAATTTCATGCACTCGCTGCGTCCGTGCGTGTCAAGAAGCACGGTTTGCCCCGTGGGGATTTGGATCGAAGACGTGGGGTCGTCTGGCAGAAAGCGGAAGCTCACGGAGTGGATTAAACGCTAATGAGAATTGATAGCAATATACCCGAATTTGAGCCCTTCTGCAATCGATTCTCAATAGCGTTACCTTGTTGAAGAGGATTGTGTGCGAATTCGACCCTTCCTGCCCCAAAACGGCTGCATTTTCCTCTTGCCATCACGAAGGCAACTGCCACAAGCGCAGCCAGAGCGACCAAAGACGCTCTTAGAGTGAATTTTGTTTTGTCCAATTCTCAAATAAATAGCCACGTCATTGTCTAGCCCCTGAAACAGACTTGCCAAAGCACGTATCAAATGGCACGTACAAATGTGCCTTTTGATAAAAAGAATAGTGCTGTACAGTGGGAGAAAGTGTCATTTTTTTATCGCAACATCAGGAAAGAACAATTAAATTTATGTCGACGCATTTTGCGTCCACTTGTGTGAGGATCATTTTGAAACGTTTCCATCAACTGCTGGTGGCCCCAGCGGCCCTGGGCCTTTTGGCTCC
>NZ_UCNZ01000008.1:0-40509 GCF_900474245.1 Synechococcus sp. UW179B
TCTCCTGCTGATGGCTCAACAACGGCACTCGGCCGATGTCTCGCAAATACGAACGCACGAGGTCCGCATCGGGGAGCAGAGCCAAGGGCGCCATCGGCAATTACGAAACGTTTTCGTTTCCTAATCTACCACTTTTTATGATTTTCTTCACGTTGGCACCTGCTGAATCCACTTGACAAAATGACGAAACTGATACCTTTTCTGTCATTACCGTTACTTCCCTCGACCACTACGGCATCAAACCTGAGTCAGAGCGGGATTAAAGACGTTGCTTTTTGTCGTAGCGAACGATGATCTCTGATCGACACCAAGGAGTGAACCGGTGAGCCGCCAACGGTTGCAAAAACTGATCGCAGCTGCTGGGGTCTGTTCGCGGCGACACGCTGAAGACCTTCTGCGCGAGGGCCGCGTCATGGTGAATCAGGTCACAGCGGGACTTGGCGACCAAGCCGATCCAAGCATCGACCGCATCGAGGTGGATGGCTGTCCCCTGTCTCAGCCCTCGAGCCCAAGACTGATCCTGCTCAACAAACCCCCCGGGGTCATCAGCAGCTGCAGTGATCCCCAAGGGCGTAAGACGGTTCTCGATCTCATACCCGAGTCGCTCCGACGCGGCCTTCACCCCATTGGCCGACTGGATGGAGACAGCCGCGGAGCTCTCCTGTTAACCAATCAAGGTGCCATCACCTTGCAGCTCACGCACCCCCGCTATGCGCACCGCAAAACCTACAAAGTGCTGGTTAGGGGGAAGCCCACATCCACAACGCTGCAGCGCTGGCGCAACGGTGTGAACCTCGACGGTATACCCACACAACCGGCCGAGGTTTCCCTGCTGAAACAAGAAGCCAACCAATCGCTTTTACAAGTCATCCTCACGGAGGGAAGGAATCGCCAAATCCGCCGGGTGGCCGACGCCCTTGGCCACCCGGTGCTGGATCTTCAACGAACAGCCATCTCGTCCATTGATCTCGGTTCTTTGCCAGAGGGCCACTGGCGCGAGTTAACAGGTTCAGAATGGACCTCTATCCGTTTGGAACGGAACGAGTGCCCCTGATAACGGCATCGCCGCGATGAAGTTTTCCCTCCCTTGGCGACGTCTCAAAAACAAGCAACAAGCTCCCACGCCGCTTGAGAGTCGCAAAAACTCCCTGGAGGAGGCAGGACAACTGCTGCGAGAACAGAGAGAACGAAAGGGCCTCAGCATGCGAGACCTCTCCAAAGAGGTGAGAATCACAACACCGGTTCTGGAAGCTCTCGAACGCGGCTGGCAAGACCGCCTCCCGGAACCCGCCTATCTAGTGGCGATGTTGCAGCGCTTGGAGACCTATTTCGACCTTCCAAACAACAGCCTTCTTGCAGCGCTCCCGAACAAACCCGGATCGACTCGCTTAGCGACCAACGGGCGAGGCACGCGCTTCACTCTTGGCAGCATCGATATCTTCACCACATGGCAAGGAAGCGTGGTCTATGGCGCTGTGATCCTCGGATCGATTCTGGCTCTGAACCATCAACAACGTCATCTGATCAACCTCAATGCCTTCTCGCCAAGGCCAATCCCGATTAATACACCGCTGGACAGTGATCAGATGTTGAAGGGTTTGCGCCCGCTAGAGGAGGTGATCACTGCCAGTCCTGGACAGCCTGCTCTTCCTCTCGATCAACTCACAAAACCCGGCGTACTCGAGATCAACCTCAACCAGCCACGGCAGATCAATCTGCGCAGTGAAGGAGGAGATCGAACCAACCTTCAGGGAGCCACTGGAACCGTGACCTTGCAGCTGTTACCCCCAGTGGACCTCAGCATCAACCCACCACCAGGCGAGGCCGACTCCGTGAGCTGGAACGGACAAGTTCTCGCTCCAAAAGCCAATCAACCTGGTTCCTATCACCTGCCCCAGACCGCTGCTCTCTCCCCGTAACCCTTGAGAGCTCCTTGCAAGGCCTCGTCAAAAGCGCTCATCCGCCAGCACCAATTGCCGCCAACAGTGCCTGGCGTATTGAATCGGGCTTGATCATCCAAATGCAGCAAATCCTGCAAAGGAGACACGACGAGCTCAGCGGACGTTGCCATTCCGAGTTCCATCAATTGCCATCCGGGTGACTCCACATGACATCCCAGCAGCTCACCAAGCTGGCGCCTAGAGGATTCATCCAGCCTCTGCCACCACCCCATCGTTGTGGGATTGTCATGGGTACCGGTGTAGACCACCCAGCGGCGGCCTTTGATATTGCGCGGCAAATAGGGGTTCTTGGGGTTGCCATCAAAGGCAAATTGCAACACCTTCATCCCTGGTAAACGAAAGCGATCACGGAGCCGTTCCACATCTGGCGTGATCACGCCAAGATCTTCGGCAACGAGAGGAAGCTTCCCTCCGGCATCGCGACGAAGCAGGCGCAACAACTCATGGCCGGGTGAGCGCTGCCACACCCCATTTTGGGCCGTGTCGTCATCGCCGGGAACAGCCCAAAATCCTGCGAGGGCTCTGAAATGATCCAAGCGCAGGCGGTCGGCAAGCCTCCACTGCCGCTTCAAGCGATTGCGCCACCAACGAAATCCAGTCCGCCGGTGCCTGCCCCAGCTGTAAACCGGTGTTCCCCAAAGCTGCCCGGTCTCCGAAAAATAATCGGGCGGCACGCCGCTCTGAAGCCGCAAGCGTCCATCAGCCGCAATCGAAAACAGGGAGCGATGGCTCCAAACATCGGCGCTATCGCGAGCCACATAAAAGGGCAGATCACCAAGGATCTCGATGTTTAACTCCCGAGCTTGCACGCGCAGACGTTGCCACTGACGATCGAGATGCCATTGGAGAAGTTCCTGCTCCAGCAAGGCCTCACCATGCTGAAGCCGCCACTGCACCAAGGCAGCAGGTTGCTGCACAGCGAGCGGATGGGGCCAAGACCACCAGGGCAAACCGCTGTGTTGCTCACGGAGCACCACAAAATTGACGTGATCCGAGAGCCAATGCGTTTGGTCGACTTTCCAGCGTTCAAATTGTTGTTTGCGCGCAGAGGATTGCTGAGGCCAATGGGCTGCAAGCGCATGGGCCAGGGCCGCAGCACGCGCATCCGCCAACGGAAAATCCACCTCAGCGCTGGCTTCCGGCTTGGGCTCAGCGCCGGGGAGATGCTCAAGATCACTGGACGCCAAAAAGCTCTCTTCTGCCAAATCTTCGGCATCCAGAAGCCAAGGGTTCAGGGCAAAACTGGAGGGGGAGCTGTAAGGCGACCCTGTGCCATCAGGAGGAGCCAGGGGCAAAATCTGCCAAACATTGATGCCATGATCCGCCAAAGCCTTCAACCAGGCGCGGGCTGACCGTCCAAAGCTTCCACACACCGGTGAATCCGGCAGGGCCGTGGGATGCAGGAGAACACCAACCCTCTGCCCCCTTTCGCTTCTGGAGTGTTTAACCATCGAAGCCAATCATTCGGGGAGTCAGACGGTCGAAGGGCATGAATGGATTCGACCTTTTTGATCTTACGGAGTGTCTCAACAACGATCGACACGCGCGGCTTAGCGCATCGCCATGACTGAAAGTTCTTAGCCGGTTTCCTTTGTAATCAGAGGATTCGCGCCTTAGCGTTGGTTCCGGTTGATCTGGTGATGACGTGCTCTCCCCCCAATTACCACGCCATGATTTTCGCGAACGTTCTCCCGATCAAGTGAGAGTGGCCGTCTTCGGGGCCACCGGATACATCGGACGATTTGTCGTCAAAGAGCTGGTGAAGCGTGGGTATCGGGTAATGGCCTTCGCCCGCGACTCCAGTGGAATTGGAGGGCGCCAGGGTCAAGCAGAGGTGGTGGCCGATTTTCCTGGCGCAGAGGTGAGATTTGGAGATGTCACCAATCCAGCTTCCCTGGCAACACATGCCTTCAACGAACCCACCGATGTGGTGATTTCTTGCCTGGCATCGAGAACAGGTGGCAAGAAGGATTCATGGGCCATTGATTATCAAGCCAACCTCAATACTTACAGCGAAGGACGTAAGGCTGGGGTAGCGCATTTCGTGATGCTTTCAGCCATCTGCGTACAAAAGCCAATTTTAGAATTCCAAAAAGCGAAGCTTGCCTTCGAAAGACAGCTTCAGGAAGACAAAGAAATCACCCATACCATTGTTCGTCCAACAGCCTTTTTTAAAAGCATTGCTGGCCAATTTGAGAGCTGCAAAAAAGGAGCTCCTTATGTCATGTTTGGCAATGGAGAGCTAACAAGTTGCAAGCCAATCAGTGAACAAGATCTTGCATGCTTCTTAGCTAATTGCGTTCATGAAACAGACAAAGTGAACCAAGTTTTACCCATCGGGGGACCCGGCCCGGCCTTGAGCGCGCGGACGCAAGGGGAAATGCTCTTCAAAACATTAGGCCGCTCCCCGAGAATGCTTTCGTTACCGATGGCATTGATGAATGCCCCAACGGCCCTATTAGAAAAAGTTGCAGAGCTGATACCAGCCGTGGAAGACACAGCTGAATTCGCCCGTATCGGTTGCTATTACGCCAGTGAATCGATGTTGGTATGGGACGAAAAGCGTGCTTGCTATGACCCCGATTCAACCCCTTCCTTTGGCGATGACACCCTCGAACAATTTTTCGCAAGGGTCCACAAAGAAGGAATGGCTGGCCAAGAGTTAGGGGATGCTGCTCTGTTTTAACGAGACCTCCTTCGTCGTCCAAAAAAAAATCCATCAGCCGCTGAATCAGAACACAAAGAAGACTTATCCCAGATCTTCAATCTTTTCCTGGAACCAAGATCCATCAGGAGATGCAACCTTCCTTTGGGTCCAATGGCAGTTCGCGGCTAAGGCTTTGATTCCCAATTCAGCGAGGCTGAGCGAGACTGGCTGATCAATGATCAGAACATCACGCATGGGGGAGCCAGCGTTGAGTGGGGACTCGCAGCAAAAGCCGCGCAAAAGCTGGTTGGGCGACCGCCCCGGGCGAAGTCTTTTGCGTATTGGTGCTGCATTGTTGGGCACTGCCTTAGCAGGCACAGCGCTTGCAACGATCTGGCCCAAACCAGACGTTGCCGGCGCCGATGTGCCGTCGTCCGATGGGTTCACAAGCCTCGCTCCGCTCCCGGAACAAGCCGTGATGGTGCTGGTCGTCGGCCTTGATGCAGACACGATCAATGCCGTCTCCAATCAAGCGGCGCCGCAAGGGCCTGCCAACGCCGACAGCTTGATGCTGGTCAATATCAGCGCCAAGCACCCCGTTCAAATTTTGCAGTTGCCGACAGAACTGGCCGTTCAACTGCCAGGGATCGAGGAGATGCAAGCGCTTTCCAAAACGTGGCAACACGGTGGAATCGCCCTGACCTCTGACGTCGTTGGCGAGCTGATCGATCTGCCTGTGAACAAGCCAGATCGCTACTTAGTCCTCTCCAGACAGGGCTTACGCCGATTCGTGGAAGGACTTGGAGATATCGAAGTCACCCTGAACCAAACCTACAAATACGAGGACAAATCCCAGGGTTACAGCGTGAATCTGCAGGCCGGACTCCAAACATTGAACGGCGCTCAGGCAGAACAACTCGTACGGCATAAACCCAAGCCCCATGACGACCATCAGCGCAGAGTGAGACAAGGCCTGCTGCTCCAAGGGGTGCATCAGCAGTTAGCTGAAATCGATGTCGTCACCGTGGTGCCCGAGCTGCTGAATGTGTTCTCCAATCAAGTCACGACAGATATCAGCACCACGGAGATGCTGAGCCTGGTAGCAGCAGCGATCAATGCGCCAGCACCACCTGTGATTACGGAGCTGCCGCTGGCACCACGGGCCGGACAACAGAGTCTGCGCGAATTGAAGCCAGATCTCAACTTGCCAATCTGGCCAGCTCAGAACTGATGGCTGGGTTCATGCGTTTCCAGCGCTGCTGGATGGAACGAACAAGCGCATCCGAAGCAGCCTCACCATCATCGGTCGTATCCAAGTGACCACACCAGGGCAAGCCATCCCTGCGACGGGCCGTTAGATCCCAGCGGCCGCCAAGTTGGGCTAAGCCAACCAATGGAATGTTGAGGGAGTGGCACAGGGCGACGGAGGCCGGTGCCATGCCTGGGATCAAACCAGCTGCATTGGGCTGAACCAACAGCAGCACAGGACATCGCCAGGCGGCCAGCGCATCAAGCCAGCTTCCCGACGAGCCCTCTGCCATCGCCGCGTCTCCACTCAAACGCAGCAGTGTGGGGCGATTGTGATCGCGCTGCCGCGAGGCCAGTGCCTGCAAGCCGCTATGGGGGTCCGACCCACAGGCCAACGGCACCAACTCAGCCGAAAAGCGATCGGCAAGCTGAAGAGCACCCTCACGCATCGAGAGCTCAGGAAGGGGGCCAGCTCCGACAAGAGCCAAGGTGAAATCGAGCATTGATCGACCCTAGGGAGATCCGATCCGCACCGTTTATGGATAGGAAGGCGATGCAGCACTACGATCGGATCATCGCCGTTCTCAAACGCGGGCATCGTGACAAGTTTCCTCACCGCTGCCCGAGCCGAGCAAGAGAAATTGCAGCACGACACCAGACGTCTTCGCCTGTTTAGCGGCACCTCAAATCCCGCACTAGCGCGAGAAATTGCCGCCTATCTCGGTGTGCCCGATGGCCCGAAGGTTTGCAAGCGCTTCGCCGATGGTGAGCTGTATGTGCAAATTCAGGAATCGATTCGTGGTTGCGATGTATTCCTGATCCAACCCACCTGCGCTCCGGTGAACGACAACCTGATGGAGCTGCTGATCATGGTGGATGCCTGCAGGCGGGCATCGGCGCGACAGATCACCGCGGTGGTCCCCTATTACGGCTACGCCCGCGCAGACCGAAAAACAGCCGGTCGGGAATCCATTGCCGCCAAGCTCACCGCCAATTTGCTCGTCAAGTCGGGAGTGGATCGCGTGCTGGCGATGGATCTGCACTCAGCCCAGACCCAGGGGTATTTCGACATTCCCTGTGATCACATTTACGGCTCCCCCGTGCTTGTGGATTACCTCTCCGCCCAAAACCTGGGAGAGGTGGTGGTGGTGTCGCCTGACGTCGGTGGCGTGGCCAGGGCCCGAGCCTTTGCCAAGCAAATGAACGACGCTCCTCTCGCCATCATCGACAAGCGGCGCACCGGTCACAACATGGCTGAAAGCCTCACCGTGATTGGAGATGTGAGTGGCCGCACGGCGATCCTGATCGACGACATGATTGATACCGGAGGCACGATCTGTTCCGGCGCCAGGCTGCTGAGAGAGCAAGGAGCCGAAAGGGTGATTGCCTGTGCCACCCATCCTGTGTTCTCGCCTCCAGCCATTGAACGCTTGTCGGCAGAGGGGCTTTTCGAGCAGGTGGTGGTCACCAACAGCATTCCAATCGAACCCGATCGCACATTTGACCAACTCCATGTGCTCTCGGTTGCCAACATGCTCGGCGAAGCGATCTGGCGCATCCATGAGGAAAGTTCTGTCAGCTCGATGTTCCGCTAACTCAACCCAAGCTTGATCTGTCGTGTTGCGACACTTTTTTTCGGCGCTCGGCCTTCCATTCCTCCTGCTCATGGCCCCGCCAGCCACGTTTGGCCAAGCCACCGACGTGCTGCTGAGCAAAAGTCGTCTACCGAGTGTGGAACGAAAACAGGCGCTGGGGGTCTGGCTCACCAATAGTCCAAGCCCGCTGTATTACGACCAGCGGACCATCAAACAAGCCGTGGATGAGCTTGAGCAAGCGGGATTCTCCGTGCTCTATCCCAATGTTTGGAGTCGTGGCACGACGTTTCACACCAGTGACTTTGCCCCGCTGGAGCCAGCCCTCAAGACCGCTGGTGTGACGGTGGATCCGATTTGCACTTTGAGCAAGGAAGCACACAAGCGCGGGATGAAAGTGGTGCCCTGGTTTGAATACGGATTAATGGAGCCCGCCTCGGCAGAGGTGGTTCAAGCCAATCCGGAGTGGGTGTTGTCACGGGCCAACGGTGACCCGGTGATGAAGATGCACGGCAAGGAGATGGTGTGGCTCAATCCTGCGCACCCCCAAGTGCGCGAGCGCTTCATCGGCCTCGTGGTGGAGGTGATGAAACGCTGCCGGATGGACGGGCTGCAACTCGACGACCACTTCGCTTGGCCAGTGGAATTGGGTTACGACCCTTACACCTCAGCGCTTTACAAGGCCGAATTCGGCATGGCTCCACCCCGCGATTACACCAATCGCTATTGGATGACCTGGCGTCGCCGCCAACTCACCGGTTTACTGCGCGACCTTCGCATCCGCTTGGAACAAGAATCACTGCCGGTGCGCATTAGCCTGTCGCCAGGCCCCTTTCGGTTTGCTTACAACAACTGGCTTCAAGATTGGGAGCTCTGGGCCGTGGGTCAACTGATTGATGATCTTGTGGTTCAAAACTATGCCTATTCCCTCAGGGGGTATGCCAAAGATCTCGACCAGCCCGCCCTACGCAAAGCCCGAGAATGGGGCATCCCCATCCAAATTGGCGTCTTAGCTGGCTTCGGCAAACGGACAACTTCAATGGATGTATTGAAGGAAAAAGTACGACTGGCAAATGATCGCGGCTATGGCGTTATTTACTTTTATTGGGAAGGATTATGGGGAAAACATTCAGGATCAGAAGGAGCTCAATACCGCAAGGAATTGTTTAAACAAATGGGAGCAGAGTAATGACTTTTACTCTTATTGATTAAGCGGGCTTCATCCCAACATCATCTCCACAACTTCGCGCGTGTTGGAGGACAGCTGAGCGGCAGAGAGTTGATCAAGGGCTGCCTTCACAAGCGCCTGACGCTTGCTGCTGTAGGTGCCCCAACGACTGAAAACCTTGGCCAGGCGCGACGCCGTAATTGCATTGCGCTGATCCAAGGCAATGATTTGTTCAGCCATGAACTGATAGCCGCTGCCATCTTCAGCGTGGAACACCAACAGGTTCCCAGCGAATCCACCCAGCACCGCACGCACCGCATTGGGAGCCATCGGATCAAAGCGTGGATGCTGCAAAAGAGAGGAAACACGCTGCAAGCCATCCGCTCGAGGTGTGGATGCTTCCAAGGCAAACCAGCTGTCAAAGATCACTGGCTTCTCTTGCCAACGATCGTGGAATTGCCGCAAGGCATCCTCGCGTTCTGGGCAATCCAATGGCTGGAGCGCCCGCAGGGCAGCCCGCGCCAAGGTCATCGACGGACCACTGACGGCAGCCAAAGCATCGGAACGCACCGCTGAATCACCGGCTGCAGCAAGCCAAGCCCAGATCAAACCGGTGAGTTGTCGTTGCCCCTGCCCCTCAGGCCAAGCCAGGGCAAGATCGCCCTCAACACCATTCAGTCGCTCGCGCAACAAGGGGGCCAAAGACTGACCAAATTGCTCGCGCAGCGCGCAAGCCGCTCGGTAGAGCGCTGGTGGATCAGCCTCCTGCTGGAGTGCTTCCAACTCAGGGCCACCGGGGAAGGCCATCAACGTGGCCAGCACCGCTGGGTCCTGTTCTCCAGCCGCGGCCAGAAGCACGGACAAAGCCTCCAACATCTGGCCTTCCAAATCGGCATTCGGGGTTCCAGAGGCCCGCGCCAGCAGAATCCTTCGCCACAGTTGTTGTCCCGCATCCCAACGGGCGAATGGATCGTTGTCGCAGGCCAACAAGGTGAACAGCTCAGCCGGCTCTTGACTCGCCTCCCAGTGCACTGGAGCAGAAAATTGCCTGAACAGGGAGAGGGCAGGGGGCTGCTCAGAACAAGGCAAACCCTTGAGTTCCAGCGTGTGCTCCTCCTGATCCAGCACGAGGAGCTGCTCTTCCCCAGGCACACCATTGGCTGGGACCAGAGCCCAGAGCAAGGGAATCACCAGAGGCAGCTTTTTGGGCTGACCTGGAGTTGGCGGGGTGCTTTGACGCAAGCTCAGGCGCAACACCCCGCGCGTGGAATCCCAATCACGCTTCACGGTCACCGTGGGAGTGCCCGCTTGGTCATACCAACGTTTGAACTGCTTTAGATCAAAGCCAAGAGATTCACCCTCAGTGCAAGCACCTTCCACAATGGCCGACACAAAATCGTCTGTGGTGGCCGCTTCACCGTCATGGCGTTTGAAGTAAAGAGCCATGCCACGCATGAATCGTGTCTCGCCCAGAAGCGTTCTGAGCATGCGAATCAACTCAGCGCCCTTCTCGTAAATCGTGGTGGTATAAAAATTGTCGATCGCCTGATAAGCATCTGGCTTCACCGGATGGGCTGTGGGGCCGGCATCTTCCCGAAACTGCGTGTTGCGCAGCATCGCTGCATCTTCAATCCTCTTTAAGGCTTCTGAATGAAGATCAGCTGTGAAACATTGATCCCTAAAGACGGTGAGTCCTTCTTTTAAGGAGAGTTGAAACCAATCACGACAGGTGATGCGATTCCCCGACCAATTATGGAAATATTCGTGGGCAACCACACTTTCAATACGCTCCAGTTCAGCATCGGATGCGGTTTCCGCATCGGCCAACACTAATTTCGAGTTAAAAATATTGAGGCTCTTGTTCTCCATCGCGCCCATGTTGAAATGGCGCACCGCAACGGTATTGAACTCATCCAGGTCATATTCCAAGCCGTACACCTGTTCATCCCAAGCCATCGATCGCTTCAACGACGCCATGGCATGGGCCGTGAAGGGCTCATCGCCTGGCTCCACGTGAAGCCTCAGCGTCACATTCCGTCCAGAACGAGTCACAAACCGATCGCGGACTTCGTTGAGATTTCCAGCGACTAAGGCAAACAGATAGGACGGCTTGAGGGAGGGGTCCTCCCAAGTCACCTCATGGCGTGTGGGATCACCAGCAAGGGGCCCAGCACTTAAGGCATTGCCATTGGAGAGCAACACCGGATAACGCTCGCGATCGGCCTCGATGCGCACGATGAAACGACTGAGCACATCGGGGCGATCCGGGTGATAAGTAATCCGCCTAAACCCCTCGGCTTCGCACTGTGTAGTAAGCATTCCTCCACTGGCATAGAGGCCCTCAAGCGAGGTGTTGGCCTGAGGGTCAATCCTGCAGACCGTCTTGAGCTGAAAAGGCACCTGCGGAGGCTGGTGAATCACCAGTCGCTCGGCGGTCACGTTGTAGTCGGAGGGCTTAAGCGCGTTGTCATCGATGGCGATCGATAGCAACAACAAATCCACCCCTTGAAGCACAAGCGCTTGTGGCTCAGCTCCCAACAGCGGAGTGAGCTCCATGCAACAGCACACCTCAACGGCATCAGAGCCGATCACCACATCCAGAGCAATGGATGGAATACGCCAGGGGAAGGGCTTGTAATCCTTCAGCCGAATGGTCGGAGCAGTGATGGAGGCGGAAGCCATGGGGAGGAGAGTCTGCATCGATCTTGGCGTGCAGACGTCATCCCCGTGGAGGCTGATCCGATGATTGAGCGGCCTATTGAGCAGCCTTCTGTTTCTTCAACGCGTCTTCCACCTTGGTCTTGACGTCGGCAGGCACCTTGTCGGGGCAGAACTGCAAGGCACCGGTGATGATTTGAAATTCGGCACCGGCAAACAGCTGCTCATTGGTCAGCTTCTTATTCCCTGTCGATGCAACCTTGCCACCGTGGCGTCCATTGAGGAGCTGGACGTAGGTTGCGGCAGCAATGCCAACAGCTTTCGGAAACCCAATACCTGCCGTGCGGGCATTGCAGACATAGGACGAGCCCATACCGCGATAGAGGAAGACGTCCTCGTTGCTTGCAGGCGACGTCGGCGCCTTTCCGGCTGACTGAGCCATCGCAGCAGGACCTGCTAAGCAGAGAGGCAGCAGAAGCAATGGTGCCGACAGAGCAGTACGGAGTCGGGTAAGGGGACGCAAAGGATCAAACCGGAATACGCCGCCATGGTGCCGCATCCTCCCCGCTTCGGGCTAGTGGAGAGATGTCTAAATTTGACTCAATTTGATCCAAATCGGATCTTTTTCAGAGCGGAATCGGAGCTGAAGCATCCTCCATCCTTGTTTCGTGATGATGTTCAACGATCTCGAGCACGTTGTTTTGCCAGCTGTAAATCGCTCGAGAGCGATAGCGGTCCTCATCAATTAACCGGGTGTACTCCTGGACATCCCAATCTCCATAATGGGATTCAAACACCATCTCGTGTTCATCCACCTGTCGAATCCGGGTGCGATGAGGCGTTGGCTCGAGATAGGCACGATTCCGTTGCAGCTGATGGCCCATCAAGGTGGCTTCCATCACACCAGCTTTCTCGTAGCGGGGTTTGCGATCAAAAAAGTCGGTGTCGCGTTCAGGCCACCAACTAAATCGGTAGCGGGGCTCACCAAACTGAAATTCCGAAAAGATCTCAACCCGAATCATCATGTCGAGGAAAAAAACTTCCTCGTTGTTGAAGAGGTATTGACGCCTCGATCTCCAAAGACCCAAGTTGCGCGCAAACCACCGTCTCAGATTGCTATCGAGATGCACGCGCTCAGAGGGCGGGGGCGCTCCGTTGGGAGGGTTTGAGCCTCGTTGTTCAAGCGGCAGAAGGGGCATGCCGTCTCCTAGGTAACAACAGAGTGTTCCCCTTCTTCTTAGCGGATCTGCGAGGCAGAGCAAAAACCCATAAGGTAAGCCTCAACATTGCGTAGCTCCCTCGGTGGATGGGATTGATCGCAATCCGCGCCAACAATTGAGTTTGTTACTCGTTGCCGGTCGCCACCATTTGTCCAGCCGCGACCTTCGCGAGTTGGTGGAATTTCTGCAGAACGAAGATTGCGGGTTCGATGTCAGTCTTCAAATCTCAGATCCAACCCAACAACCTGAGTTGCTGGAACTCCACCGCCTGGTGGTGACACCATCCTTGGTGAAGCTGCAACCACAACCAAAGCAGGTGTTTGCGGGAAGCAGCATCTTCCAGCAACTGCGGGGCTGGTTGCCGCGCTGGCAGCAGGACGAGGTGGTGAGCGGACTTGGTTTAAGTCTTAAACCCACAGAATTGGATGGCAGCCGCACCCAACGGGAGCTCCAACTCGAAGATCAGTTGTTGGTGCTGCGTCAGGAAAACGAAACATTGATTGATCGCCTGGAAGCGCAAGAGCGCTTACTGAGGATGGTGGCCCATGAAATACGGACGCCACTCACCGCTGCAACTCTTGCCGTACAAAGCCAGCAATTAGGCCAGATCGATATCCATCGCTTCAGGGATGTCCTCAAAAGACGCCTCGAGGAAATCGCCCTGCTGTCGAAAGATCTGCTGGAAGTGGGAAGCACACGCTGGGAAGCCCTGTTCAACCCTCAGCGCCTTGATTTAGCCAGTGTGGCCGCTGAAGCGATTCTGGAACTGGAGAAACTCTGGCTCGGCAGAGATGTGACCATCCACACGGACATCCCTGCGGATCTGCCCAAGGTGTTTGCGGATCAACGCAGGATGCGCCAGGTGCTCCTCAATTTGCTTGAAAACGCCCTGAAGTACACACCCAACGGAGGCTTGATCTCCTTAACCATGCTTCACCGCACCAGTCAGTGGGTGCAGGTGAGCATCAGCGACAGCGGACCAGGCATTCCGGAAGAAGAGCAGCAACGCATTTTTCTTGACCGCGTCCGGCTTCCTCAAACATCAGCTGGGGCTTCGGGTTTTGGGGTTGGACTCTCGGTTTGCCGGCGCATTGTGGAAGTGCATGGCGGCAGGATCTGGGTGATCTCGGAACCAGACAAAGGAGCCTGCTTCACCTTCAACGTGCCCGTCTGGCAGGGGCAAGGTCAAGAGAAGGAGAACGTTGCCTTGACGGAGGGTCAGGCTGAACCGTAATTTCACTGGGTGACGGAAGTGCTCAAGACCTTTCGTTCACGTTCTTGGCCCCATCGTCTAGAGGCCTAGGACACCTCCCTTTCACGGAGGCGACAGGGGTTCGAATCCCCTTGGGGCTACTGAAGATCTGGATGAGACTTCATCCGAATCCAATCAACACTCTCCTCTCGGGGGGAGTTTTTTTTATGCAAAACCAGCGCTTGACGACGGCCTGCAGATCGCTAGAAGCCAACATCAACGTCCCTGAAACCACTCTCTCCAAGCCAGCAACTGGCTGCTCTGCCAGCCCAGCGACGTGATCTGAAAGAACGATGAAAAGAGTTAGTGAGCAGCTCTGCGTCGCGCTTCCGCTTCAACAGCTTTGAGATTGGTCGTGAGATCGTCGCGCAGCCGTTGTTCGATCAGGCCGATGGGCATTCCTAAACAGCCCTGCACGGTGAGTTCGTAGAAGAGGGCTGTGGCGTCCTGCATGGTTCTCAACCGCCAGGTTCCCTCAAAGCGCCGGAAGTCGCCCTTCTTCATCTTGAATCTCAGCGCCCCTTCAGAAAGAAATTCTTCGAGCTCTAACTCCACAGAAGCCGAAAACTTCATTCCTAGAAATTGCTGACACCCCTCTTGCTGCAAATGCACTTTGTTGCCCTCTCGAAGCAGCAAACGACTGCTTGCAAGATTGGGAATGAAAGTACTGAGTTGGTCGTAATCCGTCAGAACAGCCCAAATCTGATCGGCTGAAACCGGCGTTAACAGCTGAGCGGCGAGGCGACGAACGCCATCAGCCATCCTCTCAACGGTTTGTTCAATGGGCTGGTGATTCGAAGACATCGCCTCTCCAGTGGGCGTTTCGCCGCGCTTCAGTTGTGTCAGACCACTGGTAGATGCCAAACCGTTTTCGCTTCTAATCCTGAAAGATTGACGTCGCTGACTCTAAGGAAGAAACTTCAATTCAGCGAAAATTGAGTAGCAAGTCAGTGGTGACGCTTATAGTCGCGCCTTAACAGGACGTTTTCAATGCGAGTAAGCGCGTCTCCTCAGACAACCTCTGATGAAAGGGCATTCACGATTGTCTTCACAGGCTTGGGTGGACGTCGCGCAGAGCTATCTCGCTTAAACGTCTCTTACAGCCGCCTTCGGGACACAATGTGCGTGCTTCTCTCCAGGGGAGCGCGCATCCAGTCGGTAAGTCCAGCGGGCTCAGAGCCGGCAGCCGCACCCATTCAATCCGCACCCCCAGTCTCTGCACCTGTGACTACTTCCAAACCCAAGGCCGCAACTCAAGCTGTGCCGGTCAATCTGTACAAGCCCAAAGCTCCCTTCCTCGGAACAGTCACTGAAAATTATTCCCTTCTCAAAGAGGGAGCGATTGGCCGCGTGCAGCACATCACCTTCGATTTGAGCGGTGGTGATCCACACCTTGAATACGTTGAAGGTCAGAGCATCGGCATCGTTCCTGCTGGTGAAGATGCCAAAGGCAAACCCCACAAACTGCGTCTGTACTCGATTGCCAGTACGCGCCACGGCGACAATCTCGAGGGCAACACGGTGTCCCTCTGTGTACGCCATCTCCAGTACGAAAAGGATGGAGAAACCATCAACGGCGTTTGCTCGACCTACCTCTGCGACGTTGAGCCCGGCACCAAGGTCAAAATCACAGGGCCTGTTGGCAAGGAAATGCTTCTTCCTGAGGACGAAGAAGCCAATGTGATCATGCTGGCCACCGGCACCGGAATCGCCCCCATGCGCACCTATCTGCGTCGCATGTTTGAACCAAAAGAACGGGCAGAGAACGGCTGGAAATTCCGAGGCAAAGCCTGGTTGTTCATGGGAGCACCTAAAACAGCCAACCTGCTTTATGACGAGGACTTCCTCCATTACGAGAAGGAATATCCCGACAATTTCCGCTACACCAAAGCCATCAGCCGCGAACAGCAGAATCCAAAGGGTGGCCGGATGTACATCCAAGACCGCGTGTCTGAGCATGCAGAAGAGATTTTCGCGATGATCGAGGATCCCAAAACCCACGTCTATATGTGTGGCCTACGTGGAATGGAGCCCGGCATTGATGAGGCCATGTCCGCAGCAGCAGAAGCGAAGGGGCTCGACTGGTCCGAACTTCGCCCCAAACTCAAGAAAGCTCACCGCTGGCACGTTGAGACCTACTAAACCTCAAAGATCTCACCCTCAAAGTTGAGTGAATCAAGCTCGCCATTGGCGGGCTTTTTTGATGGCCAATCCTGTTGTTTTTCAGGAGACAGCCACAAAACCCAGCCTGCAGGAAGAATTGCGCTGTCCGATCGAGAAATCCTGGTTAAACCTTCCTAAGAGGTGCTGTAGCCATGACCGCAACGATCACGAACCCACTAAGGGTTGGGCTGCGACAGGAGCGGGTGATCGCTCCCCAGTGCCTGGTGATTTTTGGAGCAAGCGGCGACCTGACCCATCGCAAGCTGGTTCCAGCCCTCTTTGAGTTGTTTCAACAACGACGACTTCCCAGCGAATTTGCCCTCCTGGGCTGCGCCAGAAGGCCTTGGAGCGACGAAGAATTCCGCAGCAAAATGGCTGAGGCGATGGGTGACAAGGTTCGCGACCATCCCGAGGCGTGGGAGCAATTTTCCGCCGGAATGTTTTACGAACCGGTGGACCTTCAGAAACCTGAAGACGTCGTGAAACTCGGGGGTCGCCTTCAGGAGATCGACCGTCTTAGAGCCACACGAAGCAACCGCACCTTTTACCTATCGGTGTCACCGAAGTTTTATGCCAGTGGCTGCCGCGCTCTGGCCGATGCAGGCCTGTTGAAGGATCCCCAACGCAGTCGCGTTGTGATTGAAAAACCATTCGGACGGGACTACGGCAGCGCCCAATCCCTCAACAGGGTGGTTCAAGGCTGCGGCCAAGAGAACCAGATCTTTCGCATCGACCACTACCTCGGCAAGGAAACGGTCCAAAACATCATGGTGATGCGGTTCGCCAACGCGATTTTCGAGCCCATCTGGAATCGGAACTACATCTCCAGCGTTCAGATCACGGCCTCGGAAACGGTGGGAGTCGAAGAGCGGGCCGGTTACTACGAAACGTCGGGTGCCCTGCGCGACATGGTGCAAAACCACCTCACCCAAATGTTGGCGATTACCGCCATGGAAACCCCTGGACGCTTTGATCCAGAAGCCATCCGCAGTGAAAAGGCCAAGGTTCTTCAAGCCGCACGCCTGGCTGATGAACTTGAACCCTGGAACTGCTGCATCCGCGGGCAATACGGACCTGGCGGCAGCGACGGCGCTCCCCTCAGCGGCTACCGGCAAGAACCAGGCGTCGATCCCCACAGCACCACGGAGACGTACGTGGCGATGAAGCTGTTCATCGACAACTGGCGCTGGCAGGGCGTTCCTTTTTATGTGCGCACCGGAAAACGCCTCGCTAAGCGTCTGAGCGAAGTGGTGTTGACCTTCCGCGAAGCCCCCGTTCACCTCTTCGATGCTGCCGGTGGCAGTCCAACGGCCAACCAGCTCATCCTGCGCATTCAGCCCGATGAAGGTGCTGAATTCAAATTTGAAGTGAAATCTCCAGGCTCAGGCATGCGCAGCCGGCCTGTCGAGATGGAATTTTCCTATGACGAATCCTTTGGCGAACCATCGGATGAGGGCTATGTACGCCTTCTCGCAGACGCCATGTTGAGCGATCCAACACTCTTCACCCGGAGCGATGAGGTGGAGGCAGCTTGGAGGCTGTACACCCCTCTGCTGGAACTGATCGAAGACAGCCCCTGGAAACTGCCTATTCACCCCTACGAGTCACGCACCTGGGGACCTGCCGCTGCCGATGCCCTGTTAGCCCAAGACGGTCTGCTCTGGCGTCGCCCCTAGATCAAGCCCAAAACAAGATCCAATTTCACCTCGTTTCCGCCCTTCCTCAGGCCGCAACATGTCTCCTCAGCTCACGCTTCAAACCCCCCTCGAGCTACCTCCTTCGGAAGTTCCTCATTACCTCGATCAGCTGTGGTCCGGCGATCAAGAAAGCAGCATTGGGGCTCACACCTTCTGCCTGTTGATCTGGCAGCCAGCATGGGTGGAACAGCAACTGGTCCGCACAGGAAGACTCGAGGGCCCAATCATGGGCGTGCAACGCGATGAGGTCGAAAAGGCTGGACGGAAAGCGGTGCTCGATCTTGATCTCCCCCTCAGCACCCCGCCGCTGGGGAGCTCGGTGTCTAACAGCCTGGCCAAGATTGATGGCAGCCAAACCAGTGATGACCTTCGTGGTCAACATGTGGACGGGGCCTTGAGTGCCCTGAGGCCACGGCGCTTGATCACCCTTGCCCCCAGCCTGGATTCCAGCCGCCCGTTAGAAACCCTGGTGGCCGCCTATTGCCCCTTGCCGGAAGAGGGCGGGGGCACGGTTGCCTGTGGAGATGTGGTGGTGCTCCGCGGCGGAACTGGAGCCCTGCGAGAGGGACTCACTACCTTGCAGCCCCTGCTTCCTGAAGACCTGCCCTCCTGGGTGTGGTGGAACGGACCCCTCGATGAGTCGCCTGAGCTACTGGAGCAGCTCTCAATCGCGCCTCGCAGGCTGATTCTCGATTCCGCTCTTGGCGATCCGTCTTACTGCCTAACCCTGCTCGCCAATAGGCTCGCAAGCGGCCAAGCCGTCAATGACCTGAACTGGTTAAGGCTGGGCAGCTGGCATCAAACCCTGGCGATGGTGTTCGATCCGCCGCAGCGTCGCGATGCCCTCAGCCATGTGGTGCAACTCGACATTGATGTTGAGGGAGATCACCCGGTCCAAGGCCTGCTGCTGGCCTCTTGGATCGCCGATCGACTGGGCTGGACCCTGAAGACCACCCATCGGCATGAGGCCAAAACCAGCGATTCCACGATCAGCGCCGTGTTCCAACGTCCCGATGGAACCGAGGTCCCGCTGCGGGTGTCTCCCGTACCCATGGGGCAACCCAGTATTCATCCGGGACAAATCGTGGGGCTGCGGATCATTTCTAAACCCGAACAGGGTGGGGCGATGTGTGTGATTCTCTGCGCGGAATCCGGAGGTTGCATGCGCCTCGAAGCCGGGGGCATGGCCAGCATGGAACTCGTGGAAGAGGTGGTGCCCTTGCTTCATACCCATGTGGAAGCCGACATGGCTCGACTGCTTGAGGGTGGGCACGATTCCTCCAACCCGCTCTTGGCGGCGGCGGCCCCTCTAGCTGCCAAGCTTCTCAGTTGATTCCTAGCTGAGCAGCATGGCCTGTGTGATCGCTGCTCCCTCTAGCAGCAGCGGCAAAACCCTGCTCAGCCTCAGCCTGATCGCTTGGGCGCAACAGAAGGGATTGAGCATTCAACCCTTCAAGGTGGGACCCGATTACCTCGACCCCCAACTGCTTGGGGCCAGTGCGGGGCGCCCATGCCGCAACTTGGATCTGCCCTTGTGCGGACCCGACTGGGTGAAGACCAGTTTCCATGGCTACGGAGGTCGCTGCGACCTAGCCCTCGTGGAGGGGGTGATGGGGCTGTTCGATGGGATCGGCTCAACCGGAGAAGGGAGCAGCGCCGCCGTGGCCAAACACCTTCAGTTGCCGGTGGTATTGGTGGTGGATGCCGGCGGCCAGGCGCGATCACTCGCCGCGCTCGTGAGCGGATTTCGTGATCTTGACCCCGACCTGCATTTCGCAGGTGTGGTGCTCAATCGCGTGAGCACGGAGCGCCATCGCTCCCTTCTTGAAGAGGTGTTGGCGGCGATCAATGTGCCATGCCTGGGGTGCCTTCCGCGGGATTCAAGCCTCGACCTCCCCAGTCGACATTTGGGCTTGGCACCAGCCCATGAACTCGATCAATTGAACGTTCGCCTGGGGCAATGGGCGGCGATCGCTGATCAACATCTCGAGATGGGGATTTTTGAGCGGTTGATGCAAGCGCCAACACCAGGTCCAGAACCGATACAAACCGTGTTGGCCAAGGCTCTGGCAGAGGACAGCGAACGAGAGCCCCTACCAGTGGCCGTCGCCCAAGACAACGCGTTTCATTTCCGTTACCCCGAGATGCAAGATTGCCTCGAGGCGATGGGGATGCCAGTGATCCCTTGGCACCCCTTGGAGGATGAACCGTTACCGCAAGAGGCCTATGGACTGGTGATCCCAGGAGGCTTCCCAGAACTCCACGCCAAACAACTCAGCTGTTGCCAACAAAGCCTGTCAGGACTGCGCGACTGGGTACAACGCAAACCGCTGTATGCCGAATGTGGCGGCATGTTGATGTTGGGGACCAGCCTGATGGACGGGGAAGGAGAAACCCATGCCATGGCGGGCGTCTTGCCGTTTCACGCCCAACGCGGGTCATTGCAGGTGGGATATCGCCGCCTAACGGCAAGCTGTGACAGCTTGCTTTTGAAGGCAGGTGATCAGTGGATGGGGCATGAATTTCACCGCTGGCAACTCAGCGAGGAACCTGTGGGCAGATGGCAATCGCTGTGGCAGGTTGATGGCTGGCATGTTGATCGCAGAGAAGAAGGATGGGCACTTCCAACCGTTCACGCAAGCTGGGTGCATCTTCACTGGGCCAGCTCATCGACGATCTCATGCCGATGGCGCGACGCTCTCGAAACCGTGGCGAATCAGATAGCGACCGATTCATAAAGGCCACGCGTCAGAGACAACAGCCCTTGAAGGAGCGCTGGCGGTTCCTGATCGAAGGCAGCGTGCAAGGGGTGGGATTCAGAAACAGCTGCCGACGACGCGCCCTCGACCTCGAACTTTGCGGTTGGGTTCGAAATCTCAAGGACGGGAGAGTGGAGGTCCAGGCCGAAGGAGGCGAAATGGCCTTGAACGAATTTCGTCTGTGGTGTGAGCGCGGCCCGAGCACGGCAACCGTCAAAAGGGTGCTGCTCTCCAAAATGCCCGTCACGGGCAATGACTGGTTTGACATTCGGGCTTAAGAGGGACCAGACAGCACCGATCTTCAACTGAGCTAATCCACACCATGGGCCATGAACGTCAGATCTGGTTGCTTCGGCACGGAGCCACTGAATGGGCCAAAAATGGACGGCACACCGGCAACACCGATTTGCCCTTGCTGCCGGAGGGCGAAGAAGAGGCCAGGCTGCTTGCGCCTGCCCTCACATCCCATCGGTTTGCCGCTGTGTTTAGTTCACCGCTTCAACGGGCAAAACGCACCTGCGAACTCGGTGGCCTAGGCCAACAACGACGGATCATGGAAACCTTGCGCGAATGGGATTACGGCGATTACGAAGGAATCACAACCCCTGAGATTCGCAAGAGCATTCCGAACTGGACGGTCTGGAGCCATGGCTGCCCCAATGGCGAAGATGCGGAAGCCGTGCAACAACGCTGTGAACAATCCATTGCCAGCGCCCTAGCGGAGCCGGGGGAAGGGGATGTTGCCTTATTCGCCCACGGACATTTGCTTCGTGCGCTGACAGGCACCTGGTTGGGACTCGGAGCAACCGGTGGGCGCCTGTTCCAGCTCGGCACAGGAACGATTTGCATCCTGGGCTTCGAGCGAGGGCAACGTGCGATCACCCGCTGGAATGCCCCTACCAATGGCTTGTTTTAGAGGCTTGGCAGCGTTCTGTCGCCAATGCGTATGTATCTCTATGTAAGAAACAAGACTTCCAGTTCAAGCTTCTGCTGAAGAGACTGGATCTCTTCAGTGGGAGGGTGGCGTTGGAGACCGTCACTCTTTTTTTGTGCTGAACCACCCCCGACCCTCACAGAAAAATGGGTATGTATCTCTACGGACATTTCTCCATCCCTAAGCCATCTTTGTTGTGGAGCTATGACTGGGGAGTTTTAGCTCCATACAAAAGGGACGGTCTTGGAGAATGCGACCGTTCTTTTTTATGAAACAAATCATTTTTGTTGGCACATCGCTTGCCTTAGCTGTATAGCTATTCAAACTTTGCTCACTCGTTGATACAAACCAACGGCAAACTCCAAGAGTCAGCTGCCCTAATCCATCACCATTCAAGTCAACGCCCCTGCAGCAAGGCTGCCTTTCAAGAGGCTTAACAAACAACACAGATAAGCAAACTTTTAAGCGGCGAACATCCATGCCTAGCCCAAGCCTCTCAAACGAGAAAGCCGTGAATGCAGAGTTCCAATATGTTTCGTTCGTCAACTATCACAACGGAATGAATTCCCATCCGCACAATCGCTACAATGCGGGTTCAGAAGCTGCCAGGATTACTGGTAATTTCTACCTACTAAAGGTACATGAACATGATGAAGCCGTACGTTTTATACGTGTTCACACTGCCAGATTGCGAACCCACCGCAAAACTCAAAGCGTACGTAGAAACACTTACAAAGCCTCAACAAGCCACACTCGAATTCGTTCCCTTACGTGGACCTGATGGCGGGTTCACCGCCCTTGCAGAAAAGCTTCAAGTCGATAGCGCGCCCACCCTCGTTGTCACCTATGAAGGCCTATCTTGCGAACTTGATGCCGATGGTGACGAGGATTGCGACTATACAGAAGAACCGGTAGAGCGCCTGATTGGCGTTGACGCCATTACCAAACATCTGCTCAGCACCATTGACGGCTATACAAATGCGAACCCACCTGAATAAAAAAGAAGATTAACCAGGGCCCCAGCTGATTATTTTGCCGCGTCAAATACAGACTGATTAACTTCATTGCAATGGCCGTTCATATTCACCTTGGTTGCAATCATCCAAGCGATAAAATCTACCTCTGAGCTTAATTGACCTGGCGGATTAATCTCTATCTCCAAGGTTCCATTTAACGACAAACCGTTTTTATTTTTGTTGAGATTAGCTTTTAGGCTACGGCCTGTCATTTGTGCTTCATCCCATTGACTGTCCTTATGGGACATGAACCTATTGTTAGCGAGGTCAATCTTCAAAAACAATGTTTCTTCTTTTGTCTCCTCTTTGATCAGTTTCTGAGTTTTAATTTCAGTAAAAACAGCTCGTGTGGTTGTCTTGCACTCCAGAAAAAGGACGTCATCAGCCAAGGCAGGAGACGCTGAAAAAAGCAGACCGCCGAGAACAAGAAAACGTTTCATCCAATCAAAGTAGCAACAACAAAAAGGCAAAGGCAATGCAAAATCCGAAGGAGGGAAGGGGATGCTGAATGTCGCAATGAGCCCCCCAATCGAAAACGATCAGTCCGGCACTGGCAGCCTTTTCAATGGCTTAGGGATATTTTTTCATCGCATTCCATTCTATTCAATCTTTTTCAGCTGGCCAGAAAAAAGCCTTGACTCGGAAGAACTGGGATGATGCACTGCAATGATGAACTCCGATGTGGAACCGCCCAAAGCAGTTCATCATCAAGCAAACACCCCCCTTGAGGAGAGGCTCAAAGTAGCTGATTGAGCGCAGGCCCTAATACGATCGAACTGGCATTTTGTGTTTCCACTAAACGATGAGCGACACCACGCTCTGGGCTGAGCTCCTCGCCTATGGAACTGGCATCGGCCTATCCCCGATTCACATCGCCGTGTTGTTGCTGCTTCTCCTAGGACCGCAGCCATTGCGACGTGGTGGCTGGTTCGTGGCGGGATGGATCATCACCACGATGGCGACATCTGTTCTTTTGGTCACCGTGGGCCATTCGCTGGTGCTGGACATGACGCAAGGCTCCCATCACCGCACTGGATTGGATCTCCTCGCAGGTGGAGCCTTAATCGCCGTTGGAGGTAGGGAGTTGCTGCGCTCCTTGACCGATGGAGACTCACCTCCGGCATGGACCACAAGCGTGGACCGCTTTGTGAACATGCCCCTTCCCCTGCTGTTGTTGCTGGGTGCGGTGGCGGAAGTTGCCAGTCCCGATGATCTCGTGCTGTTCGCAAAATCAGCAGGGGTGGTCTTGGCGGCCCAACTGCCAACTTGGCAAGAGCTGATTGGTCTTTTGGCCTTCACCATCGGAGCAAGCCTTTTGCTCCTCACCCCATTGATCGCCGTTGCGGTTGGCCGCGACAAGGTTGTGCCTGTATTGGAACGCGGAAAAGAAGTGCTCTTTGCTCGAGGAGAGCTGGTTGTCGCCGCCGTCAGTATTGGAATCGGGGGCTACCTCGGCTGGCAAGGAATTAGTGGTCTCACCATGACCTAAACAAGCGCTTGAATCGAATCAAGCAGGAGAGCTAACCGCTCCTGCTTGAAACTTAGAGCTGTGCTCCGAAGCAGTCAAAGGCCTTGTTGCTGACGGATGATCCACGCTGATGCAGCTTGCTGCTGCTTCCACGCGACAAGCAACTGTTTAGCGATCGATTGCAACTCCTCAACGTCTTTAGAACCGTCAATCTCTCTTGAAAACTTCTCGATTTCGAACATTTGCCCGATAGTCAAAGCAATTGGATCCATGGGTCTTTTTGCTTGGCGAGCTGAAGTTAGCCCTTAAGCAATGACGACGCAAATCCATCAGGTAGTGATTGCAACCGATTTGACGATTACATGCTCAACTCACTACATTTCGCTTATTACAGATCATTGCCTAACAGCGCTTATGCCTTTGATTGAAACAGCTAATTAGCCTAAAAAGCATTGTCACGCCTGGCCTCGATGCACTTCTCCTGGAAACAACACCTAGAGCTTTCCAGAAAAGTATCTAAGAGTGCAGACGCCCATCAAGGCGTCGCTCTCGCTCTGATGGGAGTGGGTTTATCGATACTGGCCAAGGATCTATTGGCTGCTGAGCTGCTTAATCATTCGAGTTCACAGACACCAACGAAGAACTAAACTTTCGATCACAAAGCGATTGCTCGCCTTTGTCGCCGCAGATAGGACAAGATAAAAAGCTTCGCTTGCCAGGAAGTGATCAACTGACCAACGAAAGAAATCGGCTTTTCACAGGATCTACAGCAAGGAGAGTATGGATAGATACAAACCGCATCAAAGGAAGACCATAAGGTTTTAGTACTGATCATTAATCAGATACTGATGGCGAAAACACGCACCGCAAAGGATGAAGCGATCCCAAATGGACAATTAATGCATTTGGCCCTAGAAGTTGCCAGCAAAGCGATTGAATTGCAGCAGAATAATGACAACAACGGAGATGCAGCCTTCGACATCACAGATGCATCATTGCCACCGGTATGCGCCTTATAACAGGATCACATCAGATCCTGCAGCCGCGATTGAGCAGACCTATCAATGAAAAGTATCTGTGCCGTGTCAATCAGACATCCGACAGAAGCATCATCAAACGAACAACAATCAACAGAATTAGGTATTTTTACTCGTTAAAAGAATTATGTAGTTGCTGATGCCGAGGGCATGAATACCTCCTATTAAGTTAGTGTTATCCACAGGAGTAGCCATGAACTTTACAGTTCCCGCAATCTCAATTGGTATCGTCACATACACATTATTCCATCTCTGCTTTTCACATATCATGCATTAATGGCTACACAGCCAAGATCAACGGATTCGTAACAACCGCCTTAGCGATTAGCAAAGGCGGTTTTTTATTGCATGATCAAGCACACATAAAACAAACAAAAAATGCGCAAGCAGGCAAGACAACTCTTGACTTTTACAAAGTAAGTAAATAAACCTAGGAACGATTTATATCGCAATCATGTACTTGCCAGCAAATGAAAATCATCGTACTCAATACCCACTTGAGAGAACAAGATGAAAGCAATCCCAACCGGACACTCATACACATCAATCACAGAGCGCTGGGATAGCGTCGACGCTTACCTGGAATGCGTCACAAGTTGCGACCTTAAGGATGGTGTTTGCGTGACCATGTGCATCACCAAGCATCTGGAGCCGCAAACAGCATCAGAAGAATAATAATTTTCCATGCATCCACCTAGAGAAGGAAGGTCAACCCTGACAGTTTTCACTTAAAATCATTCATAATACCCGCCGAATAGCGTCACAAAGATAAGAACATGCCTTCGCTTCGTTCTGCTGAAGAGACCTGCAAAGCGCGTATCAACAGCCTCATAGGATTACGAGCAGATTTGAGCCCTTGCAGGCCTTTTGACGACTATCTTTAGCTTAAAAAAGCCGATCTTTTCTCCCCTTAGAGATGCTATGCAGGGCATGAAGATCTTCTGTGATCCCTACCCATTCACATGAACAGCAGACATGTCATGGGTGTGATTCATTTTTAAGAGCCCGCGACCAGCGTTCCACCGCTGCGGCTGATGATGACTTTCCCGCTATCCATACAGCCTCTTGCGCCCGGCTTACAGCGACATAAGCCAACTGGCGTCGCAGGACGAGGTCCTGTGGCCAGAACACATCATCGGCAACAAACACCTCTCCGAAACTGCTGCCCTGACTGCGGTGAACGGTGAGTACAGCGGCTGGACCCAAGGAAGCAAAAGCATCACGGATCAAGAAATAGCGGCGCCAAAGGGGCCTCCCACCCCGCTTTCCCGCATCTCTTGCCTGCGTGCGTAACCCCTGAAGCACACCATCAAGACGCTGCCGCGCCGCACTCCCGGACGGTGGCTGCAAGCGCAAACTGAGTTCTAGCTCACCACTACGAACCCTCGCCCTCACGGTCTCGATCACAGGGGCCTCGAATCCAGCGAGAGCCATCTGCGTCTCCCCCGCAAACCCAAATTCAGCCAGGTCACAGCGTTCAGGGGTGACATCCTCCACCACCACTTCACGATTCGAGCCGAGCACCAGATCGGGTTCTTCCCCTGTCTCTGCGCCGTCGCGGGAGGCAGGGGCCATCACCGCCGTTCGGCTGATCAGAACTTCACCTGGAAGAACGGCCATCTGATCGGCCATCTCACCATGAATGGCCCGTCGCGCATGGGGCACAAGCGCATCCAGGGTGCGATTGGTGTAGCAAAGAATGCGTGCTGCATCAGGGTTATCACAGGCCGCAGCACGGCGCAGACCCTCTTGAGCCTGGATCAGCCAAGCCGAGCGATTGAGCACACCCACCTGGCCCAATTCGCTGCGCAGCGGAGGCATCAAGGGCGGCAGCTCACAGGGCAAGCGTCCATCGCGCAGGCAGCTCGCCAGCTGAAGCACTGGGCCTTGATGACGCACCACTTGCTTGAGCGACGCCGTGATCGCACGGTCCATGGAGAACACCGGACTATCCGCTTCCCCCACCGGCGGAAGCTGGGCCGGATCGCCAACGAACACCAGTCGAGTCTTGAAAGGATGCGCGCACTGCAGTGCGACCGACAACAGCGAGCTATCGACCATGGAGGACTCATCGACCAAGACCAGGCCGAGATGTTCCAACGATGCCGCCGTTTGTTCCGTGGATTCGCAAACCTCCCGATCCCCCTGGCGTCGCAACTTGAGACGCAACAGTCGATGGATGGTGGAGGGGTACCAGGTGGGATGAAGGCCCTCTAAATCCAGGGCATGGCGCAACACACCCACCGCTTTATGGGTGGGAGCCACAACGGTCCAACACAGCCCTGTGGCTTCCACTTGGCGCAGCAAGCGCATCGACAGGAAGGTTTTGCCGCTGCCGGCATAACCGCTCAACACAAACGGAACGCCAGGATCCTCGCTTGCCAACCACGTTTCAAACAATGCAGCTGCTGTCTGCTGATCGTCGGTGAGAGTGGCCTCAGACGGCTTCAGCCTGCTCACCCGCTGAACAAACCAAACGTTTGGGCCAAATGCAGGGGCGACCCCACAAAAAAGAGTCCAGGTAGGGCGATTAAAGGTCCCAGCAAACTGCCCACCAACACCTCCGTTCGGGTGTGACCGAGCCGCTCTTTCAGTGGCTTCTCCGGTTGGTTAGGCCAGAGCGATTCAGGCAATTCGTTGAGGCGTGCAGCCGTGAATCCTGCCGCCCGGCGCACCCCACTGGCGTCGTACATCACCACGAAAGCCACCGTGGCAGCCAGCGCAAACGCAGGCTGATCAAAACCGATCTGCCAGCCCACTCCAGCGGCTGTACCCGTGACCAATGCCGAATGACTCGAAGGCATTCCTCCGGTTTCAAATAACACCGCCGGCCTCCAGCGCTGATTCAGCACCAATTCCAGGAACAGCTTGGAGAACTGTGCCAAGCCGCAAGCCGCCAATCCCCAGGCGAGCACAGCATTATCCAAGATCTGTGCAGGCATCGACAGAGTCGACATCATTGAAATCACCATGGTCAACAATCGCGACTCGCCACGTAATCGGCGAGAGCCAACAAGGGCGCCGCCTTGTCCCGCCATGGGTCGAGCGCCGCCTTGGACTCCCGCACCAACTGCAACGCCTTCTCGCGCGAAGCTTCCAGGCCTAGAAGCTTGGGATAGGTGGTTTTATCGGCGAGAAGATCCTTGCCTGCCGTTTTGCCCAGCACCTCGCTGCTGGCAGTGACATCGAGGATGTCGTCAATGATCTGGAAGGCCAAACCAATGCCGTTGGCATAGGTGCGCATCGCCTGCAGTTGCTGATCGCTCGCTCCGCCGATCAGAGCTCCGGTCACCACACAGGCACGCAGCAAGGCCGCGGTTTTATGGAGGTGGATGTACTCAAGGGTCTCGAGATCAACCGCTTGACCCTCGGATTCAAGATCAACCACCTGACCTCCGACCAATCCGGGGGCACCAGACACGAGCGCCAATTCACCGACAACCCGCAACAAGCGCTCCGCGGGGACGTTGGCACTGCGAACAGCCACCATTTCAAAAGCACGGCTGAGCATGGCATCACCCGCAAGGATGGCCATGGCATCGCCATACACCTTGTGATTGGTCGGACGCCCCCTGCGCAGGTCATCGTTGTCCATGGCGGGCAAATCGTCGTGAATCAACGACATGGTGTGGATCATCTCCAGAGCCACCGCCGTTGGCATCGCAAGCTCGGGCGACCCCCCTACTAATTCACACGCCGCCAGGCACAAGATCGGGCGCAACCGTTTCCCCCCCGCCAGAAGGGAGTAGCGCATGGCATCGCGCAAAGATTCAGGACGCTCAGGGCCCATCGAGGCATCCAGAGCGATCTCCACGCGATCGCGGGAAAGCTTTAGGTAAGCCGCAAAATCAAAGCTGGAGGGGAGCTCACCGGAGGACGGCACGCTTTCGGGGCTAGTGGCCGCAGCGGACATGGTGAGCGAAGTGCTGGGGGAATTCTCTCAGGCCGAGGGGTTCAGACCACCAAATCGGACAAGTCCAACGCAACCTGATGGCGTCGACACCAGGCCACCACAGTGTTGACCAGCAACATCGTCACCGTCATCGGGCCCACTCCTCCAGGAACTGGAGAGAGCGCTGCGGCAACCGGTTCGAGCTCCTCAGCACGCACATCACCGCACAGTCCGCCCTCAGGGCGGCGATGAATCCCCACATCCACCACCACGCAACCAGGAGTGATGTGGTCAGCACCGATCATTTCAGGACGACCTGCGGCGACCACAAGAATCTCGGCCTGACGGGTGATCGATGCGAGATCTTGCGTGCGCGAATGGGCCACCGTGACGGTGGCGTTCGCCGCCTGAAGCATCAGGGCCATCGGCTGACCCACCAGGATGCTCCGCCCCACCACAACGGCACGCTTGCCGGCGGGATCGATGCCTTGATCACGAAGCATCACCATCACGCCAGCCGGTGTGCAGCTGCGTGGGCCCTGCTCACCCTTCAACAGCCGCCCAAGATTCAAGGTGTGCAGTCCATCGGCATCTTTGTCGGGATCGATTTCAGCCAGAAGAGGCGTCTCATCCAGCCCCTCCGGTAGGGGCAGCTGGAGCAGGATTCCATCCACCCGCTGATCCGCATTGAGCGCGCGAATCGCTGTCAGCACCTCCTGCTGTGATGCATTGGCCGGGAGATGGGAGCCAAAGCTTTCCACCCCGATGCGTGCACAGGCCTTCTCTTTGTTGCGGACGTAGACCGCACTGGCCGGATCATCGCCAACGCGGAGGACAGCCAGGCCTGGTGATCGCCCTGCGGCCGCCATGCCGGTTTGAATCTGCTGCTGCAAGCGCGCTTCCAGCTTTGCGGCGAGCTGCTTGCCATCCAGCCTGAGAGCCATCGAGGTCTGTTGACACTGATCCCAGCATGCTTCCTCAGTGGGGCTAGCGTCTGTATCAGTGATCAACAGCTGTGTTCCGATCTCATCCTCTGGCCAAGCTCTGGAGAAGCTGGTTGCGGAGTGAGTCACCGCGACGCCCTGTGCTGCGTTGGAACCGCCTCCAAAAGGCTGGACTGCTTCTGATCTGCATTGCCGTTGCCCTCGTCTCCAGCTGGCCATGGCTGGTGGAACCCGACTTACGCCCCGGCATCCCAGCACCGTTCGATTCCTTTGCTCCGAAAGCCGCACGGGTGGTGGACAGCGAAGCGCTCGAGCAAAGGAGATCCAGCTTGATGCCCAACACCTTTGTGCAGGTGGTGGATGCGCAGCAATCAAGCCTTCTCAAGCTCAGACTCGAGCGTCATCTCGCTGAATTGGAGCGCGTCGCCAGGAGCCAGAATATTGATCGAATTGGCCCCGTCAATCTGACCACAGACGAACAATTCTGGCTGGAAAAACGATCGCAACAGGATCGCAAAAACTGGGACATGACGATCCGCAGGGCTGTCGATCGGATGCTCAGCCAAGGTCTTGTGAACACGCTGGCGATTGAACAGCTCCGAAAGGCCTCATCCCTGCAACTCGAAGCCTTGGGGCCTGAGGACGCTCCAGCCAGAACCCTTGGCAGCAAGATCGCAACGACCACACTTCAAGGAGCCAGCAACCTCCAGACCGATCCCCTGCGCAGTCAACGACTGATTGAAGAGCTGATCACGCAACAAGGCATTCCAACCATTGAAGTCAAAGCGGGCGATCTGATCACGCGCAAAGGCGAACCGATCAGTTCCCAGGCCTACGACGTGCTCGATTTCTTTGGACTGATTAATCGCAGCCCAAAGCTGGGAATCTGGTTGTTGCGTTTCACCGAAGCACTGGCGAGTTGCGGCTTGATGCTGCTTGTGATGAAACGGGAAAGACCCTGCCTCGAGGCGTCCCACGGGTTTCTGGCGATCGGCCTCCTCTTTATCAGCCAATTCAGCAAGCTTTGGTTTGGTGCAGCCGTAAGCCCCCTGGCTGTGATCGTGCCTCCCACCCTGCTCTTGGCCCAAGGGCTTGGAACCACCAGTGGCCTGGCCTGGATGGCTGTGAGCTGTTTGCTGTGGCCGACTCCCGTGAGTGGATTAGGTGAAGGCCGGCTGCTGATCACGGCGGCCGTTGCAGCGATCGCCGCCATTCAGGCCGGTCGATTACGCAGTCGAGCGCAGTTGTTGCAACTGGCGGTGTTGCTGCCCTTAGGTGCGTTGGTCGCCGAAATGGTGGTGCTACGGCAACCGTTTGAAGCCGTGAACCTGTCCTGGACGCGGCTCACACCCGACACCGGAGAACTCGCGTCCGAGGCCCTGCTGATGGGTCTGCTGATGATGCTCACGATCCTGTTGATTCCCCTGCTGGAGAGCTCATTCGGCCTGCTCACTCGGGCCCGTTTGATGGAACTGGCCGATCAAGAGCGTCCATTGCTGCGACGGTTGTCATCAGAAGCACCTGGAACCTTTGAACACACGCTGATGATCTGCGGGTTGGCCGAAGAGGGCGCTCGGGCCATTAAGGCCGATGTGGATCTGATCAAAACCGGATCGCTGTATCACGATGTGGGCAAACTCCATGCCCCGAACTGGTTCATTGAGAATCAAACCGGCGGCGAAGAGAATCCGCACACCAAATTGAACGACCCGGTGGCCAGCGCAGGAGTTCTCCAGGCCCATGTGGACGAAGGCCTCAAACTGGCCCGGCGCTACCGCTTGCCGCGGCCCATCGCGGATTTCATTCCGGAGCATCAAGGCACCTTGCGCATGGGCTTTTTCCTGCATCAAGCCCAGCAGAAGGACCCAACGATTTCTGAACACCTATTTCGTTACCGAGGCCCCACCCCTCGATCCAAAGAAACCGGAATCTTGATGCTGGCTGATGGCTGTGAGGCCGCCTTGCGATCACTCCCCCCCGACACCAGCGACAGCGAAGCGCAAACCACGGTGAAGCGCATCTTGGAGGCGCGCTTAGCCGACGGACAACTGAGGCAAAGCGGCCTAAGTCGCGCCGAAGTGGACCTGGTGATGCATGCCTTTGTGCGCGTCTGGAGGCGCATGCGACACCGCCGGATTCCCTACCCAATCCCGGCAAAACGCAGCTTCAGCGCGTAGGCAATCGCTCGGGCCAAGGCAGAAGAGAGCGCACCAGAATGCGCTGCCCGCTGAAGGGGTCAGAAAAGCTCATGCCGAGGGCATGCAGATGAAGACGGTCAGAGGAGGAGCCAAGCCCAGGCGCTGCGTAAATCGGATCGCCGATCACGGGTAAACCAATCGCTGCCAAATGCGCCCGCAATTGATGGGAGCGGCCTGTTCGAGGAACAAGCCAAAGGCGTGAACGGTCATCTCCAAGCTGGGCACAACGCCAGAGGGTCAGGCAGGAGCGCCCATCGCGGTGAGGCCCATAACGGGGAGGGTGGGCAGACAAACGCGCCAATGGCACGCGCACCGATCCTGAGAGGGCCTTGGGATGGCCATGCACATCAGCCACATACAGCTTGTGCACTTTGCGATCGGCAAACAGGCCGCTAAGCCATTTCAAGCTCAGCGGATCCCTGGCCAACAGCAGCAAACCGGAGGTGTCGCGATCGAGACGATGCACGAGGCGGAGCTCCGGCAGCACGGCCTGAACCCGGCTGATCAAGGAATCGCTCTGGGCGGGGCCAAGACCAGGCTGACTGAGCAAGCCAGAAGGCTTCTCGACCACCACGAAATGGGGATGCCAGCAATGAACCAAAAGCCCTGAGAGGGATGATCCGAGCGACGAGTCCGATTTCTCGGCCATCGCTCAGAGGCGACCACCACGACGATGGCCGGGACGGCACCAGTAGAGCAGGGCCAGCACGTTGAGGAGGCCCAACACAATCGTGGCCACACCCAACACAATCGCTTGGTCTCCTCCCCCAAGAGCCAGCAAAGAGAGGCGGACGATGCCGTAGGGCAGGGATCCAGCCAAGGCCATCGATAAGGAGACGATGGCCAAAATCACGCCCCAGTGCCGCTCACCAAGCAAACCAGCAGAGGCCACGATCCCCACGATTGCCGCCGGCCAGGCAAGCGCAAAAGCCACGCTGATCGTGGCGGCCTGAAGGCTGGATGCCTGAAACGCAACCAGACCAATCACGGGCAAAGCCAGCAAATTCCCGGTGAGTCCGAGCCAGGTCATCAACCAGTAGCCGGGCAACTTGGGACCCATCGAAGATCAGACCAGGAATGGCCACCGTAAACACCGGTGTGTCAACTCTCGTCATCCAACAAGGTTTCGAGCGTGGCAAGCAGCAAGGCAATCGCTTCTGCCCGGGTCAAGGCGGCATCACTCACCTCATCCACCCACCCCTGGCAGAGCGTTTCAATTTCCTCAAACAAGGGTCCAGCACTACGTAGTGCCTCCATCACGGCTGCGGAGGAGGTTTCATCCCGTTCATCGCCATCCATCACCACATAACGACGCCCGTCCTCCCCCATGTAGGTGAGACGGCCCTCTGCATCGATGTTGGGACCGGTAATCGGCGTGATCGGTGCATCCTCATCCATCGCCTAACCCCGCAGCAGGAGTGCTCTTGGGGGCACCCCGTTTCAGACGATTCCCACAAAAACCTCGAAACAACGCTTTCACTTCAGCCATCGGCAATCCCTGCACCAGCCTTGCCTCAATTTCATCGCGTCGCTGGGACTGGTGATACAAACGCAATTCCTGAAACGAGCTCATCGACTGCTTCTCTATCTGGGCAAGGGCACTGCCAATCTCATGATCAGGCAAGAGAGGTCCCTGCTGACAATGCTGCATCACGTGGGCTGATTCATGGGCCAACACGGTCCACACCTGAGCAGGATCATCTTGAAGGTTGTTGGAGCACAACAGCAAGGCATTCCTTCCGGCATGAAAGGCACCTAAGAGTCCAGATGGGCAGTCTTTTGCCACCAAGGTTTGGGTGCCGGCTTGACGCAGAAGAGAGGAATAGTCGCCGATGTCAGCCCATGACTGGGCACGCACTGGAGATCCAATCGAAAGAGAGCCCATCAAAGGGGCTCCCATTCCAACGAGGACAAACCACGAGGAACGAAGAACGGATTTCCACATCAAGAGCCTGGCCTACGCCTGGCCTCATTCAAGACACAAGAGAGACAAATGAGAATGCGTGGCTTTGGATCTACAGATTTGCGCCAGACCCAAAGCCCTTCCCATCGGCAACGCCTAAGAACCGCTCAAGGCAGGATCAAGCGCTCAACGCTGGGAACTTTGTCGCGGAACGACTGCTCGCGATCCACACGGGTATTCACACGCAGCGTGGCGTGAATCCTCGGCACCCCCTCACCATGCAGCCGCTCATGACAGCGCTTCACGCAAGCAAACACAGCATCCCAATCCCCCTCGATCGCGGTTCCATTCGGCCCGAGCTCATACTCAAGCCCCGACGCTTTGATCAGCTCGTTGCAGATCGCCACCCACGGCGCCAGCGAACCTTCAACGCCCACAGGCACCACACAGAGATCCACGCTCACGTTCATCGGTAGGGGCTCAAAGGACGGAAGAGGGCTCTCCGCCGTCACGAAGACAGGCCTGCGGATAGCGAATCGTTCTCCAAGCACCGCAACTTGTTTGGACCTCTAAACCGATCCCACGCTGCTGAATGGAGAGATCACGGCCTTGCCCCGAACACCAGCTCTGAGCCGCTGCTTCAGCGGCATCCATCGATTCGTAGGGAGCATCCAGCACTGGGTGGGGACTGCCGTCCAAGGCAATCAGTCTGTATAAAGAACGAACAAGTTTCGGCAATGTTCCAATCACGCATCTGTCCCTAGTCTTCCACCTCTGCGCAACAACGCCAGCGGTGAAGCAAGAAGACAGCCGAAACGTCACGATCAGCTCACGATGAGCTCACGATGAGCCACCCACAACTCCAAGCTGCACTTGAGCAGCTGATGGCGCGCGCGCCCTCGGCATTGTTCAAACGAGCAAGACGCCTCTACCTCGACAAATACCCCCTGGACGGCCGCGATTGCAGCAGCGCGCTGCGGTTATTTGTGGCAGAGGAACGGGTCGAAGAATGGGTCGAACCCGACCCGGAGGCCGCTCCGCTGGGAAAGATTGCCGTCGTGACGATTCGTCCAACGCGTTTGTCGTTGGTGCACTGGCAGCAAAGCGAACCCGCCTCCGAACAGATGTGCTCCGATTACCTGGAAAACACCTGGGGGCTCGATCCCAGCGGCTTCAAGGCGATGAGCGATCCCTGGTTCAGGAATGGCGGGCAGCAGAAACAAGCCCAAGCCCCTGATGGCTTGATCTGGACCCGACGATCTGCTTTTACGGCCGAAGACCCTTCAACCGCAGCCATCGAGTGAGAAAGGGGGGCTCAGTAACAATGTCAAGGGTTGAAAACAAAGGAAATCCTGTAGACCGAAAGATCGGGCAACAGCCATCGCTAACCCGGAATTAAGCCTTGATGAGAACGCCATGAGAGCCCCAGTTGCTGAACGCTATGTGCTCCGTCAAAACTGCACTGGTAGCTACTTGAGTTTGAATCACCAAACCCAGTCCATTGAAGGGGTCTCGAGCGTTGAAGCGGCATGGAGTTTTCACAGCCATGAAGGCGCTGTAAGCCATGCCTTGCTCATCGGCCAAACCCATGGAGAAACCCCGGACGTGATCAAGCTCGCTTAGAGCTCGTCTTCCACGTTGGTCTTGATCGAGCAATCGCTCAGCGGATAGCTCACGCAAAGCAAGGCAAACCCCTTGGACATCTGATCGTCATCCAGGAAGCTTTGATCAGCTTGATCAATGCTTCCGTTGAGAATCTTGCCGGCACAGGTACTGCAAGCACCCGCACGGCAGGAATAGGCGAGGTCAATGCCTTGCTCTTCAGCTGCATCGAGGATGTATTGATCATCGGCACAGCTGAAGCTGGATCCACCTTCGATGCTGATCGTGAAAGAAGCCATGACTCAGTAAATGATCAACCTCTTGCTAACGGGGTTTACGGGCGCGGTCTTGGATCGTCAGAGATCCCAAACGCTGAGCGGCGCTTATCAACCTGGAATGAAATGCCTCAGTCGCCTGGACTCAGGCGCCATTTGCTGCTGCAGATCAGCGGCGCTGGCATTGGTCTGCTCCCGTTGTTGAGCCTGAAACACGTCGTCTTCGGTGATCGTGAGCCCACGAGACTTGGCCAGGGTGATCAACTCCTCCAAGGGCAATGGCTTGGCAAGTTGCTCGGCCAAAGCAGGATCGTCATGACGCGAACCAAGCAATTGATCGAGATCTTGCAGCGACATGAACCAGGGGCAACTGAAATGGATCTACTCCAGCAACCCACCCTTTAAGCGTTCAGACCGCAACAACCTGACACCGTGAAAGGCAACGCTGGCCTCCCGTCAGCAATCATGCTCAGACAAGAAACAAGCCTTCTCGCTGACCATGGGTTCCCGATGGCGTGTCATCGAAGCGGTGGCCCTTCCAATGCTCACCCTGCTGTTCCTGGCGCTCTGGCAGGGATACCGTCATCACACCGATGCGATCCGCGCGCTCCGTCTTCAACTCCATGCGCTCGAACAACAAGAGCCTGAGGTCACCAACATCAACCTGATGGTGGAACAGCTGGAGTTCCTGCAACGCCGTCAACAATCCCTCGAAACACAAATCGGAGACTTAAAACAAGCCCAGCAGCGCTGGCGCACCCAGGAACGACAACGAGTTCAGCGCTCAGAGCCAACGGCGAGGCCAGGAGAACCAAACAAGCCATCGCTGGACTTCATCCCTATCCCTTAACGGCATCCCCACTGGCATTGGGAAGGATGAAGCGCTGGAGCAGCACAAACATCACCAGCACCGGCAGGATCGACACCACGGAGCCGGCCGCAACAATCCGCCAATCGAGGGAAAAGCTGCTGGCCAATTGCTGCAGCCCTAAGGGCAAGGTGAACAGGCCTGGATCATCAAGGATCACCAAGGGCCAGAGGAAGTCACTCCAGGTGCCGATGAACACGAACATCGCCAGGGTGATCAGATCAGCCTTGGCCGCAGGAATCATCACGTTCCACCATTCCCCAAGCTTGCTGCAGCCATCAATGCGTGCGGCCTCCTCAAGCTCAACGGGCACCCCCAGAAAGCTTTGACGCAGGAGATAAAGCCCAAAAGCGGTAGCCGCCTGAGGAATCACCAACGCCATCAGGGTGTTGCGCAAGCCAAGCTGCACCATCAGCAGGTACAGCGGAATCATCACCACCTGAAAGGGGATGAGAATCGTTGCCACGACGAGGGCGAGGACAAGACCCCGACCAAAAAAGCGCATACGCGCCAATGGGTAAGCCGCAAGGGAGCAGAACAGAAGATTCGCCACCACTGCAAGGAAGCTGACGACTGAACTGTTGAAGATGTAAGTCCAAAGCGGATTGTCACGAAACAGACGCCCATAGGCATCGAGGCTGGGCTGGGCCGGAAACAGCGAAGGCGGGCTCGTAAAGATGTCCTCAGCGGGGCCTTTCAAAGACGTGCTCACCAGCCACAGCAAAGGAACCAGCACGGCAAGTGCCAGCAGGATCAGCAGCAACAACTGCAGAAGGGGAGCTGGACGCAGAGTGGATTTGAGCGACATGGATTTCAGCGCCATCAAGCCCTCATTAACGGACAGGGCTGGAATCGAGCTCAGCCATATCCCGTTGCGGATGAATCGTTGGTCCTGCCGTTCCGGCAACAAGCCGATTCAAAGCATTCACAAACGCCTCAGCAGCGGCCACCACCACATCCGTATGGGCGGAATGGCCGGAATAAAGCTGGCCGTCACGACGCAGACGAATGGTGACATCACCCATGGCATCAATCCCTTCCGTGACCGACTTCACCGAAAACTCCACCAATTCATTGGGCTCACCTGCCAGCTGATTGAGAGAACGGCAAACGGCATCCACCGGTCCCGTTCCCACAGAGGCTGCGGTTTGCTCCTGACCATTTTCATCGGCGAGGGTCACCGTGGCTGTGGGCTGAAGACTGCTGCCGCAGCTCACCTGCACCAGCTTCAGCTGATATTTCGCATCGGGCTGTTGCACCTGGACGCTGACGATCGATTCCAGATCGCGATCCGTGATTTCCCGTTTGCGATCGGCAAGATCTTTGAAGCGGGCAAACGCATCATCCAGATCCTCACGGCTGAGGTCGTAGCCGAGCTCTTCCAAGCGAGCGCGAACAGCGCTGCGGCCGCTGAGCTTGCCCAACGAGATCCGGTTGTCGGAGAGGCCGACGGTGCGGGCATCAACGATTTCGTAGGTGAGCCGGTTTTTCAGCACACCGTCTTGATGGATCCCCGATTCGTGCGCAAAGGCATTGGCCCCCACAATCGCCTTGTTGGGCTGCACCACCATGCCGGTGAGATTGGAAACCAGGCGCGAGGTCTTGGTGATTTCCTCCGTTCGAATACCGGTCAGTGGTGTTGGTGAATCCTCCTCACGTCCAAAGAAGGGATTGAAATAACGGCGGCGGACATGCATCGCCATCACCAGCTCTTCGAGAGCAGCGTTACCGGCGCGTTCACCGATGCCATTCACCGTGCACTCCAACTGACGCGCGCCCGCTTTAACAGCCTCGAGGAAATTGGCCACTGCCAGCCCAAGATCGTTGTGCCCGTGCACAGAGATCACCGCATCATCGATGTTGGGCACATGTCTGTTGATGCCCTCAATCAAGCTGCCGAATTCAGAGGGTGTGGTGTAACCCACCGTGTCTGGAATGTTCACGGTGCTGGCACCGGCGGCAATGGCCGCTTCGATCACTTCGTACAAAAACTCAGGGTCGCTGCGACCAGCGTCCTCGCAGGAAAATTCAACGTCATCCACAAATGAGCGGGCGTAGGCCACCATCTCGGGAACGATGCCAAGCACGTCCTTACGGCTCTTGCGCAGTTTGTGTTCGAGGTGGATGTCGCTGGTAGCAATAAACGTATGAATGCGTCGCTTTGGGGCCGGAGCGACGGCGTCAGCGCAGGCCTTGATGTCGCCGCGGGACGCGCGGGCCAAACCACAAATAATTGGGCCGTTCTCCCCACCAACCTGCTGGGCAATGCGCTGCACGGCAGCGAAATCGCCATGGCTCGCAAAGGGGAAGCCAGCCTCGATCACATCAACGCCAAGCCGGGCCAGCTGCTGGGCAATCGCCAACTTCTCCTCGAGGTTGAGGCTGGCCCCGGGGGATTGTTCACCATCTCTAAGAGTGGTGTCGAAGATCAAAACGCGACCTGGATCCTTGGCCATGGCTAAAGCCTCGAAGGGTTTTAGTCGGAATGACTATGAGTTAAGCCACTCTAAGCGAGACAGGCGTTACGAGCCGGCGGCTTTAGGGAGAAATACCGGTACATTCGATGGATTCATAGTGAGTTTGAGCGTTGGCCCAAGGAGCACTAGCCCTTGTTCTCCATGCGCACCTTCCTTACGTGCGGTCGAACGAGGCGAACTCGCTCGAAGAAGACTGGTTTTTTCAAGCGCTAATTGAGTGCTATCTCCCCCTGGTGGAGATGCTGGAGTCTGCGGCGGGCGACCCAGCCCAGCAAGCACGCCTCACGATGGGGATCTCACCGACCCTCCTGTCTCTGCTTGCAGACAGCACACTCCACAAACGCTTCCCGAGCTGGGTTCAATCCCGCTTGCAGCTTCTGCAACAAGCCCCCAGCGATCGCAAAGCCGCTGCCATCCATCTGCAGAGCTGCTTTGAGCGCTATCTGCAGAGCTGGCAGAACAGCAATGGAGATCTGATCAGTCGCTTCCAGGCGCTGCAACAACAAGGTGTACTCGACCTGCTCACCTGCGGGGCAACGCACGGCTACATGCCGCTGCTGCGCGAACACCCGGAAGCGGTGCGGGCTCAGTTGCGCACAGCCGTGCGCGAACACCAACGCCTGATCGGCGAGCAACCTCTTGGCATTTGGCTGCCGGAATGTGCCTACTACGAAGGCCTAGACGTATGGATGCGCGATGCCGGCTTGCGCTATGCGGTGCTCGATGGCCACGGCCTGCTCCATGCCAAACCAAGGCCGAGGTATGGGGTGTACGCACCGATCTGCAGCCGCAATGGTGTGGCCTTTTTCGGACGGGACAGCGACGCAACCCTGCCGGTTTGGTCAGCCCGCGATGGCTACCCCGGTGATCCCGCCTACCGAGAATTCCACCGGGACCTGGGCTGGGATCTCCCCCAAGAGCAGATCGAATCCTTTGGACTGCCCACGCAGCGCCCCCTAGGGCTCAAGTTGCATCGCGTCAGCGACCAACGCGCTCCGCTGGATGCCAAGCAGCCCTACGAACCAGAGCTCGCCCAGGCACGCACCAAAGACCATGCCAAGCATTATCTCGAGGGGCGGCGCCTCCAACTCGAAGCCCTCGAACAGCGCATGGAGACGGCCCCGTTGTTGGTGGCCCCCTTCGATGCTGAATTATTTGGCCACTGGTGGTTTGAAGGCCCGATGTTCCTGGCTGAACTGTTCCGCCAAGGACCGGAGCAACAGGTGCGATTCACAACCCTGCGCGGTGTTTTAAGCCAAACCCCGAATCTGCAAATCTGCGACCCCTCCCCCTCCAGCTGGGGACAGGGTGGTTTTCATGACTATTGGCTCAACGACAGCAATGCCTGGATCATTCCGGAGTGGAGCCGAGCCGGCAGGGCGATGAAAGAACGCTGCAGCCGCGGGGTTGGCAGTGAACAAGGGCTGCGCATGCTGCATCAAGCTGGCCGCGAATTGCTTTTAGCTCAATCGTCAGATTGGAGTTTCATCCTGCGCGCAGGCACCACCACTGGACTGGCCAAAGAACGGA